>NZ_JARVST010000029.1:0-155320 GCF_030209055.1 Pseudomonas sp. lyk4-TYG-107
GGGCCAAAGGTCAGAAAGTCCAGATCAAGGATGGCACCACCGTCAAAGGTGAAGCCACGGTTAACCTGACGACCGGCCTGTGGGAACTGACCCTGACAGGCTTGAGCGTGGCCGCTCACAGCTTCACCGCCATCGCGCTGTATGGCAGTGGGCAGGTGTCCGCGGCGTGGACGTTGACGGTGACGGCCAATACCGCACTGACCATCACCTCAGTAAAAGATCAGAGCAACTGGAACATTCCCGATAACGGTCATACCGTGCACACCAGCGTCACGCTCACTGGCTCCGCGCCTGATGGCCAGAAGGTGGAAGTTTTCCTCGGTGCAATCTCCAAAGGCATCGCGGAAGCTGGCCCCGACAGAACCTGGACCCGTACCGTGAGCGGGTTATCGCTGGACGTACTGCACACCTTGAAGGCCGTTGGCCAATACGCGAACAATCCGACATCGAACCTTTGGCGTTTGACGGCGTTGAATGGCGTGAGGCCGGCCATCACCGCCGCGCAGGATTCCAACGGGCAGCCAATCAGCAATGGTGGAAGTACTCCTGACACCCGTATCCGCCTGACGGGGACGGCGAACACCTTTCTTGAGGTGGAGATTTACGACGGAGCCACCTCCACTGGCAAAAAGGCCAGAGCCGATGAGAAAGGTATATGGACGGTAGAGCTGACCGGGCTGACACGTACGAAGCATGTGTTCAAAGCCAAGGCGTTGTATGGCAGCGGGACGGAGTCGGGAGAGTGGATAGTGAACGTGGTCGCTCCTGTTTTCCTCGTCGAAGACTTTCAGACATATCCACGACCGAATGCCGAGAACACGATCATAGATCCAGGGAGCTTCATGCAGGGGACGAAAACCAAAACGACGGTTATTGTAAACACTGAGGGATATGGTAGCTGTCGCAGCTCGGTGTTTGACTATTCCACGGGTCTGTGGAGTTATCTAAGGCGCATAAGTGTTTTAGACACATTTGCGTACTCAATAGCACTGCATCAAAATGATGCCAAGAGTATGACAATCAATTGCCACTTGGCTGCGCGGCAATTAAAAATCAAGCTAGAGTTCATACAAAAAAATAGTGTGGTGTCCTCAATGACGTTCTACGAGGGCAGCACCGACCACGACCATCAAATTTTTGAAAGAACCGTCGCCCCGGACAACGGTCAGGCGTTCGATACTATCCAATTCGTACTCACGGCGACGGGTGAACTTAATCAACTTAATTATTTCAGGTTAAACACGATCGCCTTCAAAAACTAAAAAGTTTCTGTTGCCTGGAATACACCGGTGGAAGGGGCGCAGATGAACAAAAGGTGCTCCCCCGGAACATAAGTTCAGAGGAGATCACTTTTCCAAGAGCATCGCTGATTCAAAAAACGGTAATCCACGCTAAGCGCCTCTCCTTGATGGGGAGGTGCTTAGCAGTTGCTCCTAAAGCTGGTGTGTTTTCGATGAACTGAAGTGAACACAGGAGGTTGTTGGCCGGGGTAATGCTTTCCCACGAAAGTGTTACCCCGAGCAATTAACCCGAGCACAGCTGTATCCGAATACTCACCTCCATTACTCAAAATATATGCAGGCCAATTCTTGGGCTGCGAAAAACAATCTGGAATAAGGCGTGATAAGGGGACGAATTTATTTAATAGACTCACGCCTACAAGGGATCTTTGCCGGGCACTTAACCAGTGATCAACGCAGATCCACTGTGGGAGCGGGCTTGCTCGCGAAGAGGCCAGAACTGTCAACGCCTATTCCTTGGGCACAACATTATCCAGCGCCTGATTCACCGCCAACTCCCCCAGCATCACCACCTGCGCAATGCCCAGCGCCGTATTACGACTCGGCCCCTCCAGCGTGCCGGCGAGTTCACCGAGCATGACCGTGGCTGAGGCCAGGGATTCGCAGGCGTTGGCCAGCAGGGATTCGGTGTCGGTTTGCGGGTTGACCATGAACATGCTGCTGGGGGTGTACGGCGTTGCCATGATGTGCGCGGGCGCGAGATAGTGGTCGAGGGCGCGTTCGGCGGCTTCGTGGAGTTTTCTTGAGTTGAGGGATTCGTAGGGTGATAGCGGGTCTGTGACTGGCGGATTGGGTGGGGTTTCGGGCATCAGATGGAACTCCGATCGAGGCACTTTGGAAGAATGACTTCCTGTAGGAGCTGCCGAAGGCTGCGATCTTTTGATGTTGCTTTTAAAGATCAAGATCAAAGATCGCAGCCTGCGGCAGCTCCTACAGGGGGACCGGGCAATTAGTTCGGCACGCGGCGGCCGTCCAGTACCCGGTTGACCATCAGTTCACTGAGCATGATTACCTGATGCAGCATCAGCATCGCCCGGCGCTGTGGGTTGTCGACGGAGTCGCCGATGTCGCGGGCCATGTCGCTGGCAGCTGCCAGAGATTCGCAGGCTTCGATGAGCAAGGTTTCTTCGTCCACGGTGGGGTCGATGAGGAAGATTCTGTTCGCCTTGCATGACGAGGCTGAAGGGATCGAGATCTTCAGTGCGCCGGGGTTGAGGTAGAAGTTGATGGCGCGGTCGGTTGCCGCTTTTATCTTCTGCGGGTCGAGGGCCGGGTCGTACGGGATTGAGGTGTCCGGGGGGTTGGGTGTGGCTTTGAACATGGATGAAACTCCGTATCGAGAAATAGGAGCCATCACCCTCGCTACCAAACGATGGGTGGCGGCCATGCGCGGGTTGGTAGACCGGTCGATACGGAACCCGGCGCTCACGAATGAGCCCCACGCATGTCCACCATATAAAACTGAGCCGCAAAAAAGAGGCTGCATAAGGTGACGCCATACGACCGTACCGAAATGGGCTACCAAACCCGATCACTGCTTTCCAGTGACAGGGAAACGATAAGCCCAACGCATAGCCGTGTAAGCCGGCGGATTCTGGCGTACGCGTAGGTAACGGCGCAAGGCGTTGTAGCCGTTATGGCGTAACGGTTCGTGTACTTTAAACATGGTTGCGGGGTTATGTTTATTTGCGGGGTTTGCTCTGTTGTTTTGATTTTGTCTGATAGGCCGCTTTCGCGAGCAAGTCGAATCGTCGCACCGCCGCTCCCACAGTTGGAATGCTTGCATTCAGTGGGAGGTTGGTCGGCTTGTGAGCCGTCATCGCTGGCAAGCCAGCTCCCACAATTTGACCGAGTGCATTCAGTCGGAGATTGGTCGATCGGGAGGCCGCTTTCGCGAGCAAGCTCGCTCCCACAGGTTTACTGGTGGCTCTGGTGATTTGTATTACGGCCTGAGGCATCTGGAAGGAACTGCCCGCTCACAGACCAGTCGCATGAACAGGAAGCCGTTTTTTCAGAGGAGTGAACGTGTCCAGCGATCCCAAGCGTCACGCCGTCGACGCACCCGTCATCCATCGCCTGCGCGTGTTGACGGTCAACACTCACAAGGGTTTTACCGCCCTCAACCGGCGCTTCATCCTGCCGGAACTGCGCGAAGCGGTGCGCAGCACCTCGGCTGATCTGGTGTTTCTGCAGGAGGTGGTGGGCGAACACGAGCGCCACTCCAATCGCTACCAGGAATGGCCGCAAACCTCGCAATACGAATTTCTCGCCGACAGCATGTGGAGCGATTTCGCCTACGGGCGCAACGCGGTGTACCCCGATGGTCATCACGGCAATGCGCTGCTGTCGAAATACCCGATCCGCGAATACCGCAACCTCGACGTGTCGATCACCGGCCCCGAGCGCAGAGGCCTGCTGCACTGCGTGCTGGACGTGCCGGGCCACGCCGAAGTGCATGCAATCTGCGTGCACCTGAGCCTGCTGGAAAGCCACCGCCAATTGCAGTTGCAGCTGCTTTGCCAGTTGCTCGAATCATTGCCCGACGATGCACCGGTTATCATTGCCGGCGACTTCAATGACTGGCAGCTGCAGGGCAATGCCGCCCTCGCCCGCCGCGATTACCTGCACGAAGCCTTCGAACGCCACCACGGCCGCCCGGCCAAGACCTACCCTGCGCGTTTTCCACTGCTGCGCCTGGACCGCATCTACCTGCGCAATGCCAGCAGCCACGACCCGCAGATCCTCGGTAACAAGCCGTGGACGCACTTGTCGGATCATTTGCCGCTGGCGGTGGAAGTGCATTTGTAAGCACAGACAATGACTTGGATATGTGCAGAAAAACAAACGCTTGCAGCGCCTGATTTATCTGTACCGCTCATCGTGCAGTTTCTTGACGCATGGGCATCACTCTTCTTATCTCTACCTTACTACCCCCGGAATCACTCACCGGGGCGACCCTTCCGGCACTCGCGAAATCGAGCGCCGCGGTTCGCCCCGCTCCATTCGGTCGCCCCTCGTTCGGGGTAGGAGAGACGCCAGAAAAGAGATCCCGCATGCGCTTGCAAGGTAGACCTCCATGAAAAGCTCATTCACCCCACAAGAGATCAAAGTGACGTTTTGCACAGTGTCGAGTTCGATTCTGCTGTGCTCATCCATGGAGGCGCAGGCCGGACCTGCGGCGGATGAAACCACTCCCTGGTATCGCCAGGACATGCCCGTTCTGACCCTGCCGGCGACCGTTGTCACCCCCGAGCCACAACGCCTGAGTCCACGTCCCGATTTGCGCGGCACCGACCTGATCACCGAAGATCTGGCGCCAGCAGCCTGGGACCGGTTGTACGGACAAAGCGCCCGGCAAGCGCAAACCGACGTACTTTCGCTAGGTTTTGCCACCCCCGGCAACGGCGACTTCAAAGGCCCGCCCGTGCTCACCGTGCAAAGCGCCGGCGGTCACACCCAGACGCTCGGCCTGATTGGCGGATACAACCAGATCCAGGCCAACAGCGCCGGCCTGATCAGCAGCCGCGCCCTCGCCGATCCGACCACCGACACCCTGAATCTGCAAGGCCAGAGCCTCGGTGCTTATTACCGTCTGACTGGCGCGCAGGGCTGGCATGTCGACCTGTCGGCCAGCGGTGGCCGGGTCAGCGGTTTCAGTCGTAACGAACAAGGCGCGCGCCAGGCCACCGAAGGCAGTGCAATGACCTTCTCGGTCGAAGGTGGATATCCGATCGGCCTGGGCGGGAACTGGGTGGTTGAACCCCAGGCGCAACTGATCAACCAGCGCATCACCCTCGACACGCCGTACGCGGGCTCCGGCAATGCGTCTTCAACGGATCTGTCGGCGTGGAGCGGCCGCGTCGGCGCCCGCCTCAAAGGCAGTTACGATGTGAACGGCCTGCCAGTGGAACCCTATGTGCGTACCAACCTCTGGCACACGGTGTATACCGGCAACACGGTGACTCTCGATCAGGTCGACAAGATCAGCAGCAGCCGCAAGTCATCAACGGTCGAGTTGGGATTGGGGTTGGTGGCGCGAGTGACGCCGGCGGTCAGCCTGTATGTCAGCGCCGATTACAGCAGTGACGTGGATGACAACGATCTGAACGGGTTGATTGGAAGTCTGGGGGTGCGGATGCGGTGGTGAAGACGCCATCGCGAGCAGGCTCGCTCCCACAGGAGAATGCATTCAATGTGGGAGCGAGCCTGCTCGCGAATTGCAGCACCACGGTGCCGGATCAACCCTCCGGCTTGAGAATCAACACCGCCAGCGGCGGCAGATTCAGCTCCAGCGACAACGACTGGCCATGGCTCGGCACCTCTTCGGTAAACGCCCCGCCGCCATTGCCATAATTGGACCCGGCGTAGGTGTCGGCATCGCTGTTGAGCAGTTCGTTCCAGCGCCCGGCGAACGGCACCCCGACCCGGTACGACTGACGCGGCACCGGAGTAAAGTTGGCCACCACCAGCACCGGTTTTCCGTCCTTGCTCCAGCGCAGCCACGCGTACACGCTGTTGATCGCATCATCGCCGATCAACCACTGGAAACCCTGCGGCGCATCGTCCTGATCGTGCAGCGCCGGTTCTTCGCGGTACAAGCGATTGAGGTCGCCGACCAGTTTCTGCACGCCTTTGTGTTCCGAGTATTGCAGCAGGTACCAGTCCAGTTGCTGATCGTGATTCCACTCGCGCCACTGGCCGAACTCGCAACCCATGAACAGCAGCTTCTTGCCCGGATGGGTCCACATGAAACTCAGATAGGCGCGCAGGTTGGCAAATTTCTGCCAACGATCGCCGGGCATCTTGTCGATCAGCGAGTGCTTGCCGTGCACCACTTCGTCGTGGGAAATCGGCAGGATGAAGCGCTCGGACCAGGCGTAAACCAGGCCGAAACTCAATTCGTTGTGATGGTGCGCGCGGTACACCGGGTCCTGCTGGATGTAGTGCAGCGAGTCGTGCATCCAGCCCATGTTCCATTTGTAGGCGAAACCGAGACCACCCTGCTGGGTGCTCTGACTGACGCCCGGCCATGCGGTGGACTCCTCGGCGATCACCAGCGCGCCCGGCGCTTCCAGTTCGACCACGTCATTCAAGTGGCGGAGGAAATCGATCGCCTCCAGATTCTCGCGCCCGCCATGGCGGTTCGGCACCCATTCGCCGGCCTTGCGCGAATAGTCGCGATAAAGCATCGAGGCCACCGCATCAACGCGCAAACCGTCGATGTGGAAATGCTTCAACCAGTGCAACGCCGACGCCAGCATGTAGCCGTGAACTTCGGTGCGCCCCAGGTTGTAAATCAGCGTGTCCCAGTCCTGATGAAAGCCTTCCAGCGGGTTGCCGTATTCGTACAGCGCGGTGCCGTCGAACTGCGCCAGGCCATGGGTATCGGTAGGGAAATGCGCTGGCACCCAGTCGAGGATCACGCCGATATCGGCGCGGTGACAGGCGTCGACGAACTCACCGAACTGCTCTGGCGTGCCGTATCGGGCACTCGGGGCGAATTGCGAGAGCAACTGATAACCCCACGAACCACCAAACGGGTGCTCCATGATCGGCATCAGTTCGATGTGGGTGAAACCCAGCTCCTTGACGTAAGGAATCAAGCGCTCGGCCAGTTCCGGCCAGGTGTACTGGCGGGCGACTTCGCCTAGATCGTCCAGTTCGCACTGCCACGAGCCGGCATGCAATTCGTAGATTGACAGCGGCGCTGAATGCTTCTGCCGCTCGCGGCGGCCGTTCATCCAGTCCTGATCCTGCCAGTTGATCTGCAGCGGCGCGGCGACTTTCGACGCGGTGTCCGGCGGCAGGCTGGTGGCCAAGGCCATCGGGTCAGCCTTCAGCGGCAGGATGCCGTGGGCGCCGAGGATTTCGTACTTATACAACTCCCCTGCTTGCAGGCGCGGAATAAACAACTCCCAGACCCCGGATGGATGGCGCAGGCGCATCGGATGGCGGCGACCATCCCACACGTTGAAATCACCGACCACCGACACTCGGCGAGCATTCGGCGCCCACACGGCAAAGCGCACACCGTCGACGCCATCGACGGTGGTCAGTTGCGCGCCGAGGCAGCTGCTCAGATCACGGTGATTGCCTTCAGCGAACAGATACAAATCCATTTCGCCGAGCAACTGGCCGAAGCTGTACGGATCTTCCGCCACCTGTTCGCCGCCGGCCCAACGCGTGCGCAGCAGATACGGCCGCGCCTGATTGAAGTGACCAACAAACAATCCCGGTGTTTCGGTGGCTTGCAGTTCGCCACGCTCTTCACCGCTGTCCTTGTCCAGCACTTCGACTTTCAATGCACCGGGCAGATAAGCGCGGATAAATTGCCCACCGGCACCATCGCCATGCGGGCCGAGAATGGAAAACGGGTCGTGGTGTTCAGCGCGCACCAGGGCGTCGATGTCCCGCGCCGCCGGCAGTAACGCTTCTTTAGCGTGACCCTGTTCCTTGTTCGAGACACTCATGACTACTCTCCACCAAGATCGGAAAAGGGTTTAAGCCCCGTCAATAACCCATACAAGCCGTGCAACGGCACGGGCAGCCACGTGGGGCGATTTTCGGCTTCATAGGCCACTTCATAGGCCGCCTTCTCCAGGCCGAACAGCGCAAGCGCAGCGTCGGCACCTGCAGGATCCTGCCAGGCATGATCAAGACTAGCTGCCGCTTGGCGATATGCCTGAACAAATGCCTCGCGCGCCTCACGCAGATAGCGCTCGGCAACGCGATGGCGGGCCGCTTCCGACTCTGGACTGTGATCGACGTTGTGCACGTTGATCGTCATCGCCGCCGCGTAATCGAAGGAACGCAGCACGCCGCTGACGTCCTTGTACGGACTGTGTTTGCCACGCCGTTCGTGCAGCGGCCGCGCCGGTTCACCCTCGAAATCGATCAGATAGGCATCGCCCTTGATCACCAGCACCTGACCCAGGTGCAGGTCGCCATGCACGCGGATCCGCAAGCCGCCCACAGCTTTCTGCGCAAGTTCCTGCACATGGCCGAGGATGACTTTTTTGTTGTCCAGCAGCCGCGCGACCATTTTCTGATCCGCCGCGCTCAGATGACTCTGATGTTGCTTGAGCAGCTTCAACGCATGCTCGACCTGCGCCGCGACGTCCTTGCCAGTGGCTTGCGCCTCCTTGGCGCTGGTGGTTTGCGGGGCGAAGTCGGGGTTGTTGCTTGGCGCCGCCAGCACTTGGTGCATTTCACCCAGACGCTGGCCGAGCATGCCGGCAAAGTCCTTCAGTTCGCCGAGGGCGTTGTAATGCTGTTCCTGCTCGGACATCGCGTCCGCCAGCTCATCACGCAACGCCCGTTCGAGGTTGTTCTGCGTCCATTCCCAGGCATCGCCCTGATTGCTCAGATAGCCTTGGGCGATCATCAGCAGGTTGTCTTCGCCCGCGCCATCGCGGCGAATCACCGAGCCGAGCAGCGGCGAGATGTGGGCGAAACCGGCCTCGGTCAGGTACGCGCTCATTTCCAGTTCCGGGTGAACACCCGAAGCGACCTTGCGGATCAGCTTCAGCACCAGACTGTTGCCGATTACCACCGAACTGTTCGATTGCTCGGCCGACAGATAACGCACCTCGGATTCGGCACCGAGGCCGAGTTTTTCCAGCTGCGCGGTCGGCGCGAAACGAATCTCGCCCTGTTCGGAGTTGAGCACGGTGTTGCTCTGCATGCCTTGCAGCACCGCGTGGACAAACGTTTCGAGGCTGAACGCGTCAGTGATCAGACCGACCTGACGCCCGCGACGAACACGCGACAATGCCAGTTGCTGCGGCAACGCCGGCCCGACCTGATCTTCGGCGATGAAGCCGAACGGCAGTTGATAGCGGCTGGTCTGCCCGGCGCTGGTGACTTCTATTTCGCTGAGCAGCACCGGATGCTGCGCATCGCCGAAGCGCACGCCATAGGCCAGATTGACCTGCTCGATGGCCGCGTCCTTGCCGGCGAACCAGCGGCGGTTCTGCAGCCAGCTCGGCAGGATGCTCTGCTCCAGGGTGTTGCGGGTCGGCGTTTCGAGCAGTTCTTCCATGCGTTTTTTCAGCACCAGCGTGGTGAAGTCCGGCAGGCTCTGCGCCGGTTCCACGTGCCAGCTCGGCATCTGGTTTTCCGCAGCCAGGGCGAACCAGTAGAAACCGTACGGCGCCAGGGTCAGGAGGAAATTCAACTGGCCGATCGGCGGAAACGCGTTACCGCCGAGCATCTCCACCGGGACCATGCCGACGTAGGCCGACAGATCGAGTTCTGCTGCCTGCGCGCTGCGCGAGACGTTGGCCACGCAAAGAATGATTTCGTGCTTGCCGTCGGCGTCGGTGAATTCCCGGGTGTAGGCCAGAATCCGCCGGTTGCTCGGCGAGAGCATCTTCAGCGTGCCGCGACCGAACGCCTTGGACTGCTTGCGCACGGCGAGCATGCGCCGCGTCCAGTTCAGCAGCGAATGCGGATCGCCGGCCTGGGTTTCGACGTTGACCGACAGATAACCGTATTGCGGGTCCATGATCGGCGGCAGCACCAGACTGGCCGGATCGGCGCGGGAGAAACCGCCGTTACGGTCAATCGACCATTGCATCGGCGTACGCACGCCGTCGCGGTCGCCGAGGTAGATGTTGTCGCCCATGCCGATTTCGTCGCCGTAATACAAAGTCGGCGTGCCGGGCATCGACAGCAGCAGGCTGTTGAGCAGCTCGACGCGGCGGCGGTCACGCTCCATCAACGGCGCCAGACGCCGACGAATGCCAAGGTTGATCCGCGCGCGACGGTCAGCGGCGTAGTAGTTCCACAGGTAGTCGCGCTCCTTGTCGGTGACCATCTCCAGCGTCAACTCATCGTGGTTACGCAGGAAAATTGCCCACTGGCAGTTGGCCGGAATCTCGGGGGTCTGACGCAGAATGTCGGTGATCGGGAAGCGATCTTCCTGGGCCAGCGCCATGTACATGCGCGGCATCAGCGGGAAGTGGAAGGCCATGTGGCATTCGTCGCCGTTGACGCCCTCGGCATCGGTGTCACCGAAGTACAGCTGGGTGTCTTCCGGCCATTGGTTGGCCTCGGCCAGCAGCATGCGGTCCGGGTAATTGGCATCGATCTCGGCACGGATCTGCTTGAGGACATCGTGGGTCTCGGGCAGGTTTTCGTTGTTGGTGCCGTCGCGCTCGATCAGATACGGAATGGCGTCAAGACGCAGGCCGTCGATGCCCATGTCCAGCCAGTAACGCATCACCGACAGCACCGCTTTCATCACTTGCGGGTTGTCGAAATTCAGGTCGGGCTGGTGCGAATAGAAACGGTGCCAGAAGTACTGTCCGGCGACCGGGTCCCAGGTCCAGTTGGACTTCTCGGTGTCGAGGAAGATGATCCGGGTGCCGTCGTACTTCTGATCGTCATCCGACCACACATAGAAGTCCCGCGCCGCCGAACCGGGCTTAGCCTTGCGCGCCCGCTGGAACCACGGGTGCTGATCGGAGGTGTGGTTGATGACCAGTTCGGTGATCACCCGCAAACCCCGCTTGTGCGCCTCGGCGATAAAGCGCTTGGCGTCGGCCATGGTCCCGTAGTCGCTGTGTACGCCGCGGTATTCGGCGATGTCATAGCCGTCATCGCGACGTGGCGACGGGTAGAACGGCAGCAGCCAGATGGTGTTGACGCCGAGTTCGGCGATGTAATCGAGTTTGGCGATCAGGCCGGGAAAGTCGCCGATCCCGTCGTTATTGGAGTCGAAAAATGATTTTACGTGAACTTGATAGATCACCGCATCCTTGTACCAGAGCGGGTCTTTGATAAAGGTGGCTGCCTTGGGTTTCTTCGCCATGTGAAACTCCTGTTCAATTCTGTCAGACCACACGGATGCCCTGTGATGAGGGGCTCTGTGGTGAGGGGATTCATCCCCGACGGGCTGCGAAGCGGCCCTGCTTTTATTCAGTTTTACCCAGTTGTTCTTTGTGGCTGCTGCGCAGCCAGTCGGGGATAAATCCCCTCACCACAAGTTTTTGAGCAAGGTCTTACGCGGCAGTAATCCGCCAGATCCCGAACGGCTGGTACGCCGGGTCAATGCGCATGAACTGATACTTGCCATGCCAGTCCCAGCGATGCCCGTTCATCAAGTCCTCACCGTGGGTGGTCGCGTCGTCGGGCAGGCCCATCTCCCACAGCGGCAGTTCGAAATTGGCTTCCTGCACGTTGTGCGGATCGAGGCTCACCGCCACCAGAATGAAATTGCTGCCGTCAAAGCTGCGCTTGCCGAAGTACAGAATGTTGTCGTTCCACGCGTTGTAGATTTTCAACCCCAGATGCGTGTGCAGCGCCGGGTTCTGCCGGCGGATGCGGTTGAGCTGGGCGATTTCGGCAATGATGTTGCCCGGCGCATTGAAGTCGCGGACGCGGATCTCGTACTTCTCCGAATCAAGGTATTCCTCCTTGCCCGGCACCGGCGCCGATTCGCACAGTTCATAACCGGAATACATGCCCCACAGGCCCGACCCCATGGTCGCCAGCGCCGCGCGGATCAGAAACCCCGGCCGCCCCGACTCATGCAGGAACGCGGGGTTGATGTCCGGCGTGTTGACGAAGAAGTTCGGCCGGTAGCATTCACGCCACGGCGACTCGTTGAGTTCGGTGAAATAGGTCGCCAGCTCCGACTTGGTGTTACGCCAGGTGAAATAGGTGTAGCTCTGGCTGTAACCGACCTTGCCCAGACGCGCCATCATCGCCGGCGTGGTGAACGCCTCGGCGAGGAAGATCACTTCGGGGTGCAGTGCCCGCACATCGGCAATCAGCCATTGCCAGAACGGCAGCGGCTTGGTGTGCGGATTGTCGACGCGAAAGATCTTCACGCCTTCGTTGACCCAGCCGACCACGATGTCGCGCAGCTCGACCCACAGACTGGGGATCGCGTCCGGCGCATAGAAGTCGACGTTGACGATGTCCTGGTATTTCTTCGGCGGGTTTTCCGCGTATTTGATCGTGCCGTCCGGGCGCCAGTTGAACCAGCCCGGATGCTGCTTGAGCCACGGGTGATCCTGCGAACACTGAATGGCGAAATCGAGGGCGATTTCCAGGCCATGCTCAGCGGCAGCGGCCACCAACCGGCGGAAGTCTTCGCGGGTGCCGAGCTGCGAGTGAATCGCCTCATGACCACCCTCCTCGCTGCCGATCGCGTACGGACTGCCCGGATCATCGGGACCTGCGGTCAGAGAATTGTTGCGGCCCTTGCGGTGGGCGCGGCCGATCGGGTGAATCGGCGTGAAGTACAGCACGTCGAAACCCATATCCTGAATCATCGGCAGCCGCGAGTGCACATCGTTGAAAGTGCCGTGACGCTTGGGATCGTCGGTGATCGAGCGCGGAAACAGCTCGTACCAACTGGCGAACTCGGCCAGTTCCCGTTCGACATCCACCGGGAATTCGGCGCTCAGGCTCAGATAGGCACGGTGATCGGCCTGCGCCATCAATTGCGCACTGCGCGAGTGCAGAAACAGCGCCACCTGCTCGGTTTCGAGCAGGCCGGACAATTCGTGGTGCAAGGCAGCGAGTTCCTCGCTGAGCTGACCTTCGCTGCGTTCGGCAGCCTGCTGCACCATGCTGCGGCCTTCCTGCAGTTCGAGTGACACCGGGACGGCGGCGTTGTGCTTTTTCTCCAGTTCGTACTGGAAACTGGCGAAATGGTCGATCCACGCTTCGATGCAGTACAGATAGCGACCCTGGCGGTCGGGACGAAACCGCCCCTGCCAACTGTTATTGCCCAGCTCGTTCATCACCTCGCTGTGCCAGCTCTCTTCGCCCTCCGCACGCCAGCGGATGCGCACCGCCAGCTTGTCATGGCCGTCGGCGAAGACCTTGCTGGTGACGATCACGTCACGCTCGACAATCGACTTCACGGCAAACTGCCCGCCATCGAGGGTCGGCATGGTGTTTTCGATCACGATGCGCGGCAGCAGCAACGCCTGCGACAGCGGCATGTGCGGGTTGTAGCTCTGCTCTGAAGGTTTTTCAGCAGACATCGAGCATCTCTCCTTAACGCCCCAAGGACGCTCTTGTGCCGGAACAGTGTTCACAATGAGGCACCGGCCCCGACTTGAACTCACTTAGGTTCCGAGCGACCGGCGCGGGGAAAAGTTCACAGGGATTTGTCTGGACAGAAAAGCGGATCGAATTCATCACACGGTGGTCAATCCACTTAAGCACTTCTCACGCCATGTGCCACACGGAGGTCTACAGATGAACATCCCGATCCCGGCCGAAACGCCTGATCCGAACATCGACAAACCCACCCTGCCCGAGACCGAGCCACAGCCGATCCCCGAGCAGGAACCCCCAGGCACCACGCCACCGCCGAAGGAAGAGCCGCCGACGATGATGCCACCGGTGATCGTCTAAGCACCCAGCCGATCGTTCCCACCATCATGGGAACGATCGGTTACAGGTGCTGGTTTTTCTCCCCATCCTTCTCAAACATCCTGACCACCCGTGGCATCACGCTGAAAATCCCCAACGCCAACAAAGTGCTGAGCAGCGCCGTCGCTTCCCTGCCCAACCCGGCCGCCACGCCGATCGCCGCCGTCATCCACAACCCGGCTGCCGTGGTCAGTCCTTTCACGTGCCCTTCGTCACCTTCCTGATTCTTCAGAATCGTCCCGGCGCCCAAAAAGCCGATCCCGGCGATCACTCCCTGCAACACCCGGCTCATCGCATCGGATTCAGCCCCTGAGGTCTGCGGCACCAGCACAAACAGCGCCGCCCCCAACGCCACCAACATGTGCGTGCGCACCCCGGCGGCCTTGCCCTTATGCTCACGTTCGAAACCGAGAATTCCGCCCAGCACCGCCGCCATCAACAGGCGCACGGTGATGCGCGTCAGTTGCGAGGCATCGCCGACATCGGCGAACTCCGCTTGCAGCGTCACCCACACTTCATGCCACCAGGCGTTCATCGCTCCGTCCTTTCTTATTGGTCGTTAGTGGATGGACAGCAGCGACCATTAATCAGTTGCGCAGAACGATCGGCAAAGCACGCGCCCTAACCTTTCAGGTACTCATGAAAAAAGGACAGCCTCATGCCCGTTCGAATCGATGAATCCAATCCCGAAGCAAAAGTGTGTTTTTTCACCGTCGAAAATGGTGAAGAAATTCGTATCTGCGACACGCTGGAAGTCAAAACCGATAGCGAAAAAGCCATGTCGTTCGTTGAGATTGAAGGCCGGCGCGTTTACATCACCGAAGCAGAGGCGGATGCCTTGACCGTCGCTGGCGCGAAAGACGGTCGCAAGCACCTGAAGGCCGACGAGAGTGATTCGGTGATTTGACTGACCCGGATCAACATCCGGCGCAGACGTCTGCGATAGGCGTTTGCGCCTGCGTCTGCGGGCTGCTTCAAGTTGTCGCAGGATGTGTACCAAACGCCATCTGATACGCTTTTTATTCAAATAGCTGAGTCTGTTATGCAAACAGATCGGCGCTCATAGTTCGTCCGCCTGATGGAGGCTGATGAGCGAATGACCATGAGCGAACAAATCCCCGTCCGAACCGTAGAAGCAAGCCCCACCATAAAAAATGTGCCCGGTCGCCCGATGAAGGCGAAGGCCGGCTCCACCGACAATCACATCCACACCCGCAGTTTCACCGGCCTGTTCCGTACCTTGCGCATCAGCGGCGCGGGCTTTCTCTTTTTGCTGTTCTTCGGCACCGTTTGGCTGAACTGGGGCGGTCGTCAGGCCGTGCTGTGGGACTTGGCCGAAAGCAAATTCCATATCTTCGGCGCGACCTTCTGGCCACAGGATTTCATCCTGCTCTCGGCACTCCTTATCATTGCCGCGTTCGGCCTGTTCGCCATCACCGTGTTCGCTGGCCGGGTCTGGTGTGGCTATACCTGCCCGCAGAGTTCGTGGACGTGGATCTTCATGTGGTGCGAAAAAGTCACCGAAGGCGAACGCAACCAGCGGATCAAACTGCAAGCGGCGCCCTGGGGCCTGAACAAACTGGCCCGGCGCGCGGCCAAGCACACTCTGTGGCTGGCGATCAGCGTGATGACCGGACTGACGTTTGTCGGCTACTTCACGCCGATCCGGCCGCTGGCCGAAGAGCTGTTCACCCTGCAGATCGGCGGGGTCAGTCTGTTCTGGGTGCTGTTCTTCACCGCCGCCACTTACATCAACGCCGGTTGGCTGCGCGAAGCGGTATGCATGCACATGTGCCCGTATGCGCGGTTCCAGAGCGTGATGTTCGACAAGGACACTTTGGCGATTTCCTACGACGTCGCCCGTGGCGAAAACCGTGGCCCGCGCAAACGCGACGTGAAACCCGCCGAAGCCGGCCTGGGTGATTGCATCGATTGCCAGTTGTGCGTGCAGGTCTGCCCGACCGGCATCGACATCCGCGACGGCCTGCAGATGGAATGCATCGGCTGCGCGGCGTGCATCGACGCCTGCGATTCGATCATGGACAAAATGAACTACCCGCGCGGCCTGATCCGCTACAGTTCCGAACGCGAATTGCAGGGCGGCAAGACGCATCTGCTGCGACCACGGCTGATTGGTTATGTCGCGGTGCTGCTGGTGATGATCGGCGCACTGGCGCTGGCCTTGGTTGAGCGGCCCATGGTCTCGCTGGATGTGACCAAGGATCGCGGGCTGTTCCGCGAGAACGGTCAGGGCCAGATCGAAAACATCTACACCCTCAAGGTCATCAACAAGACCCAGCAGCGCCAGGACTACAACCTGAGCCTGGTGGACGGCGACGGCTTCCAGTTGCAGGGCAAGACCGAACTGAGCCTGGCGCCGGGGGAGATTGTCGACGTGCCAGTGTCGGTAGCGATGACCACGGAGCGCCCGGCCAGCAGCTCGCAGACCTTGAGCTTCAAGATCGCCGACAGCGACGAGCCGCAGATTTATAGCGTGGCGAAAAGCAGGTTTGTGGCGCCGATGAATCGCTGATCCCTTAGACTGCGGCGCGGCCATTCGCGAGCAGGCTCGCTCCCACAGGGTTTTGTGGACACTGATATCCAGTGTGGAAGCGAGCCTGCTCGCGAATGAAGGCACCGCGGTCTTCCAGAATGAACCCAACCCGGACCCAAGATGAAACGCTACGAAAAATTCGCCGACGACATCGCTGAACTGATCCGCTCCGGCGTGCTCGGCCCCGGGCAACGGGTGCCGTCGGTGCGCTACGCCAGCCAGACTTACGGGGTCAGCCCGTCCACGGTGTTCCAGGCCTATTACCTGCTGGAACGTCGCGGTCTGATCCGCGCACGGCCGCGCTCCGGTTACTTCGTCAACACCCACGCACCGAGTCCGTTCTCGGAGCCGGTGATCAGCAGCCACGTCAACGACTCCACCGAAGTCGACGTCAGCGAACTGGTGTTCTCGGTGCTGGAATCGATCAAGGATCCGAGCACCGTGCCCTTCGGCTCGGCGTTCCCCAGCCCGACCCTGTTCCCGTTGCAACGGCTGTCACGTTCGCTGGCCAGTGCGGCGCGGGAGATGGACCCGCGCATGGTGGTCACCGACATGTCGCCGGGCAATCCGCAACTGCGCCGGCAGATCGCTCTGCGCTACATGGTCGGCGGGCTGATGCTGCCGATGGAAGAACTGCTGATCACCAACGGCGCCCTCGAAGCGCTGAACCTGTGCCTGCAAGCGGTGACCGAGCCGGGCGATCTGGTGGCCATCGAAGCCCCGGCGTTCTACGCCAGCCTGCAAGTGCTGGAGCGCTTGAAACTCAAAGCCGTGGAAATCCCCGTGCACCCGCGCGACGGTATCGACCTCGGCGTGCTCGCCCAGACCCTGGAGCGCCATCCGATCAAGGCCTGCTGGTGCATGACCAGTTTCCAGAACCCGATGGGCGCGACCATGCCCGAGGCGAAGAAACAGGAACTGGTGGAACTGCTGCGCCTGCATCAGGTGCCGCTGATCGAGGACGATGTCTACGCCGAACTCTATTACGGTCAGCAAGCGCCGAAACCGGCCAAGGCGTTCGACACCGAAGGGCTGGTGATGCACTGCGGCTCGTTCGCCAAGAGCCTGGCCCCCGGCTACCGCATCGGCTGGGTCGCTGCCGGGCGCTACGCACAGAAAATCGAACGGCTGAAACTGATGACCTCGCTGTGTGCCTCGATGCCGGCGCAAGCGGCCATCGCCGACTACCTGCAACACGGCGGCTACGACCGCCATCTGCGCAAACTGCGCTACGCCCTGGAAGAACAGCAAAGCGCGATGCTCGCAGCGATTGCCCGCTATTTCCCGGCGCAGACCCGCGTCAGCCAGCCGGCGGGCGGCTACTTCCTGTGGCTGGAACTGCCACCGCAGATGGATTCGTTGAAGTTGTTTCAGATGGCGTTGGCGCAGGGCATCAGCATCGCGCCGGGGCCGATCTTCTCGCCGACTCAGCGGTTCAGGAACTGCATTCGCCTGAATTACGGCAGCCCGTGGACCGAGGATTCGGAGAAGGCGATGGAGACGCTGGGGCGGATTGTGCGGTCGTTCTGACAGCCCTGTGTTGTCTGGGCTATTGCCTTCGCGAGCAGGCTCGCTCCCACCCTGGATTTGTGCAGGACACAGAACCAATGTGGGAGCGAGCCTGCTCGCGAAGAGGGCCGACCTGACAGCGAAACTCTCTGGACTTAACGCCCTCCACCCAAATCAACAAACGTCCCGGTCGCATAAGAAGCCTTGTCCGACAACAACCAGACAATCGCCTCCGCCACCTCATCCGGGCGCCCGCCCCGGGCCATCGGAATCGCCGACTCAAGCTTGCTGACCCGATCCGGATCGCCGCTCAATGCATGGAAATCGGTATAGATATAGCCCGGACGCACCGCGTTGACCCGAATCCCCTCACCCGCCACTTCCTTGGACAGACCGATGGTGAAGGTGTCGAGTGCGCCTTTGGACGCGGCGTAGTCGACGTACTCGTTGGGCGAACCCAGGCGCGCGGCGACCGAGGAAACGTTGACGATGCTGCCGCCCTGCCCGCCGTGTTTGGGCGACATGCGCAGGATCGCGTGCTTGGCGCAGAGGATCGGCGCCAGGACGTTGGTTTTCATGATTTTGAGAATGCGGAATTCGGACATTTCATCGACCCGCGACTTGTGCCCGACGGTGCCGGCGTTGTTCACCAGCGCGGTGACCCGCCCCAATTCGGTGTCGACCCGCTGAAACAGCGCGATCACTTCGTCTTCGATGCTGACATCGGCGCGTACCGCAATGGCTTGCGCCCCCAGCGCCCGCACTTGCTCCAGCACGCTTTGCGCGGCCTGTTCATCCGACTGATAGTTGATGCAGATCCGATAGCCCTGCCCGGCAGCCAACAACGCCGTAGCGGCGCCAATTCCGCGCCCGCCACCGGTGATTACCATGACTTTATCCATGCTGGCCCTTCCCCCCAATGCACACGTAACAGTCGGGTTGAAGAATAACCGCCATTGGGCGGTTTTGCATGGGCTCTGTCAAAGACAAAACCCTGCATGGGACTGAGATGTTTTTTGTGGCGAGGGAGCTTGCTCCCGCTCGGCTGCGAAGCAGCCGTGATTCCGGGCAACACAGTAAAACCGAGTAAAAACGAGGCCGCTTCGCGCCCCAGCGGGAGCAAGCTCCCTCGCCACAGAATGCAGTCAGACTGCCGCCAAAGCCTCTCCACGGGCAATGTTCTGCATGAACGCGTCCGCCGGCATCGGATGGCCCAACAGATAGCCCTGCAACGAATCACAGCCCAACTGCGTGAGGAAGTCCTGCTGTACGCCAGTCTCCACGCCCTCGGCAACAATGCGCAAACCGAGTGCCTGCCCCAGCGCCACAATCGCCGAGACGATGGCCGCGTCATCGCTGTCATGCTCCAGATCGCGGACAAAACCGCGGTCGATCTTCAGCTCGTTGGCCGGCAAACGCTTGAGGTACATCAGGCTCGAATAACCGGTGCCGAAGTCGTCGATCGACAGGTCGACGCCCATGTCGGACAACTCCTGCAACACCTTCATGCTCGCATCCGCGTCGCTCATGGCCGTGGTTTCGGTGATTTCCAGGGTCAGGCTGTTGGCCGGCAGGTGGTGGGTCGCCAGCGCCTTGGCCACGCTCTGCACCAGCCCCGCGTGGCAGAACTGCAAGGCCGAGAGGTTCACCGCAATGCGCCAGTCGGTGTAACCGAGCACGTACCATTCGCGCATCTGCCGGCAAGCTTCGTTGAGCACCCATTCACCGATGGCGATGATCAGGCCGGTCTTCTCTGCCAGATCGATAAATTTGTCGGGCAGCAACATGCCCTGGGTCGGATGCTGCCAGCGCAGCAGCGCTTCGGCACCGACCGGACGACCACTGATGGCGTCGAATTTGGGCTGGAAATACAGGCTGAACTGACTGTGTTCCAGCGCGGCGCGCAGATCTTGCAATAGCTGCAGCTGCTTGCGCGCGTTGCTGTTCATCGAAGCATCGAAGAAGCTGTAACCGTTTTTGCCGCTGCCCTTGGCGTGATACATCGCCGCGTCGGCATTCATCAGCAGTTCCTGGGCGCTCAGGCCGTTACCCGGGTACAGGGCGATGCCGACGCTGGCAGAAATCTGCAAGTCGTGCTCGGCCACGCGGAACGCCTGACCGAGCAACCCGACCTGACGCGCGGCCAGCCCCAGAGCATCGTCGGGTTCGCTCAGACGCACCAGCAGCACGAACTCGTCGCCGCCAATTCGCGCGAGCGTATCCTGACTGCGCAGATCTTCGCGCAGGCGCACCCCGACTTCACGCAGCAACTGGTCACCCATGTGGTGGCCGAAGGCATCGTTGACCGGTTTGAAACCGTCCAGATCGATAAACATCAACGCAAAACAACCGCCCTGCTCCTCGACCTTCTTCATCGCCTGATTGATCCGGTCGTCCAGCAGCATGCGGTTCGGCAGGCCGGTCAGAGTGTCGTGCAATGCCAGTTGCGTCAGTTCACGGTTGGCCAGGGTCAGCGAATGCGCCAGATCGGCGGTACGCGCTTCAAGGCGCGCATCGAGAATCGAAGTGAGCAAGGCGATCGACAGCACCGCCAGCGTGGTGATCAGCACCAGATTGTCGAGGCCGTTGCCCTTGAGGCCGTCGAGCGTTGCACCGCAGAAACTGCCGTCAGGAAATTGCGCGGCGGCCATGCCGGTGTAGTGCATGCCGACAATCGCGATGCCCATGATCACTGCCGCACCACCACGAATCAGACGCACATAAGGCGAGTGCTGGCGCAGGCGGAAGGCGATCCATAACGCCGCCGCCGAGGCCCCGACCGCGATCAGCAATGAGGCGCCGAACAGGGTCGGGTCGTAATCGATGCCAGGCGTCATGCGCAGCGCGGCCATGCCGGTGTAATGCATTGCACTGATGCCGGCGCCCATGACCAAAGCGCCAAAGGCCAATTGCCAAATCGGCAGTTTCGGCTGGCTGACCAGCCACAGGGCAAACCCGCAGGACAGCACGGCAATCAGCAGCGACAGCGCGGTAATCGCAATGTCGTAGCCCAAGTCGATCGGCAGCTTGAAGGCCAACATGCCGATGAAGTGCATCGACCAGACGCCGACCCCCATCGCCAGTGCACCGCCGGCCGTCCAGAAATGCACTGCGCGCCCACGGGCGCTGGCGATGCGCCCGGTCAGATCGAGCGCGGTGTAGGACGCGAGGATCGCCACACACAAAGAAATGAAAACCAGGGTGAAGGAATAATTACCGATGAGCATGAAGATTCTCGCGACCACCCGCGCCGTACTGCGTCCATTCTCGGCCGGGCAAATGCGGCGATTGTACTGATTGCGCAGAAGAACGCACTGACAAAGTAATCATTTTGCCATCAACCCGATGAAACGCTTGTTTGATGGTTTTGCGAGGCTCTGGCCCGGGCCTCGCTAGCAGGATTCCGGCAATCAGCGCGATCAACGTGGGAGCGAGCCTGCTCGCGAAAAAATCAGCACGTTCAAAGCAGATGTCGATCGAACTGACGCCTTCGCGAGCAGGCTCGCTCCCACGGATCAGCGATTGTCGCTGACATCGAGTTGTCCGTCCCAGCCGCCACCCAGCGCCGCAATCAATTGCACACTGGCGATCAAGCGGTTCTGCAGAATGTTCAGCACAGTCCGCTCGTTGCTCAGCGCCGTGGCTTGCACCACAACCACATCGATGTAGGCAATCAACCCGGCCTTGTACTGGTTCTGGGTCAGGCGCAGCGAGTCGCGTGCAGCATCCAGTGCTTCCTGACGCACCGCCGCCTCGTCTTCATACACCTTCAGTTGCACCAGATAGTTTTCCACTTCGCGGAAGCCGTCAAGCACGGTCTGGCGATACTTGGCGACGGTCTGGTCGTACGCCGCCTCGGTACGGTCAACCTCGGCCGAACGAATACCACCGTCGAATATCGGCAAATCCAGTTTCGGCCCGACCGACCAGAAACGGTTCGGCAGCGTTAACAGATTTTTCGAGGTACTGCTGCTGTAGCCGCCGCTCATGCTCAGGGTCAGGTCGGGGTAATACGCGGCTTTGGCTACGCCGATATTGGCATTGGCGGCGATTACCGAGCGCTCCGCCGAAGCGATGTCCGGACGCCGCTCCAGCAGTTGCGAAGGCAGACTCAAGGGAATCTGCGGCAGATTCGGAATGTTCTGGGTTTCAGCGATGCTGAATTCGGCCGGCGCCTGCCCGGTGAGCACGGCGATGGCATTTTCAAACTGCGCCCGCTGCCAGATCAGGTCGACCAGATCGGCCTGAGTGGTTTTCAACTGGGTCTGCGCCTGCGCCACCGCATCGCGCCCGGAAATCCCGGCGCGGTACTGGTTCTGGGTCATTTGCAGGGATTTTTCGTAGGCCGCGACGGTGGCTTCGAGCAGGCGCTTCTGCTGGTCGATGACCCGCAGTTGCAAGTAATTCTGCACCAGCTCCGACTGCTGGCTCAGGCGCATCGCGGCCAGATCGGCGAAGCTCGCCTGGGCGCTGGCCTCGTTGGCTTCCAGACCTCGGCGCAATTTGCCCCAGATATCAGCCTCCCAACTCACACCCAATTGCGCGTTGTAGGTGTCACGAATGCCGCTGGCGGAACTGCTCAGGCTCGAACTGCTGCTGCCGGTGCCCTGGCTGGAACGGGTCTTGCCCACGCTCAGGTCGACACTGGGATAAAACGCCCCACGGGCGCTACGTACCAAGGCCTGGGCTTGACGGAACTGGGCTTCGGATTGCGCGACGGTTTGGTTGGAACTGTTAAGTTTTTCGATCAGGCCATTGAGCTGCTGATCGCCGTACAGCTCCCACCAGGCGCCGCGCGCCAGCGAATCGCTCGGATTGGCCTGACGCCAGCCCTTGGCCTCCTTGTATTGCGCGACCTCGGCGGTCTGCGGACGCTGATAGTCCGGGCCGACGGCGCAGGCACTGAGCATCGCCACGCACAGCGACAGGCTCAACAGGCGCGAGCCGCGCGCAGTGGCCAGATTGAGAAGCGAACGGTCAGTCATAGCGGAGTTTCCAGAGCGGCGTCAGTACGCACGCCACGCCACTTGTTGAAGCGGTGGCGCAGCTTGTCGAGATAGAGGTAAACCACAGGCGTGGTGTAAAGGGTCAGGACCTGGCTGAAGATCAGGCCGCCGATAATGGTCAGGCCCAACGGCTGGCGCATTTCTGCGCCTTCCGCGCGGCCGAGCAGCAACGGCAAGGCGCCGAGGATCGCCGCCAGGGTGGTCATCAGAATCGGCCGCAGCCGTTGCAGGCAGGCGCTGCGGATCGACTCCAGCGGCGACAGGCCCTGATGGCGTTCCAGTTGCAGTGCCAGGTCGATCATCAGGATCGCGTTTTTCTTCACCACCCCGATCAGCAGGAACAATCCGAGCAGGGAGATCAGGCTGAACTCGCCGCCCAGCGCATAGATCGACAGCAATGCACCGACCCCGGCCGACGGCAAGGTCGAGAGAATCGTCAACGGGTGAATGTAGCTTTCATACAGCACACCGAGCACCAGATACACCGCGAGCAGCGCACCGAGGATCATGAACGGCTGACTCTTCTGCGTCGCGGCAAAGGCATCGGCGGTGCCGGCCATTTTCGCGATCACGTCTTCCGGCAGACCGACCTTGGCAATCGCCCGCTCGATCGCGGCACTGCCCTGCTCCACGGTCACGCCTTCAGCCATGTCGAACGCGATGCTTTCAGAGGCGAACTGGCCTTCGTGGCTGACGCGGTCGTCTTCCAGGCTGTTTTCGTAATGGGCGATGGTCGACAACGGAATCCGCGCACCGTCAGCGGTAATCACCTGCACCTGATTGAGCGTCACCGGATCCTGCGCGTATTTCGGATTGACCTCCATCACTACCTGATACTGGTTGAGGCTGTCGTAGATCGTCGAAATCTGCCGCTGGCTGTAGGCGTTGTTCAACACCGCCGTGACCATGTTCATGTCGACCCCGAGGCGCTTGGCCTGATCGCGGTCGACAATCAACGTCACCTGCTGCGCGCCGCGCCCCTCGCGGGCATCAATGGCGGTCAGCTCCGGCAGTGCGCGCAGCGCGGTCACCACTTTCGGGTACCACTCGCGCAACGCCCCCAGATCCCCGCTTTGCAGGATGTAGCTGTATTGCGAGGTGGTCTGCTCGCGGCCACCGCCGAACTGCAGGTCCTGATCCGCCATCAGCATCAACTGGGCGCCGGGCACCTTGGGCATTTCCTTGCGCAGGCGTTCGATGACTTTCTGCGCCGACAGCTTGCGCTCCTTGATCGGCTTCAGGCGTACCAGCATGAACGCGTTGTTGGTGCCGTTGGTGCCGCCGATGAACCCGGCGACGCTTTCCACTGCTTCGTCCTTGAGCACGGCGCGGCGGAAGGTTTCCATTTTCGGTTGCATCACGCTGAACGACAGACCGTCGTCACCCCGCACGAAACCGATCAACTGGCCGGTGTCCTGCTGCGGCATGAAGGTCTTCGGTACTACTACGTACAACGCGACATTGACGCCGACCGTGATGATCAGGCTGAGCAAAGTCAGGCGGCGGTGGCGCAGCACCCAGTCGAGGCTGGTCGCATATTTGCCGACCATCCAGTCGTTGGCGCGGCGGCTCCAGCGTTGCAGGCGGTTTTCCTGGCCCGGCGTGTGCGGCTTGAGCCAGCGGGCGCAGAGCATTGGCGTCAGGGTCAGCGAAACCACCAGCGAGACCACGATGGCTGCTGCCAGGGTGATGGAAAACTCGCGGAACAGGCTCTCGACAATCCCGCCCATGAACAGGATCGACAGGAACACCGCCACCAGCGACACGTTCATCGACAGCAAGGTGAATCCGACTTCCTTGGCCCCGAGGTAGGCAGCCTGCATCGGTTTGACGCCTTCGTCGATGTGCCGGGAAATGTTTTCCAGCACCACGATGGCATCGTCCACCACCAGTCCGGTAGCCAGAATCAGCGCCATCAGCGACAAGTTGTTCAGCGAGAAGCCATAGAGGTACATCACCGCAAAGGTGCCGACCAGCGACACCGGCACTGCCAGCGTCGGAATCAGCGAGGCGCGGAAATTCCCGAGAAACAGGAACACCACCAGAATCACCAGCGCCACGGCGATCAGCAGGGTCATTTCCGCTTCGTGCAGCGTGGCCTTGATCACCGGCGAGCGATCCATCGCCAGGTTCAGCTTGACGCTGGCCGGCAGTACCGCCTGCAACGCCGGCAACTGCGCCTTGATCTCGTTGACCGTCTCGATGATGTTGGCACCGGCCTGACGATTGATCACCAGCAGTACCGCCGCGTCATCGTTGAAGAAGCCGCTGTTGTAACGGTCTTCGACGCCGTCGCTGACCTTGGCCACGTCCTTCAGGCGCAGGGCCGCGCCGTCCTTGTAATGGATGATCAGCGACTCGTAATCCTTGGCCTTCTCCAACTGGTCGTTGGCCTGGATCTGCCACAGGCGCTCGCCGTCTTCGACCGAGCCCTTGGGCCGGCGCACGTTGGCCCCGGCGATGGTCTTGCGCACATCATCGAGCGCCACGCCGTACTGGTTCAGCGCCTGCGGTTCAAGTTCGATACGCACCGCCGGCAGCGAACTGCCGCCGATCTGCACTTCACCTACGCCCTGCACCTGGGACAGGCTCTGCGAGAGGATGGTCGAGGCCAGGTCGTAGAGCTGGCCTTTTTCCAGCACATCCGACGTCAGCGACAGCACCATGATCGGCGCCTGCGACGGGTTGACCTTCTTGTAGGTCGGCATGCTGCGCAT
Organism: Pseudomonas sp. lyk4-TYG-107; assembly: GCF_030209055.1. Lineage (NCBI taxonomy): Bacteria > Pseudomonadati > Pseudomonadota > Gammaproteobacteria > Pseudomonadales > Pseudomonadaceae > Pseudomonas > Pseudomonas sp. lyk4-TYG-107. The sequence goes on from NZ_JARVST010000029.1 coordinate 25,484, forward strand.
CCCGCTCGGCAACAGGTTGCGTGAAGCGTTGATCGCCGCCTGCACTTCCCGCGCCGCGCCGTTGATATCACGGTCGAGGTCAAATTGCAGAATGACCCGGGTCGAACCCTGGCTGGAACGGCTGCTCATGGTGTTGACACCGGCAATCGCCCCGAACGAGCGCTCCAGCGGCGTCGCCACCGTGGACGCCATCACCTCGGGACTGGCGCCGGGCAGACTGGCCTGGACCACGATCACCGGGAAATCCATTTGCGGCAGCGGCGACACCGGCAACAGACCGAAACTGACACCGCCCAGCAGCATGATCGCCAGACTCAGGAGCATGGTCGCGACCGGGCGCTTGATGAAAGGACCGGAGAGGTTCATTGACCAAGATCCTTACTTTCACCGCACTCCCCTGTAGGAGTGAGCCCGCTCGCGATGAGGTCGGCACATTCAATATCGGTAGGGACAGACACACCGCTATCGCGAGCAGGCTCACTCCTACAAGGGGTATGTGTACGGACAGTCATACCGAAACCTCTTCGCGGTCGGCATTGGTCTTGCCAAAGCGCCGACCGAGGCGGTCGAAATACAGGTAGATCACCGGCGTGGTGAACAGAGTCAGTACCTGGCTCACCAGCAAGCCGCCGACCATCACCAGACCCAGTGGCTGACGCAACTCAGCCCCGGAACCAGTGGCGAGCATCAACGGCACCGCGCCGAACAATGCTGCCAGAGTGGTCATCAGAATCGGCCGGAAGCGCAGCAGCGCCGCCTGATAGATCGCCTGCTCCGGCGCCATGCCCTGGGTGCGTTCGGCGTCGAGGGCGAAGTCGATCATCATGATCGCGTTCTTCTTGACGATACCGATCAGCAGGATGATGCCGATGATCGCGATCATCCCCAGGTCATTGCCGCTGAGCAGCAACGCGAGCAAGGCGCCGACCGCCGCCGACGGCAGGGTCGAGAGAATGGTGATCGGGTGGATGTAACTTTCGTAAAGCACGCCGAGCACGATGTACATGGTCACCACCGCCGCCAGAATCAGCAGCAAGGTGCTCGACAGCGAGGCCTGGAACGCTTCGGCCGCGCCCTGAAACTGGGTCTGCACGCCAATCGGCATGCCGATGTCCTTCTGCACCTGATCGATGATATCCACCGCATGTCCCAGCGCCACACCGGGCGCCAGGTTGAACGACATCATCACCGCCGGGAACTGGCCGATGTGGGTGATCGCCAGTTGCGCCTGACGCTCCTCGACATGGGCCAGGCTCGACAGGCGCACCTGCGCACCGTCAGTGGTCTTGACGTGAATCTGATCCAGCGCCGCCGGGCCAATCTTCTCCCCGGCCTGCGCCTGCAGCACCACGCGGTACTGGCTAGCCTGGGTGTAAATGGTCGAGATTTGCCGCTGACCGAAGGCGTCATACAGCGCATCGGTGATGTTCTGCACCGAGACACCGAGGCGCGAAGCCGCATCGCGGTCGATCACCAGATAGACCTGCAGGCCTTTATCCTGCAAGTCGCTGGCAACGTCGGTCAGTTCCGGACGCTGGGCCAGGGCCTCGACCAGACGCCCGCTCCACTGGCTGAGCAGTTCGGCATCCGGTGAGGACATGCTGAACTGGTACTGGGTGCGGCTGACCCGATCCTCGATGGTCAGATCCTGCACCGGCTGCATGAACAGGCGAATGCCGACCAGTTTGTCCAGTTGCGGTTGCAGGCGCGCGATCACCTCGGTGGCGCTCAGGTCACGCTGGCCGTGGGGTTTGAGGTTGATCAGCAAGCGACCGCTGTTGAGCGTGGCGTTGTCGCCGTCGACACCGATGTAGGACGACAGGCTCTCCACCGCCGGATCTTCGAGAATCACCTTGGCCAGCGCCTGCTGGCGCTCGCCCATGGCCGCGAACGAAATCGACTGCGGCGCCTCGGAAATGCCCTGGATCACCCCGGTGTCCTGCACCGGGAAAAAGCCCTTGGGCACCACCATATAAAGGAACACGGTCAGCGCGAGCGTACCGATAGCCACCAACAGGGTCAGCGGCTGGTGTTTGAGCACCCACTGCAACTTGCGCCCGTACGCGGCGATCATCCAGTCGATGAAGCCGCCGCTGGCCCGGTAGAAGCGGCCCTGCTCGTGGGCTTCCGGCTCACGTTTGAGCAAGCGCGCGCACATCATCGGCGTCAGGGTCAGCGAGACCACCAGCGAAATCAGGATCGCTACCGCCAGAGTGATGGCGAACTCGCGAAACAGTCGTCCGACCACGTCAGCCATGAACAGCAGCGGAATCAGTACCGCGATCAGCGACAGGGTCAGCGAAATGAGGGTAAAGCCGATCTGCTTCGCGCCTTTGAGCGCGGCCTGCATCGGACTGTCACCCTCCTCGATGAAGCGCGCGATGTTTTCCAGCATCACGATCGCATCGTCGACCACAAAACCGGTGGCGATGGTCAGCGCCATCAAGGTCAGGTTGTTGACCGAGAAGCCGGCCAGGTACATCACGCCAAACGTACCGATCAGCGACAGCGGCACCGCAACCGACGGGATGATCGTCGCACTGGCACGCCGCAGAAACAGGAACGTCACCATCACCACCAACGCAATGGCGATCAGCAATTCGTGCTGCACGTCGGTGACCGAGGCGCGGATGGTCTGGGTGCGGTCAGTGAGCACGGTAACGTCGAGGCCGGCCGGCAGGTTGTCGGTGATGCTCGGCAGCAACGCCTTGATCCGGTCGACCACCTCGATCACGTTGGCGCCCGGTTGACGCTGGATATTGAGCAGCACTGCCTGATTCTGGTTGGCCCACGCGGCGAGACGTTCGTTCTCCGCACCGTCGACGATTTCCGCCACATCCTTCAGACGCAACGGCGCGCCGTTCTTGTAGGCGAGGATCAGGTTGGCGTAGTCCTTGGGCGACGTCAGCTGGTCGTTGGCATCGAGCATCGAGACCCGGGTCGGGCCGTCGAAGTTACCTTTCGGCTGGTTGACGTTGGACGCGCCAATCAGCGTGCGCACGTCTTCCAGGTTCAGGCTGTTCGCCGCGAGGGCTTCCGGGTTGACCTTGATCCGCACCGCCTGACGCTGACCGCCGGCAATGCTGACCATGCCGACGCCGCTGATCTGGGCGATCTTCTGCGCCATGCGCGTGTCGACCAGGTCATTGAGCTTGGGCAGGAGCATGGTTTTCGAGGTGATCGCCAAGGTCAGCACCGGGGTATCCGCCGGGTTGACCTTGTTGTACACCGGCGGCGCCGGCAAATCGGTCGGCAGCAGATTGGTCGCGGCGTTGATCGCGGCCTGCACTTGCTGCTCGGCAACGTCCATGTTGATGTCGAGGCTGAAACGCAGGGTCAGCACCGAAGCGCCGCCGGAGCTGGTCGAAGCCATTTGCGTCAGGCCCGGCATCTGCCCGAACTGGCGTTCGAGCGGCGCGGTGACGGCACTGGTCATCACGTCCGGACTGGCGCCGGGGTACAGGGTCATGACGCGAATGGTCGGGTAATCGACCTGCGGCAACGCCGAGACCGGCAGCAGGCGATAGGCAATCAGGCCGGCCAGAATAATGGCCAGCATGCTCAGAGTGGTGGCTACCGGACGGAGGATGAACAGCCGCGAAATGTTCATGCGCCCTTCTTGGCCTTGTCAGCCGCGGCAGCGTCCGGCGCACTGGCGGCGGGTTTGCCTTGCAGGTGCCCGGTCGGGGTGGTCGGCACCTCATTGCTGTCGTTGACCACTTCGACTTCGCTGCCTTCCTTGAGGCGGTCGGTGCCTTCCAGCACCACGCGATCGCCCGCGGCGAGGCCTTCGGTGACCACAGTGTTGGTGCCGTCACTGGCGCCGATCTTCAGTTGGCGGATGGTGACTTTCTTGTCGCCGTCCAACGCGTAAACGAACGTGCCGTTGGTGCCGAATTGAATCGCCGCCGACGGTGCCAGTACCACGCCTTTCAAGGTATCGGCCAGCAGATGGACGTTGACGAACTGATTGGGGAACAGCGACTGGTCGCGGTTATCGTAACGGGCCTTGAATTTCAGGGTGCCGGTGGCGACGTCAATCTGGTTGTCGAGGCTTTGCAGCACGCCGCTGGCCTGGATTTTGGTATCGCCGCGATCCCATGCCTCGGCCGGCAGTTTGGCGCCGCTGTGGTAGCGCGCCAATACGGTTTCGAGACTGTTTTCCGGCAGGGTGAAGACCACGCTGATCGGTTGGGTCTGAGTGATCACCGCAAGGAACGTGGTGTCGTTGGCGGCGACGAGGTTGCCGACGTCGACCTGACGCAGACCGACGCGACCGGCAATCGGTGCACGGATCTTGGTGAATTCGAGATTGAGCTTGGCGTCGTTGACCGCCGCCTGATTGGTCTTGACCGTGCCCAGGTACTGGCCGACCAGCGCTTCGGCGGTGTCCAGGGTCTGCTTGGCGATGCTGTCTTCCTTGTACAGGCCGCGATAACGCTCGACGTCGACCTGTGCGTTTTTCAACTGCGCCTGATTCTGCAGCAAGGTGCCTTCAGCCTGGAGCAAGGCGTTCTGGTACGGACGCGGATCGATCTCTGCCAGCAGGTCGCCGGCCTTGACCATCTGCCCTTCCTCGAAATTGATCTTCACCAGTTCACCGCCGACCCGGCTGCGCACGTTGATGGTGTTGAGCGCAGTCACCGTGCCCAGTGCCTTGTAATACAGCGGGAAGTCGCCCGTGACCGCCGGCGCCACACGCACCGGAATCGGCCCGGCCGCGCCACCGAAGCCCGGTCGCATCATCCCCGAACGTCCGGCATGGCCGCTCGCCGCCTTGTCGGCGCCCTCCTTGTGGGCCGAACCGGCGGGCCAGAATTTCCAGCACAGGACGGCGATGACCAACAGGACGAGCAGGCTGATCAGCCAGCGACGGGAGTTGCGAGGGGACGATTGCATGGATTGATTAACCATTGGGCGCGTGGGCTTCTTTTACGGGAGGCTGAACGATAAGCACTGATCGGATTTAAGCAAAGCAGCTTTACCGGCAATTTACCTTCAACTTACGTTTCAAGGTGTGAGGCAAAACACTGATACACAAATGAAAACGGCCTGGACAGGGCCAGGCCGTTAACAATTGTAAAAGCGCTTATTTCAGAACGGCGAGTGCTGCGTCGTAGTTCGGCTCTTCAGCGATTTCCTTGACCAGTTCGCTGTGCAGGACGTTGTCGTTCTCGTCCAGAACTACCACGGCACGGGCGGTCAGGCCTTTGAGCGGGCCGTCAGCGATGGCCACGCCGTAGTTTTCGATGAACTCGGCACCGCGCAGGGTCGACAGGTTCTGCACGTTTTCCAGGCCTTCGGCGCCGCAGAAACGGGCCTGGGCAAATGGCAGGTCAGCCGAGATGCACAGCACCACGGTGTTAGCCAGTTCGTTGGCCTGAGCGTTGAACTTGCGTACCGAAGTGGCGCAGGTCGGGGTATCAACGCTTGGGAAGATGTTCAGCACTTTGCGCTTGCCGGCGAAGTCTTTCAGGGTGACGTCGGACAGATTGCCGGCAACCAGAGAAAAGGCTGGCGCCTTGGAACCGGCTTGTGGCAACTGGCCGTTGACTTGAACCGGGTTGCCTTTGAGGGTGACTTGAGCCATGACTTTAGTCCTTCTTAACGTGGTTATTGAGCATGCAAGAGGCCGAAGTTAACCACGAAATTGTCCGACGACCTATGCCCTGACTGAAAATTGTCAGGGGCCTGCGCGAAAAATTGTATACAACCCCGCCCCCCCCTGTAGGAGCTGCCGAAGGCTGCGATCTTTTGACTTTATCTTTTCATCAAGATCAAAAGATCGCAGCTTCGTTTCACCGACAGCTAAAAGAATTGGTCAGTCGGGCATGGATCGGATGATGTCGGCTAGATCATCCTTGGTTATTTCATTGGCCTTGATAGCAGCGGCAATATCGGTTTTGGAGAGCGGAAACCGTTTGAAAATTTCTTTCAAGGTTTCCTCATCAACATTGGCCAGCCAGAGCGGATCTATAAATGAACCACCATACTCAGGCTTCATGGGTACTTCTTCGTGTGCAATTGCACCTTTATGATTGAGATACACTACATAACGGTCGTGCCCTTCAGGAAAGCTTTTATCGTGATAAAGGGTAGTACCCAAAGGCAGGACATAGTAATTCTCGTCGCCATTTGGCCCTTCAATCAGCAACGGTTCTTTAGTTTTGATCATTTTCATATTGTGCCCCTTCGCAATATCGCCAAAAATCAGAAAAGCCAAAAAAATCGCATTGACGGATAAAACTGCCACCAGCCATAGGCCAAGACGTCTATTTGTAAACATTTTTCTTATCATAGGGGGCCTCGGTATTCGCTTCGAGCATGGCTTGTAAATCCGCAGGCATGAAAATACCGTCCTTCGGACTACTTTGCGTACGCGCTGCCTGTCTTTCGATGAAAGAAAGACCTCGCATCTCATTGAATTTCCCCGGGTTCTGCACAATTGACTTTCCCGAAACCTTTGCTCCTGCAATTGTCACGGTTGTGCAGTTATTCGTAGTCGGATGATAGTTCGATGGCAAGACATACCTAGCTGATGAGGCAGTCTTTTTTCGCTGTTCTTTTTGCTGGGCGACAATACCGTCGAAATGAGCGATCACAGCCTCGGCTTTTGCATTTTCCAAAAAATAAACAAAACCTGTTGTTGTACGCCCCAAACTGTTTTCACCAGAGATATACGCTTTGAAGGACGTCCAGACGTTCAACACGCCTTCGCCCTCGCTATCGAACGTGCCCCAGGTTTTTCCATAGCGACCAAAGTCATAAGTAATGTCTTTGCTACCGACCACCACGTGTAAAGCCGCGTGCCCGAAAGGATGCTCTTCTTTATCGCGGGTGTAGGGACCACCCACCAGCACTTCCATATACGCACCGGATACGACCACCTGATTGGTTTTCGTGGTTTTCCCTGATGCGCCTGTATTTTTTGCTGCCTGGGTTGTGCTGGTAGTTTTAGTAGACTGAACCATTAAAGATGTTCCGTATCTTCAAGTTTCGGAAACTTTATGCTGCAACTCCCCCTGGGAATATTTGCAACATGCACAAAGCCATTTTCGTCGAGGACGCCAGTCATCAAGGTTCCATCGGGAAGCGTCAATTCATACGCCTCGTTGGCTACAGGTTCATCTCTTTCATTAAGCAACTGAAACTCGACGAAAGTCTTTTCTTTCAGAAACTGCGAGAAGAAGCTGGCGGGAGCACTACCAGAATCACCGACGAAGGTGTCGGGTGATCCAGCAGTAATCGTCGCTCCACACGCCGTTTGGGAACCGACATGGGCAACGTCCTTTCCCAACCCAAAAACATGGGGGGCGCCCGTTGTTATGGGATTACTGCCGTGAATCGGGCAGGAATAGATATCTCCTACCAAAGCTACGGGAGTCGAGTTAACAAAAATAGGACTTGATCCAGTGCTGATATTTCCACCATGACTACCTGGATCTCCGAGTCTTGCGACTGGCTTTCCTGCCATCGTTTCTCTCCATTGAATATCACGACCTGCGGATGTTACCCGATCTTGTTTTGGAAAACAGGGTATCCATGGCACCTCCGGACTGGATAGAAAATACGACCGGCTAGAGTCTTTTTTGGTTGGTCGTTGACCGTTCCAACGCGCGGTAAAGGAATGTAACAAGAGAGCTCTGTGCGCCAACTCACGAATCTGACGCAGAGCCTCAAGGGCTGCATTGCTTTGCTGCGCGCGGGAAGGGTCATGATCAATCAGTCTTTAAGTTCTACGTGATCCAGTGCTTGATTTACCGCTAACTCCCCCAGCATGACGACCTGAGCAATGCCCAGTGCTGTTTTGCGCTGGGAGGTTTCCAGCGAGGCAGCGAAGTTGATGAGCATCTCGCTGGCCGAGCCGAGTGTTTCGCTGGCGTTGGCTAAAAGAGATTCGGTGCTGTACCTGGGATTGGCGAGGTACATGGACTCCGGCTCGTTGGCGCTAGACATGATACGGGCGGCGGGATTGAGGTAGTAGTCGAGGGCGCGGTCGGCGGCTTCGTGGAGTTTTTTACTGTCGACTGAGGCGTAAGGGGTTGTGGTGTCGGCGCCTGATTCTGGGGGGTTGGGTGTTGGTTTTTTCATGGTGTAACTCCACTGAATAGTCGGAGCTGCCCCTTCGGTTTCCGGACGAAGAGGTGGCAGCTGTACGCAGGTTGGAAACCCGGGCAGCGGCGACCCGGACGACCCGAAGGTCCCCCGCGCACAGCCGCCATAACGGAGTGCACACATTCGAAGTGCGCAAGGATACGTTATGAAAGGCGTGTACGCGCCACTAATACCCATCGGGGTTTCCAGTCCCGGTCGCTGAATTGGCAGCGACGAACACAGGCTAGAGACCCGACGTCCGACGGACAACCTGAAAACCTTGTGGGAACGTTCCGCAAAATCGAAACAACTTTTAAACATCCTGAATTGAAATACGCACTGGGAGCTGCCGAAGGCTGTAATTTTTTGATGTTGGTTTTTAACGACAGGAGCAAAGATCGCAGCTTGCGGCAGCTCCTGCATTGGCAGTTGCAGCGTGTCGGATTGCGTTTGTTAAAACGCCGGACTGCATCTTTTATTCAGAGACGTGTCGATTCACGCCCTGCCCGTTCGACTAAGCAGTGAATCAACCCCATTCCCTGGAGAAACCACCATGCGATTCATGATCCTTGTCAAAGCCAGCGCCGATTCCGAAGCCGGCATCATGCCCAGTGAAGAGCTGATCACCGCCATGGGCAACTTCAACGAAGAACTGGTCAAGGCCGGCATCCTCATTGACGCCAATGGGCTGCACCCGAGCAGCAAAGGCGCGCGCGTGCATTTCTCCGGCGACAAGCGCACGGTCATCGACGGCCCGTTCATCGAAACCAAGGAGCTGGTGGCCGGCTACTGGATCTGGGAAGTGAAGTCGAAGGAAGAAGCCATCGAATGGGTCAAACGCTGCCCGAATCCGATGCCAGGCGATTCTGATATCGAAATCCGCCAGATCTTCTCCGCAGAGGATTTCGGCGCCGAGTTCACGCCTGAGGCGCGGGCGCAGGAAGAGCGTGTTCGCGAGCAAGCGAAGAAAAATGCCTGATCCCATGCCGGGTTGAATTTGAAATTGCCATCGCGGGCAAGTCACGCTCCCACAGACATCGAGTCGGTCACAGGATTTGTGAACGCTTCAATACCTGTGGGAGCGTGGCTTGCCCGCGAAAGCGTCAGCACTGACAACACACATTTGATTGATCAGCTCACCACCCGACTGAGACCCCTTAGACAAAACCAAAGAATTAATCCCTTCGACTGGCTAACTCCCGATTAGCTGCTAGCGTGAATCAGACGTGTCCTACAGGCTTGATTAAGAAAGGAATTACGTCCAACGGCCGAGAAGTGCCGGGTCGTCCATGCAGTAGCCACCAGGGAAACGGGGATCATGTCGAAAAAATTGGGGATTCACGCCTTGCTGCTGGCGAGCTCGCTGGCGCCTGTGTTCTGTGCTCTGGCAAATAACGCCGAAGAGGCCAACAAAAGCAACAACCCGCTGAACCTCGCGCCCGGCGCAAACCTGCAGGATTACTACACGCCGAAGCTGTTCGACAGCAACCTGCACACCAACGATGCTTTGCTGCGCGGCACGTTGCCGATTGCGCCCAACGATTTCATCGGTGTGCCGCAATTGCTGCGGGCAACGATGCCGATCAGCACCCGCCCCGATCCGCGCGGCGGCTACAGCACCGGCATCGGCGATCTCAATCTGTTCGACATCTTTCTGCTCAAGACCGACGGCGTGCAGTTGGGTATTGGCCCGCAGATCACCGCGCCGACCGCTGCCGAGGACGAACTGGGCACCGGCAAGTGGCAGGCCGGCCTCGCTGCGGTAGCGATCGATTCGTCGCCGCGAGGCCTGCTCGGTGCGCTGGTGCAGTACCAGAGCTCGTTCGCCGGTGACCACGACCGCGCGCATGTCGAAACCGCAACCCTGCAGCCGTTCATCATTCATAACCTGGAAAAAGGCTGGTACCTGCGCTCCACCGGCACCTGGACGTTCGACCTGAAGAACAACACTCACTACATCCCGATCGGCCTGGGTGCGGGCAAAGTCTGGAAGTCCGGGAGCAATATTCTCAACGCCTTCCTCGAACCGCAGTGGACCGTCGAACGCAAAGGCGATGGCGTGCCGCAATTCACCCTGTTCGCCGGGATCAACGTGACATTCGGAAAATAAGGACATCGCCATGCACATCGCTTTACGCGCTGCCGGTTTCAGCCTGATGACCCTGTTCGCCAGCTGCGGCGTCGGTGCCCAGGAGCTCGACACGCGTATCGGCAAGATCGCCATGGAAGGCGAACTGCCGGCCCATGAGTCGATTGCCAGACTCTACGCCGAGCTGGATTTCCAGCAGGCGACCCAAAGTTACCTGTGGGCCTTGCCACTGGTGTCCTACGCGCAGTGGCAGGAAGAGTTTCGCGACAAGCTTGGCGCACGCAACGGCGATCTGATGGTGCTCAACAGCTACGAAGACAAACTCGGCGTGATCACCGCCAACGCCACCACGCCGTACATTCTCGGCTTCGTCGACCTCAGCGAAACCGGGCCGCTGGTGATTGAACTGCCACCGGGACCGACCGCCGGCGGCATCGGCGATTTCTGGCAGCGGGCGATCATCGACATGGGCCAGACCGGCCCGGACAAAGGCCAGGGCGGCAAATACCTGGTGCTGCCGCCGGGCGCGGAGCCACCGGCCGATGCCGACAAGTATTACCTGGCCAAATCGGAAACCATGAACGTGCTGGTGGGCTTCCGGGTGCTGGATCCGGATCCGGCCAAAGGCAAGGCGCTGGTCGAGCAATTCAAGATGTACCCGTACGCCAAACGTGCGGAGCCGAGCAAGACTCGCCTGCTGTCGCCTGACGGTAAAAAGTGGTCGGGCACCCAGCCGCGCGGCATCGCTTACTGGCAGCGGCTGCACCAGATCATCCAGAAAGAACCGGTCAATGAACGTGACCGCTTCTATATGGCGATGCTCGCCAGTCTCGGCATCGAGAAGGACAAACCCTTCAACCCCAACACCCAGCAGCGTCAGGCCCTGGAGTCCGGCGCGCAGGTCGGTGAACTGATCGCCAAGGCCAACACCTTTGCCAAGCGCTTTCCTGACGCGCAGTACTGGCCCGACCGGCATTGGGACACGGTGTTGAACATCGCCGAACCGTCGCAACGCGTGGCCTATTACGACCAGTTGTGGGAACGCAGCGCCTGGTTTTATGAAGCGGTGACCAACACTAAGGGCATGGTTTCCAAGACCCCGGGCCTCGGTCAGACCTACCTCGGTGCCTACACCGACGCCAAGGGTGACTGGCTCGACGGCGGCAAGACCTATCGCCTGCACGTCGGCGCCAACCCGCCGGCCAAGCAGTTCTGGTCGATGACCGTGTACGACATCGACAGCCGTTGCCTGATCGACAATCCGCAGCGCAAGGCCGACCTGTCTTCGCGCCAGGATCTGAAGAAAAACGCCGACGGCTCGGTAGACCTGTATTTCGGCCCGAGCGCACCCAAAGGCTTCGAAAACAACTGGGTGCAAACCGTGCCCGGCAAGCACTGGTTCAGCTACTTCCGCCTGTACGCGCCGACCGAAGCCTATTTCGACAAGAGCTGGAAACTCGACGACATCACGGTCGTGCAATGAATAAGGATGCCGCATGAACACACGCAATCTATGGCTGACCGCTCTGACCCTCGCCTTGAGCAGCAGCGCCTGGGCCGATTTTAGCGCCAGCCCCGAAGAAGCCCGAGGCATCGCCAAGGACGCTTATCTGTATGGCTTCCCGGTAGTGGAGATGTACAAGACCCTCTACACCCAGGCCGTGGACAGCAAGAGCCCGAACTTCAAGGCACCGTTCAACCAGATCGGCAACACCGCCAAGGCCTTCACTGCCAAAGACACCGCGTTCGTCACGCCGAACGCCGACACGCCCTACTCGTTCGTCTGGATGGATCTGCGCAGCGAGCCACTGATCCTGACCTTGCCACCGATCGAAGAGCACCGTTATTACTCGGTACAACTGATCGACGCCTACACGCAGAACTTCGCTTATCTGGGCACCCGCAGCACCGGGAATAACGGTGGCCATTTCATGATCGCCGGGCCTGACTGGCAGGGTCAGCAACCGATCAACATCGACCGCCTGGTGCGCAGCGAAAGCAACATCGCCTACGCGCTGTACCGCACGCAGCTGTTCGACGAAAAAGATCTGGGCAAGGTCAGGCAGATCCAGAAAGGCTACAAGGTCGAGCCGCTGAGCAAATACGTGAAACAGAAAGCTCCGGCGCCAGCACCGAAAGTCAGTTGGCCGAAACCGACGCCGACCATGAGCGAAACGCCGGAGCTGTTCCGCTACCTGAACTTCATGCTCGCCTTCACTCCGCCGCAGGACGTCGAAAAAGACCTGCTCGCGCGCTTCGCCAAAATCGGCATCGGTGCCGGTCAGCCATTCGACCTGAAACAGCTCGGCGCCGAGCAACGCAAGGCCCTTGAAGACGGCATCAGTGATGCCAAAGCGGAATTCGCCGCGTTCAAGAAAGACAAGGTCGACACGCACGAAATCAGCAGTGGTGACCTGTTTGGCACCCGCGATCACCTCAAGGGCAATTACCTGTATCGCTACGCCGGCGCCAACATGGGCATCTTCGGCAACTCTGCCGAAGAGGCGAACTACATAGGCTATTTCGTCGACAAGGACGGCCAGCCGGCCGACGCAGCGAAACACGACTACACCCTGCATTTCGACAAGGGCGCCCTGCCCCCGGCCGACGCCTTCTGGTCGCTGACCATGTACGACGGCAAGAGCAAATTACTGGTGGCCAACCCGCTCAATCGCTACCTGATCAATTCGCGGATGCTGCCCGACTTGAAGCTCGATGCCGACGGCGGACTGACCCTCTACGTGCAGCACAACAATCCCGGCAAGGACAAGCAGGCCAACTGGCTGCCGGCACCGAACGGGCCGTTCTACGGCGTGTTGCGCCTGTACCTGCCGAAACCGGAAGTGGCCAGCGGCGAGTGGAAGATGCCATTGCTCAACCCGGTCAACTCAAAACAATAAACGGAGCCAGTGATGGTCAAGCCTTACGTTGTGCGTCCGCTGCTGGCGCTGTGCATGATCGGCAGTACTCAACTCTATGCAGCCGAGGGCGGCGTGGGCCGGCCGATCACCGGGCAACAAGTATATTCCAACGCCGGGATCATCCCGCCCGAGCCGGGCTGGGTCGTCTCGGTGACCAGCATCTGGTACGACGGATCGCTCAAGGGCAGTCGTGGCGCGCCGATTTCCGGTGAAGTCAGTGCCGGGATCGACATGAAAGTCTCCTATACCATGACCAACCTGACGCACATCTGGGACACCGGCAAAGGCCCATGGAACTTCGCCTCGGCAATCGGCGTTCCAGTGCAGTACACCGACATTGACGCGGCCATCACCGGCCCGCGCGGACGCACCCTCGGAACCAGCGATTCCGGGACCCAGTTCGCCGACGCGCTGGTCACCCCGATTGCCGCCGGCTACCACTTCGACGAGTTGAACCACATCGCGTTGTCCCTGCCGATCTACGTGCCGACCGGCGCCTACAACGACAATCGACTGGCCAACCCCGGGCAGAACAACTACACGTTCATGCCCACCGTGGCCTTCACCCATCTGGACGGCAAGGGTGGCGAGTTCACCCTGTCCAGTGGCCTGGAGTTCTACACCGAAAACACCGCCACCGATTACCGCAACGGCAACATCTTCACCCTCGACGCCTTGTGGACTCACGGCTTCGGCAGTGGCTGGAGCGCAGGTCTCGCGGCCGGTTATATCCAGCAAGTCACCGACGACAAGGGGCAGACCGCCGACAGCCTCAATGGCTTCCGTGGACGCTCCGTCGGCGCCGGGCCGGTAGTCGCCTGGAGCGGCAAATTCGCCGATGCCCAAGCCAACATCAGTGCGCGCTGGGTACCGGAGTTCGACACCAAGAACCGACCCGAAGGCAACGGCATTGCCGTCAACATGACCCTGGCGTTTTTCTAGACCGGCCACAAAGGACTGTCCCATGACCGCACTCACCGACCTCAACGCCCTGCAAGCGAGCATCGCTGAAGCCGTACTCGGCCAGGATCAGGTCATTCGGCAGATCCTCCTCGGCCTGCTGGCCAACGGGCACTTGCTGCTGGAAAGCCTGCCGGGGCTGGCCAAGACGCGCACGGTCAAGGCGCTGGCCACGCATCTGGACGCGAAGATGAGCCGCATCCAGTTCACCCCGGACTTGCTGCCCTCGGACATCACCGGCGCCGAAGTGCTGCATCAGGTCGCCGGGCAAAACGAGATCCGCTTCCAGCCCGGCCCGCTGTTCGGCAATCTGATCCTCGCCGACGAGATCAACCGCGCCCCGGCCAAGGTCCAGGCGGCGCTGCTGGAAGCCATGGAGGAACGGCAGATTACCGTGGCCGGCACCAGCCATGTGCTGCCGGAGCTGTTCATTGTGGTCGCCACGCAAAACCCGATCGAGCAGGAAGGCACTTATCCATTGCCGGAAGCGCAGATGGACCGGTTCCTGATGAAGGTGCTGCTGGATTACCCCAGCGCCGACAATGAAAGCCAGGTGCTGCGCCTGTTGCGCGCCGAAGAGTTTGCCCAGGGTGCGAACACCGCGCCGGGCAAGGGCTTCAGCCTGTCACAGGAAGTGATTTTCGCTGCGCGCAAGGAGGTCAGCGCGGTGCACGTATCACCGGCCATCGACCGCTATCTGATCGACCTGATCAACGCCACTCGCCACCCGGCCGATTACGACGAAGACCTCGGACGCTGGATCAGCATCGGTGCCAGTCCCCGGGGCGGCATCGGCCTGGATCGTTGCGCGCGGGCCGACGCGTGGTTGCAGGGCCAGGATTTCGTCTCGCCGGATAACGTGCGCGCCGTGGTGCATCCGGTGCTGCGTCATCGCCTGCAATTGAGCTACGACGCGGTCGCGGATGGCGTGACTGCCGATCAGGTGCTCGACCGTTTGCTGGATAAAGTGGCGATTCCGGCATGAACACGGACGGTCTGGTCTACGTGTCTGTGGCGCAATTGATGGCGCTGGAATTCAAGGCCCGTGACCTGAGTTTTCTGGCGCGTCAGCCTCAGGGCAGCATCCTTGCCGGCAACCATGCCTCGCGCCTGCGTGGCCGTGGTTTGAACTTCGATGAGCTGCGCCGTTATCAGCCCGGTGATGATTTACGCCACCTCGACTGGCGCGCCTCGCTGCGTACCGGCAAACCGGTGGTACGCACTTTTACTGAAGAACGCGATCGCCCGGCATTGATCGTGGTCGATCAGCGCATGTCGATGTTCTTCGGCTCGCGACGCAGTTTCAAATCCGCCCTCGCCGCTGAACTCGGCGCACTGGCAGCATGGATGGTGTTCAACGCCGGTGACCGGGTCGGCGGTCTGGTGTTCAACGATCAGCGCATCGACTGCATCGCGCCGTTGCGCAGCCGCAAACGGGTCGAAGCCTTGCTCAGCCGCGTGGCGCAACAGAATCAGGCGCTGAACGCGGCCAATCCCGACGCCGAAGACGAGGACCAGTTGGACAAGGCCTTGCAGCGTTGCCTGGCGCTGGCCGGTCACGACCATTTGATCTGCATCGTCAGCGACTTCGCCGGGGCGGGTGAACGCACCTTGCAATTGATGCGGCAACTGCGCGCGCACAACGACGTGATTGCCCTGCAAGTCTACGATCCACTGGCCTTGAAGCTGCCGAGCGATGGCCGGCTGCTGGTCACCCAAGGCCAATTGCAGGTGGAACTGGCTGTCGAGAAACGCAGCGTGCATCAGCCGTTGGGTGATTATCTCGGTGGCCGCCTTAAGGATGTCGCCACCCTGCTGCGTCGCAGTCAGGTGCCGCTGATGATGTTCAGCACCGCCGAAGAGGCCCACGCGCAATTGCGCGCCGAGCTTGGCAAGTCTGCCGGCCCACGGTGATGAACCCGAATATCCCCGACATCGGCCAGCTCAAGGAGCTGAGCCTGCCGGCGCCGGTGAGTTATGCGCCGCAGACCTGGGGCTGGTGGCTGTTGCTGGCGTTGCTGGTTGTGCTGGCGTTGATGGTTGGCGTGCGGCGTTATGTGCAGTGGCGACGGGATCAGTATCGGCGCGAAGCGCTGGTGCGGCTGGCGCAGTTGCGTGAGCGCAGTGATGATCTCAATGCCCTGCGCGAGTTGCCCGAACTGCTCAAACGCGTGGCCCTTTCGATGCCAACCCAATCCCGGAATTGGAACGCAACCCCTGTGGGAGCGGGGTTGCTCGCGAAGGCGTCGGCACATCCAACATTGATGGCGCCTGACACAGCGCTTTCGCGAGCAAGCCCGCTCCCACAGAGTCCTGCGGCGCTGGGGAGAGATGAGTCGCAAGGGCTGGCGCAATTACGTAGGCGCAGTGCTGATCTCAATGCCCTGCGCGAGTTGCCCGAACTGCTCAAACGCGTGGCCCTTTCGATGCCAACCCAATCCCGAAACAGGAACACAACCCCTGTGGGAGCGGGCTTGCTCGCGAAGGCGTCGGCACATCCAACATTGATGGCGCCTGACACAGCGCTTTCGCGAGCAAGCCCGCTCCCACAGAGTCCTGCGGCGCTGGGGAAAGATGAGTGGCAAGCCTTTCTGCAGCAGCACTGCAAAACCAGGCTGCCCGACGACTTCAGCGCACAACTGGCCCTACTCGCCTACGCCCCCGACGCCACCTTGCGCGCCCTCCCCGCCGAACAGCGCCAGGCGCTGTTCGACACCTGCCAACATTGGGTGGAGCAGCACCATGTGGCAGCTTGATTACCCGTGGTTGTTGCTCCTGCTGCCATTGCCGTGGCTGACCTTGCGTTATCTACCGGCGTATCAGGAGGCGCGCAGCGCCGTGCGCGTGCCGTTTTTCGGCGCCATGAGCCGCGCCGTCGGGGAAGCGCCGAGCCGGGTCGGCAATCGTCAGAACCCCTGGCAAATGCTGCTCAATCTTCTGGTGTGGACGTTGATCCTGCTCGCCGCCGCGCGCCCGGTGTTCGTCGAAAAGCCCATCGAACGCCAGCAACCGGTACGCGACCTGATGCTCGCCATCGACCTCTCGCAATCGATGGAGACTGAAGATTTCAGCAATGCCGATGGCCAGAAAATCAATCGCCTCGCCGCCGTCAAACAGGTGGTGCAAGGCTTCATCGACAAGCGCAAGGACGACCGCATCGGTCTGATCGTGTTCGGTAGCAGCGCCTATCCGCAGGCGCCGCTGACCCTCGATCACGCCAGCCTTGCGCTGCTGCTGGCCGACACCGGCATCGGCATGGCCGGGCCGAACACCGCCATCGGCGATGCCATCGGTTTGAGCCTGAAGCTGCTCGACCAGGCGCACGAACAGCAAAAGGTGCTGATCCTGCTCACCGACGGCAATGACACCAGCAGCGCGATCACCCCCGACCACGCCGCGGAAATGGCCGCCAACAAGGGCGTGGTCATTCACACCATCGGCATCGGCGACCCGACGGCTTCCGGCGAGGCGCAGGTCAATCTGCGCGGGCTGCAACAGATCGCCCAAGCCACTGGCGGGCAGTTCTTCCGCGCCGAAGATCGCACGGCGCTGGATCAGGTCTACAACACCCTCGACCGCCTCACCCCGCATCAGGTGAAAACCCTCAGCCATCAGCCGCAACGCGAGTTGTTCCATTGGCCGCTGGGCGCGGCACTGGGGTTGTTGGCGCTGTATCACCTCGGCGCCCTGCGGCGCCCGCGCCTGGCGCTTGCCCGCCAGCGGCAGGAGGTCTGAGATGGAGATCAATCTCAGCGACTTGCACTTTTTACGCCCGCTGTGGCTGCTGCTCGTACTCTTCGCCGCGCTGCTGCCGCTGCTCTGGCGCCGCAGCCGCGACTTGCAACGGCGGCTGCGCAGCAACATCGCCAAACACTTGCTGCCGCACCTGCTGGTCACGCCAACGGATCAGCAGCGCCTGCGCCCGGTGCATTGGCTGTGCGCGGTGTTGGCATTCGGGGCGCTCGCCGCCGCCGGGCCGACCTGGGAGCAGGATCGCCCGGATTTTCTGCAGAATCGCGCGCCGCTGATCGTCGCCGTGGATCTGTCGCCGTCGATGGACGCCAGCGACGTGCCTCCGACGCGCCTGCAAGCGGCCAAACACAAGCTCCACGACCTGATTCAGCGTCGCGCCGGCGCCCGCACCGCACTGATCGCCTATGCCGGCAGCGCGCATCTGGTGTTGCCGCCGACCGACGATCCGGCGCTGCTCGACACCTTCATCCAAGCGCTGGGCACTGGCCTCATCGACAAACCGGGCAAGGACGTTAGCGCGGTCATCGAGCAGGCCAAACGCCTGCTCAGCGCCGAGCAAACCCCGGGCAGCCTGCTGTTGATCACCGACGGCGCTGACGTTGCACAGCTCGAGGGTCTCGGCAAACAACTCGACGACAGCCAATTGCAGGTACTGTTACTGGCGGTCGGCAACGCGGATGGCGGCGTGATTCAGGGCGCCAACGGCCAGCCGGCAGTCGACAGCAACGGGCGCCCGCTGCTCGGCCATTTCGATCCGGCGGGACTCAAAAAACTGGCCGCAGCTGTGGGCGCGCCGCTGGGCAGCCTCACCCTCGACGACGATGATCTGGACTGGATCGAGTTGCACGCCCAACAACACTTCCAGAGTGCCAGCGCCGAACAGCAGCAATTGCACTGGAAGGACGCCGGTTACTGGCTGTGCTGGCCTCTTCTATTGTTGGCGCTGCTCGGTGTGCGCAAGGGCTGGAGCGTCAACTGGGTACCGGCGCTGCTGTTGGCCACAAGCCTTGGCTGGCCTGCCGCACCCGCCCAGGCCAGCGCACTGACCGACGCGTTCTTCACCCGCGATCAGCAAGGGCGCTGGGCCGCCGAGCATGAGCATTGGCCGCAAGCGGCGGCGCTGTTTGTCGATCCGTACTGGAAAGGCGTGGCGGCCTATCACGCGGCAGACTACGACCTCGCACTGGCGACCTTTGCCCGGCTGGACACGGCGCAAGCGTGGTTTTACCTGGGCAACATTTACGTACGGCGCTTCAAGTTCGATCAGGCGATTGCCGCCTACACCCAGGCCTTGCAGCGGCAACCGCAGTTCCCCGAAGCCACGGCCAATCTGGCGCTGGCGCAGGCGTTGCTCAAGGACACCGACAGCGCCGAAAAGAACGCCCCCGAGACCAAACCGGACGAAGTGAAATTCGACAAGGCGCTGGGCAAGGGCCAGAGCAAAAAAGTCGAGACTGAACAGGCGACGTCCGATGCGTTGTGGCTGCAAAACCTGAACACCTCGCCGGCGAAGTTTCTCAAGCAGAAATTCAGTTTGCAGGATCAGTCGGGGGCCAGACCATGAATCGGATTGCGGCCATCGCGAGCAGGCTCACTCCTACAGGGGATCTGTGTGCGCCGAAAATCTTCTGTAGGAGTGAGCCTGCTCGCGATGGCGCCCGCCTGATCACCGCAACCCTGCTGACCCTGCTCACCAGTTGCCTGTTCACAATCCAGGCCTCTGCCGCCGAACCCCAACTGAAAATCCAGGCGCACCTGCAACCCGCCGAAGGCGCGATGGTCGGCGGACTGCTCGAGCTGCAAGTCGACGTGCTCACCGACACCTGGTTCACCAGCGCCGCCACCCTGCCCGAACTGAAACTCGACGGCGCCCTGGTCACGCCGCCGGACGGCCAGGCCCAACACCTGAATCAGACCATCGACGGGCAATCCTTCAGCGGCTTGCGCTACAGCTACCTGATCACCCCGAATGTCGCCCGCCGCTTCGATATTCCGCCGTTGACGGTCAGTGCGACACCCGGTCAGGCCAGCACAGCAATCAGCGCCCAAAGCCAACCGTTGCACTTCAGTGCCGCTCAGCCACCCGGCTTCAACCCCGGAGAAACGCCGTTGGTGGCCAGCGATGTGCGCCTGAGCCAAAGCCTGACCAACTCGGCAACCCCGTTGAAAACCGGTGACAGCATCACCCGGCAACTGCTCCTGCAAGCCGATGGCGCACTGGCGATGGCGCTTCCAGTTCCGCCATTGGCTGACGTGGCCGGCCTGAGTCGTTACCTGCAGGCCCCACAAGTCACCCGCCTGGATGACGGCCGCGGCAACGTGCTCGGCGGTCAGCGGATCGACGCCGTCATCTACCGCATCGACAAGGCTGGCGCCTACACCCTGCCGGCCATCGCGGTGAAATGGTGGGACGTCAAAACGCAGCAGAGCCGCATTGCGCAAGTGCCGGCAGTGACCTTCGAAGCCGCAGCCAACAGCGCCTACAAACCGGTGTTTTCGATCACCGACGATCTCCGGCAGCTCGGCCGCAACAACCAGCACTTTTCCACACGCTGGCTGCTGTGGCTGGCGCTGCTCGCCGTGTGCATTGGCGTCGGTTATTGGCTGCGTCCGGCGCTGTTGCGTGCACGGCACCAATGGCAGGCGCGCAAGCACGCGCGGCAACTGGCCTGGGAGCAATCGGCGGACTTCGCCTGGCAGCAGATCAACCCGCAACTGCAGGCTCAACCGGCGCAATTGAGCGCCTTGTATCTGTGGCTGCGGCGCAGTCGCCTCGGGCTGCAACTGGTGAATGCCGGCCCGCGCCTGCAAGGCCTGTTGCGCGGACTTTATGGACGTGATCCGCAGACTGCGCAAACACTCGCTCAACTGCGTGAATCGTTGACTACGCTTCACAGTCAGGCCGCCCAACAGCAGCACAAACCGGCCCCGGCCCTGCGCCCGCTCAACCCCGTTCATGAAAGGGATTTCCCATGACCCATCCACCGCAGCAGCGTCAACGTTTCAGCCTTGCGCTGTTGCTTGCGCTGGCATTGCCACTGCTGGCCCAGGCCAGCGAGCCACTGCCGTCATGGAACGACGGCCCGGCCAAAAAACACATCATCGAGTTTGTGCAAGCGGTCACCGATCAGTCCGGCAAAGATTTCGTCAAACCCGCCGATCGCATTGCCGTGTTCGACAACGACGGCACCCTGTGGAGCGAGCAGCCGATGTATTTCGAGTTGCTGTTCGCCCTCGACGAAGTCAAGCGCAATGCGCCGCAGCACCCGGAATGGCAAACCACCCAGCCATTCAAAGCCGTGCTGGAAAATGATCATAAGGCCCTGGCCGCCGCCGGCATGGACGGGATTATCAAGATCTTCGGCGCCACCCACACCGGCATGACCACCGAGGCTTTCGACGATTACGCCAAGACCTGGCTGAGCCAGGCTCGACATCCGAAAACCGGCAAGCCCTACACCGAGATGATCTTCCAGCCGATGCTGGAAATGCTCGACTACCTGCGCAGCCAGGACTTCAAGACCTATATCGTTTCCGGCGGCGACACCGGCTTCATGCGCGCCTTTGCCGAGAAGGTCTACGGCATCCCGCCGGAACAGGTGATCGGCACCACGTTCGTCACCGCGTTCCAGTTCAGGGACGGCAAAGCCTCGATCCTGCGCACCCGGAAACTGGCGCACAACGACGACGGCCCGGGCAAACCGGAAAGCATTGATGCAGTGATCGGCAAACGGCCGATCCTCGCGTTCGGCAATTCTGACGGCGACCTGCAGATGCTGCAGTGGACCGCCGCCGGCCCCGGCAAACGCTTCGTGGGGCTGGTGCACCACACCGACGCCAGACGCGAGTGGGCCTACGACCGAAAATCCGATATCGGGCGACTCGACAAAGCCCTCGACGAAGCGAATTCCCGTGGCTGGACCGTGGTGGACATGGCGACCGAATGGCGCCGGATCTACCCGTTCGATCCACCGGCAACCGGGCAGGTGCAATAAGAAAAAGCGTGATGCAGGACTGCAAGAAACGTAAGTCGCAACAACGACCCCCGCGATAAGGAGCAAGTCAGATGACTCGCATACGCAAGTGGCTACCGAAACTCGCCCTGGTGGCAACCTCGGTGATGGCGCTGTCGGCAACTGCCACAGCGGCTGAGAAACCCAACATTCTGGTGATCTTCGGCGACGATATCGGCCAGACCAACATCAGCGCCTACTCCATGGGCGTGGTGGGCTACAAGACCCCGAACATCGACCGGATTGCCAAAGAAGGCATGATGTTCACCGACTATTACGCGGAGAACAGCTGCACCGCCGGACGATCCTCGTTCATCACCGGCCAGACGCCGCTGCGTACCGGCCTGTCGAAAGTCGGTGCGCCGGGAGCGACTGTCGGCCTGCAAAAGCGCGATATCACCATCGCTCAGGCGCTCAAGTCTCAGGGATACGCCACCGGCCAGTTCGGTAAGAATCACCTTGGGGACAAAGATGAATACCTGCCGACCAACCATGGTTTCGACGAATTCTTCGGCAACCTTTATCACCTTAACGCCGAAGAAGAACCCGAACGCCCCTACTGGCCCAAGGATGACCCGGACTTTGTCAAAGCCAACTCGCCACGGGGCGTAATCCACAGTTTCGCCGACGGCAAGATCGAGGACACCGGCGCGCTGACCACCAAGCGCATGGAAACCATCGACGACGAAACCACCGCTGCCGCGCAAGCGTTCATCGAGAAACAGGCCAAGGCCGACAAGCCGTTCTTCGTCTGGATGAACACCACGCGCATGCACCTGTTCACCCACGTGCGTGACTCGATGAAGGGCCAGAGCGGCATGCCCGGCAACGAATACGCCGACGGCATGCTGGAACACGACGGAGATGTCGGCAAACTGCTCAAGACCCTCGACGACCTGAAAATCGCCGACAACACGATCGTGGTCTACACCACCGACAATGGTCCGAATCAGTTCTCCTGGCCGGACGCGGCGACCACGCCGTTCCGTAACGAGAAGAACTCCAACTGGGAAGGCGCCTACCGTGTACCGGCGATGATTCGCTGGCCGGGCAAGATCAAACCGGGGGAAGTCTCCAACGAGATGTTCTCGGGCCTGGACTGGTTCCCGACCTTGCTCGCTGCAGCCGGTGACACCGAGGTGAAAGACAAGCTGCTCAAGGGCTGGGCGCCGACCTCCGGAGGCAACAACTTCAAAGTGCATCTGGACGGTTACAACCAGTTGCCCTATCTGACCGGCCAGCAACCCAACGGTGAACGCAAGGAGTTCTACTACTTCAACGACGACGGCATGCTGGTTTCAATGCGCTTTGGCAACTGGAAGGCCGTTTTCGCCGAGCAGCGAGCGCCGGGTGGTTTTGCGGTGTGGAGCAATCCGTTCACGCCCTTGCGCGTGCCCAAGATCTTCAACCTGAGAATGGACCCGTACGAGCGGGCCGACGTGGTTTCCGATCAATACTACGACTGGTCGACCAAAAACGTTTACCTGGTTGCCGTTGCGACAACCAAGGCAGCGCGCTTCCTGCAGACCTTCATCGAGTATCCGCCGAGCCAGAAACCGGCGAGCTTCAGCATCGACCAGATCCGTGCTGCGGTTGACGCGAAGATTGAAGAGAAAATGAAAGCGGCTCCGGCTGCACAGTAAGACCGTTGAACCGCCGTCCGCCCTCATCGGCGGGCGGCCCTGTTTTCACCTGAGACCGCGCCGGCCCCAATCGCTGGCAAGCCAGCGATGAGGCCCGCACCGTCACGAATATTGTGTGATTTGAACAAGGTCCCCCGCATGCTCTCACGTATCGCCAGCAAGCCGTCGGCCATACCCACCACTCAAGCCGCCACCCCGGCGCTGCTGATCCCCGCCCTGCTGCTGTGCATCTCCGGCGCCGCCGCGCTGGTGTATCAGGTGCTGTGGATCAAGCAGTTGTCGCTGGTGGTCGGCGTCGAGGTCTATGCCATCACCACCGGCATCAGCGCGTTTTTTGCCGGTCTGGCCATTGGCGGCTGGCTGTTCGGGCGCTGGGCCGATCGCTTGCAGCAACCGGTGTTGCTCTATGCCGGGCTGGAAGTGCTGGTGGCGATACTCGGGGTTGGCGCGACGGTCGCGATGAGCCTGGCGGCGAATCCGTTTGCCTGGCTGCAAAGTCATGTCGGCCTGCTGGCCTGGCTGTTGCCATTCGCGCTGGTGGGGATTCCGGCGGTATTGATGGGCGGCACGCTGCCGGTATTGGTGCGCTCGCTGGCGGCTGATCCGGGCAGGGCCGGCGGTCAGCTGTATGCGGCCAACACCCTGGGCGCAATTGCCGGCACCCTGCTCGCCGCGTTTGTGCTGATCGCCACCCTCGGTGTGCGTGGCAGCGCGCTGTTTGCCGCGATGCTCAACCTGCTGGCCGCCGCCGGCGCGCTGTGGCTGCAGCGTCAGCATCCGATGCCGATTGCGGCCCCGGTCAAACATCACACCGAGCAAGCCGCAGACCACACCGCACTGTGGCTGTACTCCATCGCCGGCGGCGTGGCGCTGGGGTATGAAGTGGTCTGGTCGCAGTCGATCGTGCAGTTCATGAGCACCCGCACCTACGCGTTTGCCGTGGTGCTCGCGACGTACCTGACCGGGCTGTTCATCGGCAGCGCCCTGCTCGCCCGCCGTGTCGAGCGCATTCGCGATCCATGGGGCGTGTTCGGTCTGTTGATTGCCGGTGCCGGGCTGATCGCCTTGCTGGAAATTGCCCTGCTCGGGCGCTGGCTGGTGTTGGCGCAAAGTCAGGCCGAGAGCTGGCTGCTGGCGATGGGCGCCAGCGAGCTGGCCGGCATGAGCGCACGTTTCGCCGTGGCGGCGCTGAGCATCGTGTTTGTGCCGACGCTGTTGCTCGGCGCGGCGTTTCCACTGGCGCTGCGCTTGAGTGTCGGTCGTGAGCGGGTCGGCCGCGATGTCGGGGCCGTGGTTGCGTTCAACACCCTGGGCGGGATTGTCGGGGTGATGTTCTGCGGTTTTCTGCTGATCCCGCTGCTGGGGCTGGTGCGCACGCTGGGCTTGCTGGCGATCATCGCGGCCGGCATCGGCTACGTGGCCGTCCGCAAGGGTCATCACGTCAAAAAAGGCCGGCGTCAGGCCGTGGTCGCGCTGGGGCTGCTGTCGGTCGTGCTCGCCGTGCTGACGCCAGTGGACAAACTCGCCAGTCTGCTGCCCGGTGCGCGTAACGGCACGCTGGCGTTCTACGAGGAAGGCCGTGGCGGCACCGTGGCGGTGGTCGCTCAGGGCCGTGGTGAGAACAGCTTCCACCGCCTGTACATTCAAGGCGTGTCCAACACCGGCGACGCCATGCCGTCGCTGCGCTACATGCGCATCCAGGCGCTGCTGCCACTGCTGATCCATAACGGCGAGCCGCGCTCGACGCTGGTGATCGGCTTCGGCACCGGGATCACCGCCGGCGCCCTGCTGCGCTATCCGGGCCTGGAACAGCGGGTGGTCGCCGAACTGCTGCCATCGGTGGTCAAGGCCGCGCCTCTGTTCAAGGGCAACTTCAACGCCGCCAACGATCCCGGCGTCGAAGTGCGCCTGCGCGATGGTCGTCAGGAACTGTTGCGCAGCCCGCAGACCTACGACCTGATCACCCTCGAACCGCCACCGCCATCGGCGGCCGGTGTGGTCAATCTGTACTCCCGCGACTTTTATCAACTGGCAGCCAGTCGTCTTGAACAACAAGGCATCGTCGCGCAATGGCTGCCGTTGCCGACCCAAAACATTGATGACTCTCGCTCACTGGTACGCAGCTTCCTCGACGTGTTCCCGTATGCCTCGCTGTGGACCAGCGAGTTCCACGAGATGCTGCTGGTCGGTTCGCTGCAGCCGATGGCACTGGACGCGGCGAAAATCACCGAGCGCTTCCAGCAGGCCAGCGTACGCAGCACATTGCAGGATGTCGGGATTGGCTCGGCACCAGCGTTGCTCGCGACCTGGGTCACCGACCGCGCAGGCCTTGAACGCTTTGCGGCAAACGCGCCGGCGGTGACGGATGATCAGCCCCGGATCGAATACGCGCCGTGGGTGCGCAGCCAGGAAATCACCCGGGTGCTGCCGGCGCTGCTGGATCTGTATGTGCCGCCGCCACTGGTGAATGCCGATACCGGGTTCACTGAGCGAATGGAGACCCACCGCCAGCGTCTGCTGCAGTTCTACCGCGCGAGCCTGCATGCCTACAACGGCGACCGCGATGCCTGGGGGCGGGACATGAGCGAAGTGATGCAGAGCGACGGCGGCAATCCATACTTCCGCTGGTTCGTCGGCAAATGAGCAACGGCTGAGGACTTTTCGACGCGAAACAGGTAGGGTGCGCAAAATCAAATTGCCATCACTGGGTCGCGTCGCAGGTTTTCATGGAGTTGTATACGCAATGAGTTGCTGGACCGTCCTGGGCCTGACGCCCGACGCCGATACGCGCAGTATCAAACGCCAATACGCTGCCCTCCTCAAAAATACCCGTCCGGACGACGACGCCGAAGGTTTTCAGCGCCTGCGTGACGCGTATGAGCAGGCCCTCAACTACAAGGAATGGGCGCAGTTCAACGACGACCAGCAGGATGACGACGGCAACTGGGACCTTACCGGTCTGACGGTGGTAGAAGTCGACGCGCTGCAGCAAGTGACGCGTTCGCTGACGGGCATCAGCCTCGACGAACTGGTCCAGCGTCATGCGATGGCCGTTCAACAGGGTTGCGCGCATATCCTCGAAGACACTGTCCTGCAGCACTGCATCGAGCATCCCGATGCATCGGAATCTCTGGTGGACTGGGCGATTCCCACATTTCACTGGTTCAGTGCCTGGCAGCGCCTTGAACTGGACGAGGAATCGATCACGCTTTTGCTCGCTCAGCAGCGCGAGCGTATCGCTCGCCCCCTGCGTGACGCCCTTGAACTAGAGGACGACGAAGATTTTCTGCAGGCGTACAAGTCTTGCACGCAGTACCTGTGGCTCGAAGCAGAAGTGCACCGGCAATGGCTCAACCTGCTCCTCAGTCAATTGCTGCTGGATAGCCGTTACTGGTCCTCAAACCTTTTCGAACAGGTATGCGCCGGCCAGGGCTGGCACCCAGGCCCAACCAACCGTTGCCCCGAGAGTGAATGGACGCGCCTGCTCGCCCGGCATGAAGCGCCGATTTTTCTCGCGCGGCAGCGCCAGCTTGCCGAGGCACCGCTCGCCACGCCTGAACACCGCGCCGCGCGCATGCTCCTGGGCAACGGCCCCTTCAATCAACGTCGCGCTCTGGCCCGACGCCTGCGCGAAGAAGACTGGGCGCAGTGCCGTAAGTTGAGCTCGGCGCTGTACGCCAATAACCCACAGGTCTGGGCGGAGATGCCCGGTGGCACCGCGTTCTTCTGGCGCGACTGGGAATTGAGTTTCAACGATTGGCCGACATACGTGGGTGTCGTGCTGGCTTGTCTGATCGGCTCTTTTACCCACTTCATCCCGCAGGGCCTGCGCGTCAGCGGGCTGATCAACATTGTCATGATCACGACGGTCGTATTTGCCGTGATCGCAGCCGGGCTCAATTGGCTGGTGCATGATCTGGCCCATCGCTGGTGGTTACTGGATGACCGGCTCAGTGCACGCCTTCGCCTGGGCTTGCGCTCCGACTCGCCGCCGTTCGGAGTTCTGCGCGACCTCATTCCCTGTGCGCTGATGGCAGCAGGACTCAGTTGGCTTTTCGGTCCGATCGCTGGCGTTGTATACACCGCAACCCTCGCAGTTTTCGGGCTGGTACGGCGGCGCCAGGTCAAACCGCAGGTCTCCTGGGAGCAGAGCAGCCCAATTCTGAAAATCTGTCTGACGAGTCTGGGGATAGTGGTTCTGGTCGTTGTGCTGGGTGTCATCAACGTGATCGCCAGCCAAGGCACGGTCAACCGTAATCAGGGGTTGCAACCCTGGACTGAACGTTCGTGCAGCCGTATGCCGGCGACCACCACCGAATGCAACGCACCGGCCACCGTTGAGCAGTGGTACGGCAAGGAGGCGCGACCGTGAAAAACGCGAACTTGTTGTTCCCCATTGGTCTGGTGATCGCCGTTGTCGTGATGGGATTGATGGGGGCCAGTCGGCCCTTCTCACAACTCGACCTCTGGCTGGACGGACGCGATGCGCCGATCACCGCCCAGGCCAATGCCCTGAGCCCGCTCATCAGCTGCGTCAACCGGGTCGACGTGCAATGGCGAGTGGCTTACGACCGTTACAAGAGTCCCCAGCCGCCTCAGCCTCACAACCAGCAATGGATGCTTGGCCTCAAGGATTTCGACGACAGCGATGCGTTGAATGTGCGTGACATACAGCGCGACGTCTGCTCTCAAGGCCTCGCCGAAAAACTTCAATTACTGGCCTACCAGCCCGAATTGGCGCGAAAGGCAACTGAATACGCCCGCTCGCTGAATACACTCGCGACGGTGATTCCGGTCGGCCGGATTTACAGGGAAGCCAGCTTTTCGACCGGGTCGCAAAACCCGGCGGCCATCATTGTCGAATCTGCATTCATCGAGTCCGCTGCGAGCGGTTACATCAAGGCGTCAACGGCCCTGAGAGAAGCCTTGCTGCCACTGGACGCCGCGCAACGCCCCGAACAGCTGAAACGGATGGAAGCGCGTCTGGGCAAGGATATCCATTGGTATTTACTGGCATACATGATCCAGGCCCGAGAAACTATCGACTTGCTCGATGAAGGCATGAGAAACCGCACACTGACGCCACAATTGCTGGCCGACACCACGGCAAAGCTGCAGCAGGCATGGGATCGTCGGGCACCCTTCCTCGTCTCGCAAAACAACGCGTTCAGGACGAAGACGGACGCGGCGCGGGATCTGTGGTTCCACATCGGCGAGCCAGCGACCCGCTATCTGGCGGCGTTGAAAACACTGCACAAGGACTGGCAGGACCACGCACCACCGCAGCAACTGAGCGACGACTTCCACGCAGTCAACCGGAGTTACGACGGTCTGCTCAGTCATTACAACCGCCAGGCCCGAGCCGAGTTCTGATGAAACACGCACGGGATCGTTCGCCCTGAACGATCCCGCTGGCGGATCTTACTTCGACTTGAGCTTGAGATAGGACTGATGCATGTCCGCCGCCCAGCCATCGATCACCGCTTTGACGTCATCGGCTTTCATTACCTGAGTGTCGTTTGCCAATGGTTTGCCAGTGCCCTTGCGCACAACCTGGGCCACAACCTTATTGCTGCCGCCGTCGAGAAACACCGCTTCGGTGGCGAGTGTGGTTTCCTGATCGCGGATACCGCTAGCCGTGCTGACCGCTGCCGCAACCAGCGCAACCGGGATGATTTCATACGGTTTGAGGCCTTCGGTCTGGCTGCTCACGGCAGTAATCGCCGCACGTACCACGATTACACCGGGGCCAGGGCCGTTGGCCAATGGCAAGGACTTGCTGATTTCGCGCTTTAGCGCTTGATCGTAGTAGCTGGTGATGCCGTTGAGGGTCTGTTGCGGAATCTTCACCGTCGCCTGCGGCTTGGGATAGAGCTGGGTCGGCTCGACGTAGACGCTGGTAAACCGGTTGATGTCGAGCTTCGGATCGACCCAACGCATTACCTCGGCACCGGACGGTGATCTGGCTTCCCGGAGCTGGCTGTAGTCCTTGAGAAATCCGGAGTACTGGTCAGGCTCGACAACCTTACTCGAACACCCCGCCACTCCAAGCGTGGCGATGCAGAGGGTGCTCATCATCAGTGCAAGCTTCATGCTGTAACTCCTGTCAGAAAGCCGAAGAAATTGCTTGGGGGAGTTACAGTTATAGCCAATGCCCGCGTATTTGCCCTGCAAACATTGAAGATTCACACGTGGTTGCGCAGTTGATCACAACCGCCATTTGACAGACAGCGACTCATCCGGCAAAGCTGCATCGAGCTTGAACGCATGCCAGCAGGCCAATGCATCTGACCACGGAAGTCGTAATGCCCAAGCATAAAAATAAAGTCGTACAGCCTGATCCTGATTCATCCCGACAGCCCCTTTCACGTTACCTGTTCCCCCTCACCATCGGTGTGCTGCTGGCCGCAGTGGCGGGAATTGGCTGGTTTCTGTTCAGCCCCGCGCCCGCGCCGTACACGGCCCCGCCGATCAGCGCGGCGGCGCCTGTCGTCGCCAAACCGCAACCTGTGGCGCAGAAGCCCGCGACCATGGTCGATGAGCAACAATGCCAGGGCTGTCACACCGAGCAGGTCAAGGACTGGCAAGGCTCGCATCACCAATTGGCGATGCAGGCAGCGAATGCCGAAACCCTGCTCGGCGACTTCAACAACGTCACCTTCAAGGCCGAAAACGAGACCACCCGTTTCTCACGCAAGGGTGACGAGTTCTGGGTCAATACGCCGGGCATCGATGGCAAGAACGCCGATTTCAAGGTCGCCTACACCTTCGGCATCGCCCCGTTGCAGCAATACCTGATCAACGTCGGCGAAGGCCGTTTACAGGCGCTCGGCGTGGCGTGGGATACCGAGAAACACCGCTGGTTTCACCTCTACCCCGGCCAAGGCGTGAACTTCAAGAATCCGCTGCACTGGAGCAAGCCCAGTCAGAACGCCAACTTCATGTGCGCCGAGTGCCACACCACCGGCTTCAAGCGCAATTTCGATGCGGCCAGCAACACGTTCAACAGCCAGTGGAACAGCCTTGGCGTCGGCTGTCAGGCCTGCCACGGTCCGGCCTCGAATCACCTGCAATGGGCGCAGAAAAAAGACGACCTGATCCACAAGGGTTTCGTCGTCGACCTCAAGGACAAGAACGCCAGCGTCGAGATCGAAACCTGTGCCCGCTGCCATGCGCGCCGGGCGCCGCTGGGCGATGGCTACACCGTCGGCAAGCGCTTGATGGACGACTACCTGCCGAGCACCCTCACCCGCGAACTGTATGCGCTGGACGGCAAGATCAAGGATGAAGTGTTCGAACACGGCTCGTTCCTGCAAAGCAAGATGTTCGACAAGGGTGTGCGCTGCAGTAACTGCCACAATCCGCACAGCACTGAACTCAAGGCGCCGGGCAACGCCGTGTGTCTGCAATGCCACAACACGGCGGGCAAGACTTCGGTCGCTGGCGTCGACGGCAAGGGCCTGCAAGCGAAGAACTACGATTCCATCGAACACACCCGCCACACCCTGGGCCAGCCCGGCTCGCAGTGCGTGGATTGCCACATGCCCGGCAAGTTCTACATGGGTAACGACTGGCGCCATGACCACAGCTTCAGCATCCCCAACCCGGAACGTGCACAAAAACTCGGTACGCCCGATGCGTGTCTCAGCTGCCATCAGGGCAAGGCCGGTGACAAGGTCAGCGCACAGTTCAAGTTGTGGAATGCCTCCGCCTCGACACCGCAGGCACCACGCTATGACGAGAGCCTGTGGCTGATCCGCAACGGCCAGCCGGGTGCGGCGGACGCCTTGCATGAGCAGTTGCAGCGCAGCGATCTGCCGGCGATTCAGCGTGCGACGTTACTCGCCGAACTGCCGCTGTACCCAAGCGATCAATCGCTGAAACTGGCCACCCGGGATCTGCAGAATCCGGCGCCGCAGGTGCGCGAAAGTGCAGTGCGGGCGATCAGTGCCTTCCTGCCGCCCGCCGAGCGCGTATCGTTGTTGACGCCGCTGCTCGGCGATCCAGTGAAAGCCGTGCGCATCGTCGCGGCGCGGGACCTGCTCAGCGTTGCGCGCAACAGCGGCCTCGGTGCCGCACAGGCCAATTGGGACGCAGCGATTGCCGAGTATGAGGCGGTGCAGAAAAGTCTCGCGGAACGGGCCGAGGCCAACCTGAATCTGGCGATGCTGTATCAAGCCAGTGGTCGTGCTTCCGAGGTCGAAGGGTTGCTGCGTACGGCACTCAAACGCGATCCGGACTTCTACCCGGCACTGGTGACGCTGGTGCAATGGCTGGAGGCCAATGGTCGGGGTCAGGAAGCGCAAACCCTGCTGGACAACAGCCTCAAGGCACACCCGGAGGCTGCGTTGTTGCAGCACACCCGTGGCCTGTCATTGATCCGCGCCGGCAAGACGGCACAAGCGATGACCGCCCTGCACCGAGCCGCGCAACTGGAGCCGCAGAACGCGCAGTACGGTTACGTGCTGGCGGTGGCGTTGCACGACAGCGGCAAGGTGAGCGAGGCGTGTGATGAGCTGGAGCGTTTGCTCAAGGTGCAACCGGCGAACCGCAATGCACGGCTGTCGCTGATCCAGTACTACCTGGAGAACGGCCAGGAGCCGAAGGCGCAGGTGCTGTTGCAGGGCTGGAAGAAGATGAACATGGGGGATCCGGCGCTGAAGTGAGCGCTGATCCCTTGTGGGAGCGGGCTTGCTCGCGAATGCATTCTCTCAGCCAACATCAAGGGTGACTGATGTACCGCATTCGCGAGCAAGCCCGCTCCCACAGGGTCAGTGATTGGTCTCAAACACTGAGTGTTACCAGGAAGAAGTCGCCCCGCTCTTCAACGCCATCTCGCGCCGGCTGTTGGCGCGCATCGCCTTGATCAGCGATACCGAGCCCACCAGCAGAATCGCCGCGCCGAACAGGAAGTCGATGTTGTACAGCTGGAAGTCCTGCACCGGCCCGACCAGCAGCACCCGCACCACGGCAATCGTCACCAGCGTGGCGAGGAAGTCGATCCCCGGCTCGTCGCGATAGAACACGTGCAACAGCGGCAGGCACAGCACCAGCAGGAACAACAGCACCACGACCTTGAACGAGCCTTTGCGCTCGACGCTGAACGCGCATTCGTGCGGGCCGTAGGCCTTGTAATCCTCGTCGCGGATCATCGAGTTCTTCTCGTTGATGTACTCGACGCGGTTGTATTTCTGAATCGGCGTAAAGGTGTTGGACATCTCCATCAGCGTGGTGATGTTCTTGAAGCGCAGGTCGATGCGCTCGCTGCCCTTGAGGTAATACAGCACCGGTTTGTAGCCGTAGCGATAGGTGTCGAAGGGGAATTCGGTAACCTGGCCCTGGACGCCGATGGGCCGTGGCTCAAGCTCGGCGTAGGCGCTTTTGGTCGGTGAGGCGAGGTTGCGGCTCAGCGGCTGAACCTTGACCTGTTCGAGGAAGATCGGCGTCACGCCGTACGACCACTGCAACGGCTCCAGGCGCAGACGCAGTTCGTTGCGACCCAGATCGTAGCGGTTGAAGGTGCGTTCGGAGACCACCAGCGAGCCACTGAGCATGAACTCGCCGCGCAGGTTGTTGGTGACGCGCAAGGTCAGTTGATCCTTGCCCAACAGCGCCGCTTCGGTGGACGGCGGCGCGCCGCACCAGGCGGTGCTTTCACCGGCGCCGCCCAACTGGCCGTCGCGGTTTTCCTTGAACACATAGAAGTAACTGGCCCACAGCGTCAGCATCAAAAGCAACGCGGTGAGACCGAGGATTTTTTTACCCGCAGTCACAAAACAGACTCCCTTCTTCGTTCCGTCGTCCAGCCGAAAACCCGCTGGCGACGGGGACTCTACCAAAAGGCCAGCATCGACCCAAGGAAAAATCCGGGAATGGTGCGGGATGTAAGGGTTTCCCCGGTGTAGAAGGGGCCGCTAGACAATTGTGGTGAGGGGATTTATCCCCGACCGGCTGCGCAGCGGCCGCAGAACCAGCCAACAGGTTTGAGCTGAAGAAATGCTTCGGCAGATTTTAGGTCTGCTTCGCAGCCCATCGGGGATAAATCCCCTCACCACAAAGTATCTATCAAGCAATGGATATTCAGCGTCTGCGGAACAGCGGCCGTGGTTCGATCACCGAACGGCCGTACAGCACGCTCATGCCGGCCAGTCCCTTCAGCGCATCCTCAGCCGATTTGTCCTCGCGCACCGCAAAGCTGTCGAACCCGCACTGGCGCATATGGCTGAGCTGATCACGCAAAACATCACCAATCGCGCGCAACTCGCCAGCCCAGCCAAACCGGCTACGCAGCAGATACGCCTGACTGTAGGCGCGACCGTCGCGAAAGCTCGGGAAATCCAGGGCAATCAGCGGCAGCGAGGCCAGCCACGGCACCACGCTTTCAACTTCATCGTCCGGCCCCAGCCACACCGCGTGGGTCGAGGGCGATTGCAGCCAGTGCCCCAGCGGCAGGATCAGCAACCCTTGCGGCCTGCCCTGCTCCGGCTCGCGAACCAGCGTCCATGGGTCGTCCTCGATCAGGCGTGCGACACCTTGCTCCAGACGCAGCAGATTGTTCATGCCGACGCCTCCAGCACTTTCGGGTAGACGCGTTCCTTGAAAGGCTCCAGGCCAATGCGCGCCACGGTGTCGACAAACAACTCCTCGCTTTCGCGATAACGCACAAACGTACCGATGATCCGCTCGATCACCTGTGGCACTTCGGTCGCGCTAAACGACGGGCCGATGACCTTGCCCAGTGCGCTGTGCTTACCCTGCGCGCCGCCGAGGGTGATCTGGTACCACTCGCTGCCGTTTTTATCGACGCCGAGAATGCCGATATTGCCGATGTGGTGGTGGCCGCAGGCGTTCATGCAGCCGGAGATGTTCAGGCTGATGTCGCCCAGGTCGTGCAGGTAGTCGAGGTTGTCGAAACGCGCCTGAATCGCCTGGGCGATCGGGATCGACTTGGCGTTGGCCAGCGCGCAGAAATCGCCGCCTGGGCAGGCGATGATGTCGGTCAGCAGGCCGACGTTGGCGCTGCCCAGATTGCGCCCGCAGGCCAACTGCCAGAGTTCATACAGGTCAGACTTTCGAACATCGGGCAGGACGATGTTCTGCTCATGGGCAATGCGAATTTCGCCAAAACCGAAGCGCTCCGACCAGTCGGCCACCGCCAGCATCTGCAATCCGGTGACATCCCCCGGCGGTGCGCTCAGACCCGGTTTGGTCGACAGCACCACGCTGGTGTAACCCGGTTTCTTGTGCGGCTGCACGTTACGCGCGACCCAGCGGGCGAACGCCGGGCTTTGGGCCAGACGCGTGCCGAAGTCCAGATCGGTATCGCCCAGGGTGTGATAGATCGGCGGCACGAAGGCACTGGCGACCCGCTCATATTCAGCCTCGGTCAGCTGCGCCGGGCCGTCCTTGAGGTGTTGCCATTCTTCTTCGACCTCTTTGGCGAACGCCTCGATGCCCAGCGCCTTGACCAGAATCTTGATCCGCGCCTTGTACTTGTTGTCGCGCCGGCCATGGCGGTTGTAGACCCGCAGGATCGCCTCGACGTACGACAGCAGATGCTGCCACGGCAAACCGTCGCGGATCTGCAGACCGAGGATCGGCGTGCGCCCCAACCCGCCGCCGACGATCACCCGCAGCAGCATCTGCCCGTCGCGCCCCGGATAAAGATACAGGCCGATGTCATGCATCATGATCGCCGCGCGATCCTGCTTCGCCGAGCAGATGGCGATCTTGAACTTGCGTGGCAGGAACAGGAACTCCGGGTTGATCGTCGACCATTGGCGGAGGATTTCTGCCAACGGGCGCGGGTCGATCAACTCGTCCGCCGCGACCCCGGCGAAGGCTTCGGTGGTGATGTTGCGCACGCAGTTGCCGGAGGTCTGGATCGCGTGCATGTTGACCTGCGCCAGGCGTTCAAGGATGTCCGGCACCTGCGCCAGTTCGATCCAGTTGAATTGCAGGTTTTGCCGCGTGGTGAAGTGGCCGTAGCCGCGATCATAGTCGGCGGCAATGCTCGCCAGCGTGCGCATCTGCTCGGCACTCAGGGTGCCGTAAGGAATCGCCACCCGCAGCATGTACGCGTGCTTCTGCAGGTAGAGGCCGTTTTGCAGACGCAGCGGCAGGAACTCTTCCTCGCTCAACTCTCCGGCCATGAAGCGCTCGACCTGATCGCGAAATTGCGCAACGCGCTCGAACACCAACGCCCGGTCGTAATCATCGTATTGATACATGCAGCGGCTACCCCATCAGGTTTGATCCCAGATCAAAACTGTGGGAGCGGGCTTGCTCGCGAAAGCGGCGTGTCAGCCAACAAGTCAGTTGCCTGACACGCCGCTTTCGCGAGCAAGCCCGCTCCCACAGGATTTTCCCCGACTATGGACGAGCAGCGCAGCACGCAACAGATTCACCTGAAACGATAAAAACCATATCAGGGCGCGGCAGAACGCCGCAGGCAGCACTTCAATCTGATCCGTACAAATGAAAGATTCCTGAGCCTGTTTTGTTTCCGGCGCTGTTCCTACAGTGCAGCTCGTGCCAGACCGGGTGGCCTGGCAAGACTTTGCAACCGTGGAAGAACTGACCATGAGCACAGCAACAATCGGACAGGCGTATAACTACAAGGTCGTCCGCCAATTCGTTATCGCGACGGTTTTCTGGGGTGTCGTCGGCATGGCGATGGGGGTATGGATCGCCTCGCAACTGGTATGGCCGGACATGAACCTCGACCTGCCCTGGACCACCTTCGGCCGCTTGCGGCCATTGCACACCAGCCTGGTGATCTTCGGTTTCGCCGGCAGCGCGCAATTCGCCGCCAGTTACTACGCGGTGCAGCGCACCTGCCAGGTGCGGCTGTATTCGGACAAGCTCGCGGCCTTCACCTTCTGGGGCTGGCAATCGGTGATCGTGATCATGCTGATCACCCTGCCGCTGGGCTACACCACCACCAAGGAATACGCCGAAATCGAATTCTCCGGCGCGGTGTGGATGGCGGTGGTCTGGGTCGCGTACGCCATCGTGTTTTTCACCACCGTGGTGCAGCGCAAGACCAAACACATCTATGTCGGCAACTGGTTCTTCGGCGCGTTCATTCTGGTGATCGCCATGCTGCACGTGGTCAATCACCTGTCGATCCCGGTGGACTGGTTCAAATCCTATCCGGTGTATTCCGGGGCCACCGATGCCATGGTGCAGTGGTGGTACGGGCATAACGCGGTGGGTTTCTTCCTGACCACCGGCTTCCTCGGAATGATGTATTACTTCGTGCCAAAACAGGTGAATCGCCCGGTGTATTCGTATCGGTTGTCGATCGTGCATTTCTGGGCGCTGATCACCCTATACATCTGGGCCGGCCCGCACCACTTGCACTACACCGCACTGCCGGACTGGGCGCAGTCGCTGGGCATGGCGATGTCACTGATCCTGCTGGCGCCGAGCTGGGGCGGGATGATCAACGGCATGATGACCTTGTCCGGTGCCTGGCATAAGCTGCGCACCGACCCGATCCTGCGCTTTCTGGTGCTGTCGCTGGCGTTTTACGGCATGTCGACCTTCGAAGGGCCGATGATGGCGATCAAGACGGTCAACGCTCTCTCCCACTACACCGACTGGACCATCGGCCACGTTCACGCCGGGGCTTTGGGCTGGGTGGCGATGATCACCTTCGGCGCGACGTATCACATGGTGCCGAAAGTCTTTGGCCGCGAGCAGATGTACAGCACGCCGCTGATCAACCTGCACTTCTGGCTGGCGACCATCGGCACCGTGTTGTACATCGCGTCGATGTGGGTCAACGGCATCACCCAGGGCCTGATGTGGCGGGCGATCAACGAGGACGGCACGCTGACCTACTCCTTCGTCGAAGCGCTGCAGGCCAGTCATCCGGGGTTCATCGTGCGCTTTGCCGGCGGGGTGTTCTTCCTCAGCGGCATGCTGCTGATGGCCTACAACGTCTGGCGCACGGTGCGGGTCGCCGACGTGGCGCTGGCACGCAGCCAGGCGCAGATCGCCTGAGGCAGGGAGCCGCAGAGGATGGATATTTTCTTGAATGTGCTGGGGGTGGTGTTTCTGTGGCTGGCGGTGGAGTACTGCCTGCGCCATCAGACTTCAGAGAGCCTCGACGATGCGAGCATGGTGCCGTTTGCTGATGATCCGGAGGTGGCACGGCGGGTTGAGTTGGCCACCGGTAAAACCGTGAAAGCCGTGGCGCCGGAAGAGGCGAAACCGGGCTGGATCAACCTCGATATGTAGGATCACCCTCAATCCCCTGTGGGAGCGGGCTTGCTCGAGAAAGCGGTCTATCAGTCGCCATCAATGTCGAATGGGCTGCCGCCTTCGCGAGCAAGCCCGCTCCCACAATGGGAAATGGGTGAAGCCCTGATATCAGCTGCGATCGCGCGGGATCAGGCTCTGCAACTGCTGTGCGAGAAAATCCGCATCAAACACGAAGGTGTCCGGATCCTTCAAGCCATTGGTCTTGCGCCATTGCCACTCGCCGTTCGGCAGCCCGACCAGCGAAATACTGCCGTAGCGCGCCGCCGTCAGCCCCATCACCGCCAGGGAAATCTGCCCGGCGCTGCCCATCACGTCCGGCACGAATTCCACCGGTTTGCCGGCAATCACGATGCTCAGTTTTTCAGTCTTGAAGGTCGAGGTTTCCACCGGCGTGCTCGGCCCGAATGCGACGTAAGCCTCGCGGCTCACCTCCAGCAGGTTCGGTGCCTGCACCGGTTCCAGCCATTGCTGGATCTGGCCGAACAGCTCGGTGATGCGGCTGGCCCACGCCTGTGACTGCGTTTCGAACAATTGCTTCTTGTGCGCTTCACTCTCGGCATAGTGACGAAGCATTTCGCCCAGTTGTTGTACGTCGTTCATCGGTACGTTCCTCGGGGAGAGCCTGCGATAGTCGATAGTGACAGATCGAGGCGCCGGCGTACGTTAAACCTCGATCGCCGGCACCGGGACACTTGGCAACAGGATCAACGGTACAGTTGCTTTGTACTGGCATCCGTCATTGAACCGATGGACACTCGGCCGGAGCCCGACTTTTCCAATACGGGCCATTGTTCGAGGAATTTCAATGCGCACCATCGGCCTGATCGGCGGCATGAGCTGGGAATCCAGCGCGGAATATTATCGTCTCATCAATCAACAGGTTCGTGACCGGCTCGGCTCGCTGCGCTCGGCGCAAATCCTGATGTACAGCGTCGACTTCGGCCCGGTCGAACAGGCGCAGCACGCCGGGCGCTGGGACGATGCGGCGGCGATTCTGGTGGATGCCGCGCGCAGGCTCGAGGCCGGCGGCGCCGAATGCGTGGTGCTGTGTACCAACACCATGCACAAGGTCGCGGCGCAGATTCAGGCAGCGATCAGCATTCCGTTCCTGCACATCGCCGAACCGGCGGCGCAGGCAGCATTGGCCATCGATGCGCGCACGGTCGGTCTGCTCGGCACGGCGTTCACCATGGAGCAGGATTTTCTCAAGCAGCGCCTGATTGCGCAGGGTCTGACGGTACTGGTGCCGGACGACGCCGAGCGCAAGGACGTGCACCGGATCATCTACGACGAATTGTGCGTCGGGGTGATCAGTGACGAATCACGCAAAATCTATCAACAGGTGATCGAAGCGCTGACCGCGCGCGGTGCCCAGGCGATCATCCTCGGCTGCACGGAAATCGGCCTGCTGGTCAAACCCGAACACAGCGCCCTGCCCCTGCTCGACACCACCGAGCTGCATGCGCAGTCGGCGGTGGCGTTCGCTCTGGGCAACTGACTCCCACAGGATTTTTTGGCTTATCGACGACGCAGACGGGCCATGCTCAGGGTGTCGACCCATTGCCCGTCGCGCACGGCGTAGTCACGAAACAGGCCTTCGTTCTCGAAGCCGAACTTGCGGTAGAGACCGATGGCCGCCTCGTTGTCGGCGTACACCGAGAGTTCGACCCGGTGCAGGTTCATCCAGTTGTCGGCGACGTCCAGCGCCGCCGCCAGCAGTTTCGACCCGACACCCTTGCCCTGCCACGCCACGGCGACCGCCATGCCGACACTGCCGGCGTGGGCGCGGCGGATCCGCGAATAGTTTTCCAGCCCGAGATGACCGACCACCGCGCCCTGATGCAGCGCCACCAGTTTGACCATTCGCTCGTTCTCCGCCAGCAGCCGCTGACGCCAGATTTCAGTGGACTGAAATGGCATCTGCAGCACCTGCCGGGTCACGGCCGGATCGTTGTACAGCGCGGTAACGGCCTCGATATGGGATTCGTTGAAGCGTTCGAGGGTGATGGCGGGGTTGTGGTCGGGCATGGCGGATCCTTCCTGGATCGATGGGTGGCCGCTTACTCTAAACCGTTGAGCCTCTGGCTGGCGAATATCAAAATGTGGGAGCGGGCTTGCTCGCGAAAGCGGTGTGTCAGGCAACACAGATGTTGAATTTCAGACCGCTTTCGCGAGCAAGCCCGCTCCCACAGGGGATTTGGGGTGCCGGGAAGATCGGGTCAGGTCTGAAACCATTCCTGGCGTTCGTTGAAGGTGTGCTGGATCAGCTCGACCAAGGCTTGCACTTCGGCGACGTCCCGGGATTCAGCATTCACCGCCAGCCATGCCTGCAACTGCATCGGCTCGTCAAACAGCCCCGGCAGCGCAATCAGCCCGCGATCGAAACGGCTCATGTACGCCGGCAGCAACCCGATGCAAGCGCTGCAACGGAT
Organism: Pseudomonas sp. lyk4-TYG-107; assembly: GCF_030209055.1. NCBI lineage: Bacteria > Pseudomonadati > Pseudomonadota > Gammaproteobacteria > Pseudomonadales > Pseudomonadaceae > Pseudomonas > Pseudomonas sp. lyk4-TYG-107. Next base: position 65,660 of record NZ_JARVST010000029.1, read on the forward strand.
CATTTCCAGCATCAGTTCATAAGACTGCATCTGCACCACGCCCGCCAAGCGTTGTTCGACCAGCTCATTCCACGGCCGGAAACTGTCGATCTGCCGGTCGTGTTGCCATTGCACCAGCATGAAATCGCTGAGGTCGTCGGCACTCGCCGGGCGCGCGGTGACCCGGGAATAGCGTTTGGCGATATGTGGCAGGTAATCCAGGCGCGCCAGGGCCTGCGGCTGACTGGTGGCGAAGGTCGGGCCGGGATTCGGGGTTTCGCCGTGGGCCAGCCACAGCACCACGTCGGCACTGACTGCGCGCAAGGCCAACTCGCTGTCCAGCGCAATGATCTCCAGGCGCACGCTGGCATTGCGCCGCAGCAACGCGATCAGGTCGCGACCGAGAATGTCATGCAGGATCGATTCGGCTACCGCCAAACGCACCAGTGGCTGCTCGACCACCGGCAGTTTGCGTTCGTGGGCCAGCGCCACCAATTGCGCCTGCAACTGCTGACCTTCGCGGGTCAGGCTCAGGGCGCTGCCCTGAAAGCTGAACAGCGAGTGCTGCAGCTCCTGCTCAAGCTGCGCCAACTGCTTGCGCAGCAAGGTCGAGCGCACGTTAAGGCTGCGCGCGGCCTGCATGAAACAGCCACAGCGGGCACTGACCAGAAAATATTGCGCGACCTCGGCATCAATGGTCGCGGCTTGCGCCAGCCATGGTTCGCGCTCGCCCTGTGCCCAGCGATAGTCGGGGCTACCCTGTCGTCCTGCGGGTTCGGTGAATGACATCGATGACTCCCTGTCGATCTTTGTATTTAGACATTGCGCAGCCCCTTGTAGGAGTGAGCCTGCTCGCGATGGCGTCGGCACAGCTGACATCTCTTTGCCTGACACACCGCTATCGCGAGCAGGCTCACTCCTACAGGGTTTGTGGTGTGCCAGTGCTCTAATTGTTGGTTTCGAGGACCTTGTTCAGCTCGGCCCCATCGATACTCAACGTCGCGGTATTGAGCATCCCGTCCAGATACGCCTGAGCAATCTGCTCCTGCCGTTGCGCACGCAAGGCCTGTGTCAGTTGATCGCGCAGCTCGTCGAGGGTCGCAGTACGTGCCGGTTGCTGTTCAGTGAGTTTGATCACATGGAAGCCGGCCGCGCTCTGCACTGGATCGGACACCGCACCGACCTTCAATTTCGCCACCGCACCCCGTACCTCCGGCACCAGTTGCTGCAACGGTTGCAGCCCGGTGTCGCCGCCACGTTCGGCGGTCAGGCGATCCTGCGAATACTGAGTCGCCAGCGCGGCAAAATCCCCCGGCGTGCTCTGGGCCTTCTTGCTTAGCTCGGTGGCCTGCTTGCGCACGGCTTCCAGGCTCTGGGCATCCGGCACAGCGAGGAAAATCTGGCTCACCCGGTACAACGCCGGCGTCTGCCAGTTGCCCTTGCCAGCGTCATACGCCTGCTGCAACTCGCTCGCACTCGGGTAGTCCGCCGGCACCGTGCTGACCGAGCGCAGGTAATCGCGAAAGACGATCTGCTCAGTGGCCGCGCGGGTTTGCCGCACCACGTCCGGACGCTGCGCCCAGCCCTGAGCATCGGCCTGTTCCAGCACGGCTTTCTCCGCCAACCGCGTACGAATCCAGCGCTCCAGCGCTTCACGGTTGCCGCGCAATTGCTCGCGAGTCGCCGGCGGGACGGTAGCCAGCAGCGCCTGCAATTCCTGCGGCGTCACCTGCTGATTGCCCAACCGCGCTACCGCAGGCCCCGCAGCAACCGCCGCCAACGGCGACGATTGCTGGGCGGCGACCGGGTCAGCACCCGGTCGCAGCACCAGCGCCACGGCTACCACCAACAGCGCCACTGCCCCGGCGCCGATCACCATGGCAGGCTTTTTCACAGCGCGACTTCCTCTTGCTCAGCGGTGGCGACTTTTGCTGTCGAAGCTTGTGCGGCCTGGCTGAAATCACGCAGGTAGACGATGAACTCCTGCAACAGGCGATCCCACAATTCCAGATTGCCGCGTAGGTGATCGTTGCTCACACCGGCCGCCAGCACCACGTCCATTTCCATCACCAGAAACTCGCCCTGCAATGACAACCGCGCAAAACGCCGGGTGGCGTTCCACTGTTCGGCCACGCCCTGTGGCAACTCACCTTGCACCCGCAGCGCGCAGCTGAAAGTGAAATCGACGTAGCTGCCCTGCTCCACCGCCGGGTTGCCGAAACGCACGGCATAACCGATGCCCTGACTGGCGCTGAGCAACTGCACGATGCCGTTCTGTTCGGTCTGGTTGACGCGATAACCGGCGGCTTGCAGGACGTCGGTCAGGGATTGTGGGGATACGTGGCTGATCAATTGAGTCATGACTTCTTCCTTGTTTATCAGTGCGAGAGCGCAGCTTGCGGCGCGTCGAATTGAGTCTTGTAAAGCTCGTCACCAAACCCCTGGGCCAGCTCATCGAACTTGACCCGGGCGCTGCCCGCAAAGGGCTGGCGGATCTTCATCACCTCGGCCACATCGATGTTTTCGTAAGCGCTGAGGATCTGCTTGGCGACGCCATACATCTGCTGATTCTTGACTGAACATTGCTGCACTTGTGTGTCACGTTCAGCCAATTGCGTTTGAAGCTTAGACCGTTCTGCCTCTTTGGCACGGGCCATGACCAGCAACTCGTCGTAGGCCTTCTTGAACTTGCCGACCTGTTCGCTGCTGGCGGCGACTTGCGCTTGCGCCTGGCTGTGCAGGCTCTGCTGCTGGCCAGCCAACTGCTCGGCGACGCCTTTGGCCTTGGCCAGTTCAGCGGTCAATTGCTTGATCTGCGCCTGCGCGGCCTTGGCCTCGTTCTGCGCCGCCAGTTGCGCGGCGCTGGCCTGGGCCTGCTGACTTTGCAGGGCCTGCAACTGTTGAGTGGTGCTGCGCAACTGGGTACGCAGACGCTCCTCCATGCCTTCGGCGTGCGCGCCTTGTGCAATGAAAAAACTCAGCCCCAACAGAAAAACTCGTGCGTGCATGACCGTACTCCCGGCGCCTTAGAAGCGCGTGTTGATCTCAAGCTGCAAGACGTCGATGTCGAACGGCGCGCCGTACACCGCCTCGGTGCTCAGCCAGCGGCCGGTGGCGTAGACGTTCTTCGCCAGACCGTAATTGCCGCCGAGGAAATAGCCCTTGGCGTTGGTGCCGCCGAGGTGGAACGACGAATCGTTGAAGCCGTCGGGCAAGGCGTCCGGCTGGATGTACTTGTAGCCGGCGAACAGGTTCCAGTCGCCCTGCTTCTTCAGGTCCAGCGCATTGCCGAGGGTGAACTGCACCATCCACGCATTGGCGCCGCTTTCGATCTCGCCGTTGCTGTTGAGGTTGTTGACGATCTGCCCCTCGGAGCGCTTGCGCATGTCGCCTTCGTCGTAACCGAGGTTGTGGATGTAGTTGCCCTGGCTGCGCAGCTTGAAGTCCTCTGGCAGATCGGCGTCCCACACCAGGTTCAGGTCGAGCAGGTTGAACTCCGACGCCAGGCCGACGAATTGCGGCTGCGGCGTGGTGGTCGGGTTGGCCGGGTTCGGCGTGATGTCGCGCAGCAGGAATACGCTGTTGCCCTTCTGCATGAACGCCGCACGCGTGCCGTCGGTGTCGCAGCCCGGGGCGCCGGCCCATGGTTCGCAAGGGCTGGAGCGCTGGCCCTGAATGTCGTCGAAACGGTAGTAGGCCAGCGCACCCTTGAGGCGGTTGTTGCTGTTGATTGCCCACTTGGCGCCGATCTGCGCGCCGTAGAGCCACTTGTTGTCGCTTTCTTCCTTGTCGAAACCGTTGCTGGTGGTGGTGTCGTTGGTGTAATCCACCGGGAACGCACCGACGGTGCCGAACACGCCCCAGTCGCGGTTGAGCTTGTGGTCGAAAATCGCCGCCACGCCGTCGAAATTCAGGTCGTTGGAATAGAGCATGTCGGTGGACATGAACGGGTTGGCGATGCGCCCGCCGGTCAGGGTCAGCTCGTCGGTGGGTTTCCAGTTCAGGTAACCCTGGTCGAGCCAGATGTCTTTCTTGGCGAAACCACCGCCGAGGTTCTGCGTGGTCGACACCGGGTTATTGTCCGAGCCGGTGCCGATGCGGATGCCGGCGGTCCATTCCGGCGAGATCACCGCTTTCATGCCCAGCCGTGCGCGCAGGCGGAACTGGTTGGTGCGGTCTTCACGGGTGTTGAGCAACGGCGGCAGACTGGTGCTGCTGTTGGGGTTCACGTCGTACGGACCGTTGTTGTTGAGTTTGGCGAAGTCGACGATTTCGTTGCTGTTGCTGCCCGAGTAGTAACGCGATTCATCGCGCAGGCGGATGTCGCCATCGAAGCTGATGCGCGAAGCCCAGTCCGGGAAGGTGTTGGGCGCCGCCCAGTTTTCCTGCTTGGCGGTGGCCATGACCTCGGCCTTGACCTGATCGCGGATCTGGTCGCGCACCGCGGCGGGCACGTACTGCACGCGCACATCGCCCGGTGCTGCGACCGGACCTGCCGCCACCGCAGTAGAAGCCGCTGCCTGCTTGGCCTGGGCGGCTTCGTTCTGCGCCTGGGCGATCAGCGCGTCAGCCTTGTCCTGTTTCAGAATGCCCTGCTCGACCAGCAAGCGGATCAGATTGATCGTGGCGTTCTCCGAAGGCGCAGGCGCTGCCGCGGCCTGACCGACCAGGGTCGCGATGACCATGCCGACCGCCAGGGACAATCGATTCACGTTGGAAATCATCTGCACACAACTCCTTTTCATACAGCTTTATGAATTCGGTTAACCCGGACGCCGCCCTTGCAGGGACAGGCGCACAGGCAAGGTGATGGAGGCCGGTGGCCGTTCGCTCAGATGGGGCGCGTTACGCAATGCGGCCAGCACCTGGGTATCGATCTCGGGCTTGCCGCTGGACTTGACCAACTCGACCCGGGTGATTTCGCCGACGCTGCTCAGCCACACATCGGCCTGCAGCGAGAATGCGAGGTTGCGCAGATCGGGGTTCTCGCGCAGCAAGCGCTGAAAAGTGAACGCGAGGAACTGGCTGTAAGTGCCGGTGCCCAGGCGTCCGCCACCCGCGCCGGCCATGCCGCCACCCTTGCCGGCGCCGATGTTGAAAGCGTCGTTGCCACTCTGCGCGTCGCCGTCCATTTGCATCGGGTTGGCCAGATCGTCCGCCGGCGATGGCGGCGCCTCTTCCTCGGGCTTGACCTCTTGCGGCTCGGGCGTGGGCTCGGGCTCGACGACTTTTTCTTCCACCGGGGTTTCCGGCTCCGGTGGTTTTTCCGGAGGTGGCGGCGGCGGTGGCGGCAACGGAATGATCGTCGGCACCTTCGGAGCTTCACGGCGCACGCCGCTCATGTCATTGGCCCACTGCCACAGGAACCACGCGGCGAGCGCGCCGAGCAGCAGCCCGGCGCCCCACTTTACAAAGCGCATCGGCGACCTTTTCACCGGCAGCGGCTCGATCGGAAGTTGTGCGGTCATCACTCAGCCCTGCGTCGGTTTGCCGGTCACCAGACCGACCTGAGACAGTTCGAGCCGGCGCAACAGATCCAGCACTTCAATGACCTTCTGGTACTGCACCGTGGCGTCGCCGCGCACGATCACCGGGAAGTCCGGGCTCTGCGCCTTCTCGATACGCAGGCGCTCTTCCAGCTCCGCAAAGGTCACCGGGTAGGCGTCGAGGAACACCTGACCGCCGTCGTTGACCGAAATCGCCTTGGTCTTGGCCTCCGACAGCGACACCGATGCACTGGCCTTGGGCAGGTTGATCTGGATCCCGGAGACCTGCGCGGTGGCGGTGAGGATGAACATCACCAGCACCACCATCAGCACGTCGACCAGCGGGGTGATGTTGATGCTGTCCACCGCTGCATCTTCGTCATCGTCGTGGGAGGCATTTACGGACGCCATGGCAGTGCTCCTCAGGCCGGTACGGTGTGGTTGGCGTGATGGCCGCGCTGATGCGCCGCTTCGCTGGACTGGCCTTCGCCGTGCATCTCCGCCAGACGAGTGATGAACTCGTCGACGAACACGCGCATGTCGGCGCTGACTTCCTTGTTGCGGGTGATCAGGCGGTTGTAGCCAAACAGCGCCGGGATCGCGACGAACAGGCCCATGGCGGTGGCCAGCAATGCGGCGGCCATGCCCGGCGCGATGGCGTTGATATTGACGTCGCCGGCCATGGCCGTGCCGAGGAACACCACCATGATCCCCAGCACGGTGCCGAGCAGGCCGATGTACGGGCCGCCGGCGATGGCGTTGGACAGCGTCGAGAGTTTCGAGCTGAGCGCCTGGTTCTCGCGGGTGCGCACGCCGTCCATCGAGCAGCGAATCGCTTCAATCGTCGCTGCCGACACCGAAGAGGTATCGGCGCCCTGCTCGCGGCGGGTACGGATTTCCTTGACCGCCACCGAGTACAGGCGCCACAGCGGCGAATGCTGCAGACGCTGAGCCAGTTGCGCGTCGTCGGCGAACATTTCCAGGCGGGTGCCGACCTTGGCGAATTGCTCGCGGAAATCCTCGTTGGCCTTGCTCACGCGGCTGAGGGTGTGGTTCTTGCGCAGCATGATGATCCACGACTGGAACATCATCAGCACCAGCACGGCGATGATCACCCAGGCGTCGACCGGCACCGCATTGAGCAGGAAACCGAGGCTGCCGAAGCCGAAACCGGACTGTTCTTCGTCGACGCCGTAGGCCACCAGTTTCGACTCGGCGCCTTGCGCGGTGGCATCAGCCAGCAGCAACGGCGCCGGACGCGCGACTTTCGACAGGCGCAGTTCGTCGATGGCGCCCACGAACGGCTGGTACGGGCCAGCGGCCAGATCGCCGCCAATCGCCATCACTGAATTGAACGCCGGCATCGCTTGCGCGAGGGTCGCACTCTCACGACCGTTGATGTACAGGCTGACTTTCGAACCTTCGGCGGTCAGCGCAACATGCTGCCATTGCCCCGGATTCAGCGGCTGAGAGGCCACGGCGCGCTGGCCGTCGATCTCCACAAACGGCACGCCCTGATTGGCCCCGACCAACAGGCTGTTGGCGCCTTCGCGGCGGGCGAGGATCAGTTGTTCGCCACTGGCCTGATCCAGACGCAGCCAGGCGCTGAAGGTGAACGCACTGCCAGCACTGTGCTGCAACGACGGACTGGCCGGCAGCAGCAACGGCTGGCCGCTGAACTGCAAGGCGCGCCCGACCACGCCGTCAATCGCCGCGCCAGTGGCGCTTTGTGCGGTGTTGCCGTAGGCGGTGGTGTCCTTGGCCGGCGTGCCGGTGGCGCCGTCGAAGTGATACAGCGCGGTGTAATTCGGATCGAACGTCAACTGGCCGTTGCCGGTCGCCGGCGCCTTCTGATTGCCGTAGTACATCCAGATGTCCTGACGCTGGCCGCCCTCGACATTCGGCACATCGACCCAGATCAGCGCCATGCCCATCAGCGCATCGAAGCTTTCGATCTGGTGGTTGAGCACGGTCTTGTCATCGGCGGCGACGAAGCGCAAATCCGCGCCGTCTTCCTTGACCCCGTCGAAGGTGAAGTTGCCAGTGTGCAGGCGTACCAGCAATGCGGTGCGGCCCAGCGCCTGATTGATCCCGGCACCCTGCGGTGTGGTGTCGACGGCGATCTGTTTGCGGTAATGCCAGTCGTCCTGCCACCAGGCCTGCGCCGTGGCCGGGAGCACGAAGCCCAGGCAGATCAACAACGAAAGAATGAGGCGCTGCATGAACGTGCTCCTTTAGAAAGTGGCTTGAAGGTTGAAGTGCAGGCGCGATTCCTGCTTCGAGGTGTTCGGCCCTTCGAGTAGCGGGTAGCCCCAGTCGAGGCTGCCGGACAGCCATTTGCTGAGGCTGGCGCGGGTGCCGAGGCCGACGCTGGCCAGGGCATAACTGGCGTCCTGGTCCGGCAACTCGTCACGCAGATACAGTTGCGCGCCTTCGGCGAAGGCGTAGAAGCGCCATTCCTGCATCCAGCTGCCGGCGTATTTCGCCAGCGACGGGGTGCGCAGCTCCTGACTGAGCAGCACGCCGTCATCGCCGGTGCGCTCGGCCGCCAGATAGCCGCGCACCGAGGTCGCGCCGCCAGCGGAAAACTGTTCGTTGGACACCAGTGGTCCCGACGCCAATTGGAACGCGCCTTTGCTCGCGCTCTGCCAGTCGTTGTCGAAGGTCCAGGTGAAGTTGCTGTCGCCCTTGAGCACGGCGAAACTCGGGTTGGCGCGGTAGCGTTTGTAGTCGAAGTCTTCGTCGGAGCTGCCGTAACCGAAAATGCTGCGGGTGGCCGCCACCAGGCTCAGACCGAGGCCGAGCTGGCTCTTTTCGGTGTAACGGAAGCCGTTGTAGGCGAAGGTGAACGGCGCGTATTTCAGCTGCACCTTGTCGCTCTCGCCGGACAGCGTCAGGCGCTCGTCGAAGTCCTTGAAGTCGATACCTGCCGACAGCGAGTTCGACCAGTTGCCGCTGGACGGCAGCGTGTAGATCGCCGACACGCCGTAGGAGTGCCCCTTGCCCAACACGTTACTGCCGCCGATGGTTGCGACGTTGCTGTCGGACTGATAACCGGAGAACTGCACGCTCCAGCGCTCGCTCAGCGGCGCGGTGTAGGAAGCCGACCAGACCTTGGCGTTGTCGGTGTCCTGCGGTGCGGTGAAGTACGTCAGGTTGATGCTGTGGCCGAGTTGCCAGAGGTTGTTGTAGCCGAGGTTGGTCACGGCGCGCAGTTTCTCGGTGTCGGCGCTGTAATCGTTGTTGAGGCCGACGCTGGCGCTCCACGGGTTCTGGTCCTCGACCTGCAAATCGACGTCCATGGTGCCGGGGCGTTGACCTTCGCGCACCAGCGGCATGACCTGACGGCCCGGGGTTTTATTGAGCTGCGCCAGTTCGCCCTGAACCTTGGCGAAATCCGGCACCTCGCCTTCTTTTAGCGCCGGGACGTTGTCGCGGATGTCCAGCGGCGAATAGTGTTTGGCGCCGACCACACGCACCCGGCCGACCTTGGTTTCGCTGACTTGCAGATAGACGATGCCGTCCGCTACCGCTTGCTCCGGCAGTTCGACGAACACCGATTGGTAGCCGCGCTGCTGATAAGCCTTCTGCAAGGCATCGCGGGCGCCTTCGATGTCAGTCATGGCTTTTTGCGGGCCGAGAAACGGATACACCGCCTCTTCGATGGCCCGCGCGTCGAGGACGGTGTTGCCGCGCACGAAGTATTCGTTGACGTCCACCAGACGTTGCGGCGCTACGCTTTCGGCAGCCTCTTCGGCGAATGCCGGTTGCGCGCCGGCCGTCACCAGCAGCCAGCCCCACAGCGCCAGCCGTGACGTGAAAATCTGATCCACACTACCCCCTGAATTCGCGATGACCTGGTGGCGCGGTTGCGCGCCTTGTGTGTTGCGTCAGTTGCTGACCGTCGAGGCACCGCTGTGCTTGCCGAGCCAGGTGTGCAGCAGCGCGAAGTTCAACGAGAACTCGGGCATTTGCAGCAAGGCACCGCAGAACACTTCGCCGATGATTTTTTGAATGAGCTGCACCGCACGCGGGTTGTTGAGCAGCGTGGCGATGTCACGACTGAGGACGTTGAAGCTCCAGACTTTCTGGTTCAGGCCAAGGCCGACGAACCAGCGGAACAGCAGGTTGTAATTGAGTTGTTCATACAGTTGCTGCTCGCTGGGCACCGAATACAGCAGTTGCAGGAGCAGGATGTGCATGACGGTTTGCGCGGGGATGAGCATGCCCGGCTCGACATTGAGCTCGTGCAGCAGGCCTTGGTGGGCGTCGAGCAAGTCGTCGATCTGCGGGCGCAGCAACACCAGCGAATGGCCGGGCGGAATGTAGCTGGAGACCTCTTTCAAGGCGCCCTGCCAGTCATCCTGCGAGACGATCCAGACCCACGGCGCGCCGTAGCGATACACCGAAACCGGCTTCTTGCGCGCGGCCTCGACGATCTTCGACAGGCGCTGATCGAGTTCCTGCATGCCCACTTTCGAGTAGCGTTCCATAGTCCCCATTGCCTCACTCCCGGCGTCCCGCCTCGGCTTGTGAAAAGCGCCCCGTTGGGCCCCTCAAGCGCGTTACATAGGCATGACCGGACTGGCTATGTGCTACCGAACTTTTGTCATAAAAGCTTCATTACAGAATGTGGGAGATGGCGCGGGATGTCAGGTGTACATCAATCTAATGTAGGAGTGAGCCTGCTCGCGATGGCGTTGGATCAGCAAAATACAGTTCAGCTGACAGGACGCTATCGCGAGCAGGCTCACTCCTACAGAGGAAATTTGTGGTGGCTGCGGGTCAGGTGTAGACCGGCCAGGTGTCGACGATCTTGCCGTCACGCACCGCCAGCAGATCACCGAATTGCAGGAGGACAGCTTCGGTCTGGGTCGGGCGCAGAAACACTTGATCCTCGACGGTCAGGCCGACGGCGTTGGAGCCGTTGACCATCTCCTGATTCGAACTGCGCCCGTACACCCCATTGCTCTGCAACCCCGGCGGCGATTCGAACTCGGCCATCCAGTTGCCGCCATAGATGAAATAAGTCTGCCGCTGATTCGGGTCCCACCACGAAAACAATTTGGAATTGTCATCCAGCGCCGGAATGTTCACCGCCCCCGTACTCTTCAACACAGGCGTGGCGATGTAGGTCGCCGGCACGTGGTCAACCAGAGAAGGCAGGTCGTAATGCGTCGGCTTGAGCATCGCCGTGCCCACCGAAACCTCGGTGCTCAACTGCTCGTTTTCATGGATGCGATAACTCGGGCTGCCGGCGGTGTTCAGGCACAGGTTGTCATTCCACAACGTCGGATACTGCAGGCGGGTGAAATCCACGCAGCGCTGATAAATCACCATCACCTTGGCGAACAGTTCCTCGGGCGAACCGAGAATCCCCGGCACGCCCATGCCCACGAACGGGTCGTAGCCCATGAACCCGGCGAACTGCAGATGCTGTGGATTGGCGCTGATCAGCGTGAGCATCTGCCCCAACACATTCACATCACTGACCCCGCCGCGATGCAGGCCGACATCCAGTTCGATGTTGATGCGCATCCGAGTGCCCAGCCCTTGCGCCAACGCCAGGTATTGCTGCAGCCGTACAGGCCCGTCGAGCAGCCATTGCAGTTGCCTGGAAGGATCGAACGGGCCTTTGTGAGTCTGATAAAACAGCTCGGCCGAACGCACCGGCAACGGCTTGCCGAGCAGGATGTCGGACTGCGGAAACGCTACAGCATCGTGATTGAGAAACGGCTGGTGAAACGACATGAGTTTTTGCGTCACGGCCCGTTGCGCGATGTAGCTCAGCAAGCCCGGCGACGGCAGGGATTTTTCCACCAGACGCAATTGCTTGCCGCCGCGTTTGACCGACTGCATCACCACGTCGATGTTGTGATCGAGGCGATCCAGATCGATCAACAACACCGGGCGCATCGGGCCGTTGCCCTTCAACTCTTTATTCAGCGCGCGAAAATACTCGCTGTACGGGCCGCCACGATCACCCGGTCGCAGCCAGGCGCCTACGCCCACTAACAAAGCGCCGACACCCAGCGCGCCGAGAAGAAAATTACGTCGATTGACCGCCATCAGCTCACCCCCAGAATCGACGAAAGATGCGCGTTGAGAAAGCGTCCGCTCGGGTCTAGCGCCTGGCGCACGTCAACAAATTCGCGCCAGCGCGGATACAGCGGTTGCAGATTCTTCGCATTGAGCGTGTGCAATTTGCCCCAGTGCGGACGGCCGTTGTACTTCCAGAAAATCGGCTCCACTGCGGCGAAAAAATTGTGATGGTCCATCTGGTAATGCTGATGCACCGAGATCGAACAGCTGTCGCGGCCCTCGAACATGCTCAGCGGAATGTCGTCGGCCTTGACGTAGCGGTACTCGATGGGAAACCAGGTGCGCAGGTCCTTGTCCTGAATCAGCTTGAGGATTTCACGCAGACAGGCCGGGCCGTGTTCGGCGGGCACTGAGTATTCCATCTCGTTGAAGCGCACGGTGCGCACGTTGGCGTAGATGTCGAACGAGTCGCCGACCCGATCATCGAAACTCGCCATATGCCGCAGGCTGTTGAGCAGCGTGCGGCGCAACTCGGGGAAGTCGCTGCCGTATTTATCGATCTTCTCGATCAGGGTCACGAACTCGTTGCCGCCCTCCTCTTCGGGCGGGATCGGCGGTGTGGCCGGGTCGCTGGTTTCGTTGAGGGCGATGGACAGCGCGTAGTCGGAATGGGTGACGACGAGCATTTCCCAGTGCTGGTTTTCCCGGGTGTTCTTGTCGAGGTCTTCCAGCAGCTCTTCGGTCTTGGCGATCCACTGGCGTTCGCGCAGGCGGTAGGCCGGGCGATTTTGCAGACGGATTTTCGTCGCCACGCCCAGTGCCCCGAGGGACACCCGCGCGGCGTTGAACACATCGGGGTGACGCTGACTGTCGCAGTCCAGCACCTCGCCATTGGCCGTCACCAGTTGCAGGCCACAGACGTGTGCCGAGTACGACTGAAAGGTTTTGCCGGTGCCGTGGGTCGAGGTGGAAATCGCCCCGGCGAGAGTCTGGTAATCGATATCGGCCATGTTTTGCAGCGCTTGGCCGACGTCCTTCAGCGGCACGCCCATGCGCGACATTGGCGTACCGGCGCCGAATTCCGCCTGCAGGGTGTTCGGATCGTGGTCGAGCAGCCCGGTGAAGTAGCTCAGCGACAGCAAAGTGCCGTCGGTGGGCACCAGTGCGCTGAACGAATGTGCCGAGCCGACCGGGCGGATCTTGCCCTGGGCCTGACGAATCGCGGCGGTCAATTCATCAAGATTCTTCGGCGCCAGCCGCGCCGCCGGCAGGCAACTCTGCCCGCCCGACCAGTTGCGCCAGGGAATCAGTCGCGGGGCGCGCATCAATTGCCCCAGCGCGGGGTTGGCCGCCAGTGCACTTAACGCGCCGACGATGCTTGCCCGTTGCAACACCTGACGCCGTGTCAGATCCATGCTCATGCGCGCGCCCTTATTGTGGGAGGGGCTGGTCGGCCATGAAGCCGATCAGTTGCAGGAATTGTTCTTCGCTGCACTCGACACACTGGCCCATCGGCGGCATGCCGTTGTAGCCGTTGATGGCGTGGTCGAGCAGCGTGTCGGCGCCCTGGCGGATGCGTGGTTCCCAGGCTTTTCGGTCACCGGTCAATGGTGCGTTGGCGGCGGGATTGGCGTGACAGAGCTGGCAGCTGTTGGCGTAGATCTGCGCCAGTACCGGGTCGGTGGGAGTAGCATTGTGAGTGGTCGCCGGCGGTGCGGATTTTTCGTCGCAGCCGCACAGCGTCATCATCAGCGCCAGCAGTAAAGTGAGTGGGATTGCCCGCATAACGATCCTCGAGGGTGGCATCGCTTTTTGTTGTGATCACACCTTAAGGCAGGCACGGCAGCGGGTTGAGGGCATTGCCGGACAACGATGGGGCCAAACGGGGCCAGTCAGGATTGAGCTCGGGCTCGGACAACACCACAAAACCTGTGGGAGCTGGCTTGCCAGCGATAGCGGAGTGTCAGCCAATGAAAGTCGCGGGAGTGCCGGCCTAATCGCTGGCAAGCCAGCTCCCACAGGGTAAACGGCATTGCTGATATCCCTCTGTTCCGCATCTCTGCGTGACATTCGCGTGACATTGGCGGGTTTAAATGTCGGCGCATTCAGGCGTATAACCTGTAAAGACTTTTTGATCTGTATACGGACATCAACACGGGGTAGCGACATGACCACAGCAAACATCCTTGGCAATCTGTTCCCTTCTGTCAGCGACATCCCGGAAAAATACCGCCTCGACGGTCAGGTCGAGCAACGCGAATACCTCGTCGATGGCCAACTGCGGCGCTGGGACGGCCCACTGGCCACGGTGCGCAGCCCGGTGTATCTGCACGGCGAAAACGGCGATGAACAAGTGATTCTCGGCAGCACCCCACTGCTCGACGCCGACACCGCCCTCACCGCCCTCGACGCCGCCGTGCGTGCCTACGATCGCGGTCAGGGCCTGTGGCCGACCATGCGCGTGGCCGAACGGATCCAGCACGTCGAAGCGTTCCTCGGCCGCATGCGCCAGCAGCGCGAAGCCGTGGTCAAGCTGCTGATGTGGGAGATCGGCAAGAACCTCAAGGACTCGGAAAAAGAGTTCGACCGCACCTGCGACTACATCGTCGACACCATCAATGCACTGAAAGAACTCGACCGCCGCTCCAGCCGTTTCGAACTGGAACAGGACACCCTCGGCCAGATCCGGCGCGTGCCGCTCGGCGTGGCACTGTGCATGGGGCCTTACAACTATCCACTGAACGAAACCTTCACCACGCTGATTCCGGCGCTGATCATGGGCAACACCGTGGTGTTCAAACCGGCCAAGCTCGGCGTGTTGCTGATCCGCCCGCTGCTCGAAGCGTTCCGCGACAGTTTCCCGACCGGCGTGATCAACGTGATCTACGGCAGCGGCCGCGAAACCGTCAGCGCGCTGATGGCCAGCGGCAAGATCGACATCTTTGCCTTCATCGGCACCAACAAGGCCGCCAGCGACCTGAAGAAACTGCACCCGAAACCACACCGCTTGCGCGCCGCGCTGGGCCTGGATGCGAAGAACCCCGGCATCGTCCTGCCGGAAGTCGATCTGGACAATGCGGTCAGCGAAGCGGTCACCGGTTCGCTGTCGTTCAACGGCCAGCGCTGCACCGCGCTGAAGATCCTCTTTGTGCACGAGGACGTGGTCGACGCCTTCATCGAAAAATTCAACGCCAAACTCGCCACCCTCAAGCCGGGCATGCCATGGGACAGCGGCGTGGCGCTGACGCCGTTGCCGGAGTCGGGCAAGGTCGACTACCTGCACGGTCTGGTGGCCGACGCGCAGAGCAAGGGCGCACAAGTGGTCAACCCGAATGGCGGCGAGAGTCGCGAGTCGTTCTTCTACCCCGCCGTGCTGTACCCGGTGACGCCGCAGATGCGCGTGTACAACGAAGAACAGTTCGGCCCGGTGGTGCCGATCGTGCCGTACCGTCACCTCGATACTGTGATCGATTACGTGCTGGAATCGGACTTCGGCCAGCAACTGAGCCTGTTCGGCACCAACCCGGTGGCGATCGGTCGACTGGTCGACACTTTCGCCAACCAGGTCGGGCGGATCAACCTCAACGCCCAGTGCCAGCGCGGCCCGGACACCTACCCGTTCAACGGGCGCAAGAACTCCGCCGAAGGCACGCTGTCGGTACACGATGCCCTGCGGGTGTTTTCGATCCGCACACTGGTGGCAACCAAGTTCCAGGACAGCAACAAGGACCTGATCAGCGAAATCATTCGCGGCCGCGATTCGAGCTTCCTGACCACCGATTACATCTTCTGACGAGGACTTTGCACTGAGCACCTTCAGCACCCAACGACTGCCACCGCTGCTGCGGCGAATCCTGCGTCCGTTGCTGGACCCGTACCGCCGCTACCAGCACGCCCGATTGATTCACGCGGTGCGGGTAGCGCTGGGGCTGCTGGCGACCATCCTGCTGACCACCGGCATCAACCTGCCCCACGGCGAGTGGGCGTCGGTGACCATGCTGGTAGTGATCGGCGGCCTGCAACACCACGGCAACATCGGCAAGAAAGCCGCCGAACGCGCCACCGGCACCCTGATCGGTGCCGGCGTCGGTCTGCTGCTGGTGGCGCAACAGGCATGGCTGGGCCTGCCGTGGCTGACCTACTTTGCCATGGCGGTGGTCTGCGGGTTCTTCTCCTATCACGCGATCGGCAAGGGCGGGTACACCGCCCTGCTCTCGGCAATCACCGTATTCATTGTCGCCGGGCATGGCGACAACCCGATCACCGATGGCTTATGGCGCGGGGTCGACATCCTGATCGGCATCGCCCTGGCCCTGGCATTTTCCTTCGCCCTGCCGCTGTACGCCGTGTATTCGTGGCGCTACAACCTGGCCGATGCCTTGCGCGACTGCGCCACGTTGTACGGGCGGATCATCAGCGGCCAACCGGTCAGCGCCGATGAACATCTGAAGCTGATGGGCCGGGTGACCACAGTGATGGTGCAACTGCGCTCGCTGATGCCTTCGGTGTCCAAGGAAGTGAAAATCTCCATGACCGAACTGGATGCGATTCAACGTAACCTGCGGATGTGCGTCAGTACCCTGGAAATCCTCGGCAACACCCGCCCGGATGCCAACGACCCCGACGCCATGGCACACCTGCAATCGGCACTGCGGGCCGAGCACCGGGTGATCCGCGTGCAACTGATCGGCATGGCCCGGGCCTTGAAATCCGGCGCCACGCAACGTCTGGAGCGCCCGCTGGAGTTGCCGGACGCCAGTCTCGACACGCCGGTCTACAACACGCTGGACGGTTACCGGTTACTGACCCGACAACTGGCCGCGAACATTGGCGAGCTGCGCCAACGCCTGGCGATGACGGCGCCGCGCTGGAACATCTGAATCAGCGGAAAAATCCATGTAACAAAGCCGACATCATCACTACAATGCGCCGCACAATGGATGTGACATGGACGCATAAATGCAATTCAGGAAGAGTATCAACGCCTTGCGGGCACTGGCCGTGCTCTCGGTCGTGCTGTTTCATTTCAAGGTGCCAGGGTTTGAAGGCGGATTCGTCGGCGTAGACGTGTTCTTCGTCATCTCCGGCTTCCTGATGACCGGCATCATCGTCAATGGCGTGCAGCAGCAGAACTTTTCCCTCCTCGGTTTCTACGCCTCCCGCGCCCGCCGCATCATTCCCGCCCTGCTGGTCCTGTGCGTTGCGCTGCTGATCTTCGGCTACTTTTATCTGCCGCTGGATGACTTGCGCGAAACCATCCGTACGATCAAGAGCAGTCTGCTGTTCAGCTCGAACTTCAGCTTTGCCCAAAGC
The DNA here is from genome assembly GCF_030209055.1 of Pseudomonas sp. lyk4-TYG-107. NCBI lineage: Bacteria > Pseudomonadati > Pseudomonadota > Gammaproteobacteria > Pseudomonadales > Pseudomonadaceae > Pseudomonas > Pseudomonas sp. lyk4-TYG-107. The sequence continues at coordinate 82,480 of NZ_JARVST010000029.1, forward strand.
GGCAATTACTTCGCGGCGCCGCTGCATGAAAACTGGTTGCTGCATACCTGGTCGCTGTCGGTCGAATGGCAGTTCTACCTGCTTTACCCCGTGCTGATCATGGGGCTGCACCGGTTCTTCGGCACCGATAAAACTCGCTTTGCCTTGCTGGCCGTGGCGCTGATTTCGCTGCTGGCGTCCATCATCGTGACCCGCGTCAACCCGACGTTCGCCTTCTACATGCTGCCCACCCGCGCCTGGGAAATGATCGCTGGCGGGCTGGTTTTTCTGTTTCCCCTACGATTGAGCCAGCGCGGCGGCGCGATTTGCGAAGGATTCGGCTTGCTGGCGATTGCCGTCAGCGTGCTGGTTTTTTCTGAGGCGGATCTGTGGCCGGGCTACCTGGCACTGGTGCCGGTGCTGGGGACGATGCTGGTGATTCACACCAACACCCGGTCGATGTTCAGCGGCAATCCTGCGCTGCAATTTGTCGGGAGCATTTCCTACTCGGTGTACCTGTGGCACTGGCCGCTGGTGGTACTGCTTTACCTGTGCGGGCTGTTGAACAGCTGGCCGCACGTGATCGGCGCAATCATCGCCTCGTTCGCCCTCGGCACCCTGTCGTTCTACCTGGTGGAATCGAAGGTGAAGAAAGGTACGAGCGCTACTCGAACAGTGATCAAGTTCGCGTCACTGACGGTAGCGGTGGTGGCCGTGTCGGCAACGACGTCGTCGCTGGTCAAGCAACACCCCGACTGGCGCCCGGCACTGGTCGAACTTGGCCAGCCGGAATACACCAGCAAGCTGTATCCGCAGGAGTGCTACCCGAATGCCTATGCGGCGGCGGATTGCAAACTGGGCACGGGTGATGTGTCGGTGATTCTGTACGGCGACAGCCATGCGCAATCCACCGCAGCGGCGGTGCAGATGGAAAATCCTCAGGCGGCACTGTCATGGTCACGGGGCGGTTGCCCGACCCTGACGCACTTCGCCATGCACGACAAGACCGTCGAAAGCCAGTGCTGGGGCTTCAATCAGGAAAAGCTGCAACAACTGAAAACCGCGTACGCCGGGGTGCCGGTGGTGCTGTTCAGCCGTGCGGCGCTGTATGCGGATTCGGGCCGGGAAAACAGCTACCGGATTTCCTTTCCCGAGCGCCAGGCTACGTTTGCCGAAGCGTATACCGAAGAGTACGTCAGCACGGTCTGCTCGATCGCGGAAAACCATCCGGTGTACATCGTCAAACCGATCCCGGAGATGCCTTTCAGCGTCTACAAGGGCTTGAATCTGAATCAGCGCTTGTTCCGGCAAAACACAGACATTTCCTTGCCGTTGCAGGCCTATGAAAAGCGCAACCGCATCGCCATCGCAACCATCGAAGCCGCCGCCAGCCGCTGCAACGCGACGGTGATCGACCCGACGCCGTACCTGTGCCCAAACGGCAATTGCATGGGCTCCATGGACGGCGTGCCGCTGTACTTTGACGACAATCATCTGGTGGATGCCGGCAATCAACAGCTCAAAGGCCTGTTCAAGGATCTGATCAAACCGATTTGAGCTGGCGCCGGGCTTTCAGGCCCCAGCCCTGTTGCATCCCGGCGGCGGCCAGCAGAATTGCTGCCACCCCGATCCATTGCAGGATCTGCAGGCGATGGCCGAAGGCGAACCAGTCGACGAAAATCGCCGCAATCGGGTAGATGAAGGACAGCGCACCGGTCAGGGCAGTCGGCAGTTTCTGGATCGCGCCGTACAGCAGCACGTACATCAGGCCAGTGTGGACGATGCCCAGCGTCACCAGACTGGCCCAGGCTCCGTTGGTTTGCGGCAGGCCGTTGAAGTGCGCGAACGGCGCGAGCAACAGGACTCCGGTGCAGACTTGGATCAGCGCGATCAGATGCGGCGGCGTGCCAGTCAGGCGCTTGATGATCAGCGCCGCCATCGCGTAGAGCAGCGCCGCCCCCAACGCCAGCGCAATCCCCAGCAGATATTCGCTACCGCCCTCGCCCTGCCCGCCATGGGCACTGACGATCGCCAGCATGCCGAGAAAGGAAATCGCCAGCCAGAACAGCTTTTGCAAGGTGATTTTCTCGCCGAGAAACAGCGCCGCCAAGCCGACCAGCATGAACGGCTGCACGTTGTAGACCGCCGTCCCGATGGCAATCGAGGCCCGGGAATAGGAGCCGAACAACAACACCCAGTTGCCGACAATCGCCACCCCACTGAGCACCGCGAGCAGGAACGTGGTGCGGGTCAGAATGCCCGGACGCAAGAAGCCGAACGCCGCGCATATCAGCAGCAAGGTGCCGGCGCCGAACACGCAACGCCAGAACACCACATCCAGCACCGGTTGCCCGGACACCAGCACGAACCAGCCGATGGTCCCGGAAATCAGCATGGCGGCGGTCATTTCCAATGAACCACGGCGGATTGTGTTGTCCATCATCGATCTCCCTAAGCGTTTGACGAAAGCGTGGCAAAAGTATGCCAAGCCGACCACGAGCGCCTCCAGCGCAAAAAGCAGGCTAAACTCGATTTCTGCCTTTTTTATCGTGGGTGGTTTCCCTTAAATGCCTAATACCGGAGTTGCGCCATGACCGACGATATCGACCAGCTCCTCATCAGCGCCTTGATGGACGACTCGCGTCGCTCGCTCAAGGCATTGGCGCAAATCAGCGGCCTGTCCTCACCCAGCGTGGCCGAACGCCTGCGCCGCCTGGAGGAGCGCGGCGTGCTCAAGGGCTATACCGTCGAGATCGACCCCAAATGCTTCGGCTATCAGCTCCAGGCGATCGTCCGGGTGCGACCACTGCCGGGGCAATTGCAGGAGGTGGAGCGGCAAATCATGTCGATCCCGGAGTTCACCGAGTGCGACAAGGTCACCGGGGAAGATTGCTTCATCGCCCGATTGCATGTGCGTTCGATGGAACAGCTGGACACCCTGCTCGACCGCCTCAATACGCTGGCCGAAACCAACACCGCGATCGTCAAGAAAACCCCGGTCAAGCGCCGTTTACCGCCGATGGCGTGAGTGCTTTTTGCGCCTGCGCGGCGTAGATTGAGGTTTTCCCGGCGAAAGGATTGGGCGGTAATGAGAATTCAGGCAGTGATGCTGACGGTGTTGATGCTCGGCGGGTGCGGGACGGTGCAGACCGTCGTGCTCAGCGACAAGGCTTCTGTGGACCAGCTGAAGACCAAGAAGAGCTACTGCGGCGCTGTTCCGCGCATTTACAGCGGTGCAACCTACGACTTCTGCATGCTGCACGCCGAAAAGCCTGATGACGTCGACGCGTTCAATTACAACAACGCCTCCCTTGGTCTGGTGGTCGATGCAGCAGTCTCAGGTGTGCTGGATACGTTTCTGCTGCCCTACACGATTTACAAGCAACAGGCCGATGGCAGCATCGTGATCAACTGATTGAAAACCTCCAAACGCCGAGACGTCTGGAGGCTGCTGCACTTTACTCGAGCAATTGCTGCAAGCTTGGGTCACGCATGACTTTTTGCTGAGGCTGCGAATTGTCGTCGCCTGTCTTGAGCATTTTCAACTTGAGGTTCTGAACCTTGGCGCAGGCGTTCTTGCCATCGGCGTAGATCCCGCTCATGTCACATTTCCATTCGAAATAATTAACCAGACCGCCTGACAGTTGCAGACTGTAGTCCGTGCTCTTGGTGCCTGGCGTGAATGGATGACCCGCCGGAATATTCTGGAACCACTTCATCCATTCCGCAGAACCCGGGCTCGGTATTTTGTCCTTGGGCTGGAAGGTGGGATTCATGATCGCCACCTGTGGCGACTCACCCGTGGCGTGGCAGCTCAGGCAAGAACTGTTGGGGTTGTCTACAGGCCCGTTGAGGCGACCGTTCCAGCCCAGGTGGGTGGGCGGCAGTTCTTTGGTGTTGGCGTTGATTGCCGTCTGCTGCAATGCCGGGTTGATTCTGGTTTCAGTCGGCGTCGGATTGGTGAAGTCATTGCCGGTTTCTTTCGGATCGTTACCCCACATGATCCCGACCGGAACGAGATTGTCCCAACCGGGTTTGCCGGTTTTAGCTCCGTTGTACTGGAAGGTGCCGAAAATCCAGCCGGTGTCGCTCATACGGATATCACGCACGGCGATGTCCATCTGAATGAGCGCAACATCTTTGATCTTGCGATTTGCGGACGTGAAAGTTTCAGTGATATAGCCTTGCCACAACACCGGGTTGACGAGGAACGGTACGGTGGTGCGATCAATATCGGCAAACAATGCCTTGCAGACTACGGTGCCATTGGCAAAGCTTTTGGGTTGCGAAGTGAAGCCAGGATCCGGGTTGTTCGGATCTTTCCAGACCTCGCCAATGGTGTAGGCGCCAATGTCGTTGTAAATGCCCACGGCGTAGGTCTGGCCGCTGGCGATCTGCGTCTGTGCCAGTTGTTTGACCGGAATCTGCGCTTCCTTGGTCAGACCATGAATACCTTCACGCCCCAGCGGGCCATAGTGCTGCCAAGGCATGTGGTACCACTGACGCAGCTTGTTCTTCTGTACATTCCAATCGACCTCGACATTGCCTTCCAGGCAATAGTGCTTCACCTCCTCCATGTAGGCACGCCAGGTTTCAAAGTTGTTGTCGGGTTTGGCCGGAAGTTTTTTGAAAAAATCCGGCAGCGCTCCTTGGGGAGCTTGGGTCGGGTAACTCTGGCTGAGTTCGAACAACGGACCTGAATATTGGCTGGCGGGTGGCTGATAGCCAAAATCGGGGTAGACACCGGCAAGAGTCGAGGCACTGAACAGTGCTGTTGTGATAGCCAATACGGCACGCTTTCCTTGGGGCTGGTTCATCGATGATCTCCTTGATTGGGACAACGCCTGCAGCGACCCATGAATCGAGTCCGACCACCAGGGCCTCCATTATTTTTTTGTTAATCAGGGACTCGGCTTGCGGGCCGAGAGCAACTCACGGTTGAATCTGGGTAGGCTGGCTTGGAGGACCTCCTGTTTTCCGGATGAACGAATACGACAACCCGGGCGAAGCTACGGGCTTGAACAGAAGAAGAAAAATGGGACGCGGGGGCTGTAGAAGGTGTTACTGCATGCCGACTCCTGTCGACCGCCTGCCGTTCTTCCTTGTCTTAGGTGTAGGCCAATTCCATAAAGGCGCCATGATTTCTTGAAAAAATGTCGGCGAAAGGCCACTACGCTTTCGCACGGGCAACAAAAAACCCGCCGAAGCGGGTTTTTTGTTGATTCACAAACAGCGATCAGTCGTCGCGGCTCATGATGCCGAAGATCTGCAACAAGCTGATGAACAGGTTGTAGATCGATACATACAGGCTAATGGTTGCCATGATGTAGTTGCGCTCGCCACCGTGGATGATCGCGCTGGTCTGGAACAGAATGCACACCGACGAGAACAGCACGAAACCGGCGCTGATCGCCAGTTGCAGGCCGCTGATCTGGAAGAACATGCTCGCCAGCGTTGCACCCAGCAACACGAAGAAACCGGCGGTGATGAAACCACCGAGGAAGCTCATGTTCTTGCGGGTGATCAGCACATAGGCCGAGAGACCACCGAACACCAGCGCGGTCATCGCGAATGCCGAACTGACCACTTCTGCGCCGCCCTGCATGCCCAGGTAACGGTTGAGGATCGGGCCGAGCAGGAAACCCATGAAACCGGTCAGCGCAAAGGCGGACACCAGGCCCCACGCGGAATCACGGAGTTTGTTGGTGAGGAAGAACAGCCCGTAGAAACCGATCAGCACCACGAAAATGTTCGGATAGCCGACGCGCATCTGCTGGGCCACGAAAGCCATCACACCGCTGAATGCGAGGGTGAGCGCCAGTAGACCGTAAGTGTTGCGCAGGACGCGGCTAACCTCTAGCTGCTCAGCCTGCACGCTGTTGTGAACTGCGTAATCCTGTTCGCGCATGGCGACACTCCTGTTGGTTTGAAACGTTCAGTGGCAAAGATCATAACAGACGCTCTGTAACAAGCCATGCACAGAGTTTGACAGTGTGTTTCATTCAGGTATTATGGCGCCCGCAACGCAAACGGAGGTGTGGCCGAGTGGTTTAAGGCAACGGTCTTGAAAACCGTCGACTGTAACAGGTCCATGAGTTCGAATCCCATCGCCTCCGCCATATTTGATACGACAAAGCCCTGATTATTCAGGGCTTTGTCGTTTCTGGGGGTTGAGGAAATCAATCGGCCGTCTCGTTTGGCACGGAAGCGTTCTCTGGAAGGCGTAAATGCCCTCCCGCCAAGCTTAACCAGCAAATAAAGATCTGCCGAATCAAGCGGCATACGGAAAAACACGGATGACTTCTTTCAGAAATGCTGGTTTCTGGGGCAAAGTTTGGGCTTGTGCGTGGGTAATGTTCCTGCTGCTGACTTCCGGCGATTCCGGCGCTAACTGGATGGATATAAGCTCATCCGGCCGCAAGCGCGTCTTCAGTCCTGGCTTTCTCGTGCTGTGCGTTTTTGTAGCGGTGATTGAGTTGATACTGCTCAACCACTTCTACGGTGCGCAAAACTGAAGACGAGATAGAGCATTCTTTCCACGCGGCTCGGCGTCATCACGCGGTGTTGCCTTCCTGATGCGGCAGATTTATCAGGCTTCAGTTCTTCCTGTTTTCACAGCAGCGTGAAAAACTGCGCGTTCTTTGTCACCCATTTTTTGCCTGCATTGATGGAACGGCCGATGGACATCATGGATACCCAGCAAGAAAACACCCTCGAAAAGTCACTCAGACTGGCGGCGGATGAACCCGCCCACCGACCTGATTTTTTCAAGACGCTGCTGAATTCGGATATCTACGTCCTCGGCACCGCCGGCACTGGCGAAGGGCGAGTCAACCTTGAGGCAGGCAGCAACATCAGCATTGCGCACTGGCAAAAGCCCGACGGCTCCGCTGTCATCCCGTTTTTCACTTCGTTGCATACACTACGAAGATCCATAAACAGCGAGGAGTCCTATATAGAGATCCCGGCCAGATCGCTGTTTGAAATCACGCTGGGCACTCCTCTTTTCCTCAATCCAAAGTCTCCTTACGGGAAAGAGTTTTTCCCCGAGGAAGTGCGCTACCTGCTCTCCGATGAGATCGGCCAGGGACCGGTGCAGCGCACGGTCGAAAAGGACACTCAGGTACTGCTGGGACAGCCGTCGCAATATCCCTCGAAGATGGTCCATTCGCTCAAGCAACTACTCGCCAGACATCGCAATGTGAAGCGCGCGTTTCTGGCATTGATGCATGACGCTTCGTCTGACCAAAAGCCTCATCTGATCATCGGGATCGAAGCGGACGGCGATTTTGAACAGGTCATGCGCGAAGCGGGCAGCGTTGCCGCGGACTTGGCTCCGGATGGCGAACCCGTTGACCTGTACCGCGTTCATGACGCAGATTCAGGCCTTAGCGATTACTTGCTCAAGCAAACCACGCCCTTCTATGAACGGAAGTCGGCAGGCTGGCTGCGTTCATTGTTTGGTTTTGACAAAGCATGAAGGAAGTCCAATTGCACGACTCCAAATATCTGGAAGACCTCCGCTCCCGCTTCAACGCTGGTGAGGAGCTGAACTATGTCTTTTTCTGGGGACACCAGCGAAGCAGGCACGGAGTCAGCGCTTCGTGCTTTAGCCAGTGGTTCGAAGCCGAATTTGTTGTCGACGGGCAACGCTACGCGACTGCCGAACATTTCATGATGGCAGAGAAAGCAGCCTTGTTCGGCGATCAGGACATTCGCGCTCAAGTGCTAACGGCGCCTACGCCCAACGCGGCCAAGGCGCTTGGCCGCAACGTGCGCGGATTCAACGAGCACGATTGGTTGCAACACCGATATGCAATTGTCGTCCGGGCCAACCAGGCCAAGTTCTCGCAAAACCCGGAGTTGAACGCATTCCTCAAGAATACCGGTTCTCGCATCATCGTTGAGGCCAGCCCGGTTGACAGCATCTGGGGCATCGGACTCGCCCAGGATCACGTAAACGCGAATAACCCCAACCTGTGGCAAGGCCTGAATCTGCTGGGGTTCGCGCTGATGCAGGTCCGCGACGAAACATGATTCGCCCACGTCGCAGTGGCGAACACCGCGACGGGCGTACCGCACAGAAGCCGGGCAACTTACGCGACCGCCCTCTCGTGCTCGCTTTTCCTTCGGGACGCTCAAACAATGAATGGGGGCGGACGCAGTTCCTGACGCGAAGAGTGCACCCTCTAACCAAACAGCAGAGCCACATCACATGCATTTCGTCCGCCACGGAGAGTACCTTGCCGCTTCACGTATTACTGGGCCTCGGCATAATCTCCTGCAACTGCGCCTAGGAGTTGGTGAGCAGCATGAGCCGATCTGTGAGTGTCTCCCGCCGCAGGGGGCATGTAATCACGAACCATTAGTTGAGGCTGTTATCGTTGCAAGCGTACTCGAAGGAACATCGGAGGCGAATCGACGCTTTGGCACCTCACATGTCGTTACCCACATCCGGTACGCCCGAAATGACACCAAGCCTGAAGTAGTCTATGGCCTCTTGGCTCTCAAAATACTTGAGCAGTTGCATGTCGGCGGCACATTCGTTGAGGGCAGCAATACTATTTAGTCCTTACCTCAAGCAGACTTCTGGGCAGGTAGTTAAGAGGACTAGTACAGCGCGGCCCTAGAGTGGAGTTGCATTGAGTCGTCCCCAATTTCAAAGAGCCTCTCAGGCCTCAAGGATGTCTATCAAGATACTGTGAGAATGTCAGCTTGTGGCCGATTGCTGCCGTTCGCGACCGACGGCTTTCGGCCAAAAGCGGACATTCGAACTCGAGACAATACGATGAATAAGAAAGCAAGAATGACTGCATTTCTGCTCAGTAAAGTAGCAGCCCAACCTGTGCCTGGCCGAACGTTTGACCCTGATCGCATGATCCGAATCCCCGATTGTCATTCAATCGTCGAAGTACTTCGCCTCATCAAACATGGCGGGCCAGAATGGGCACATCGTTACGTCACGATGTACTTTTCCGGTCCATCAAATGCTTGGGCTCTGGTGTACTCGCTTCAGGACACCAGCGCCCCGTACTTTGATTTCATGTACACCTGCAAAGAGCCGCCTCAGAAGGCCCTGTCCGCACTGCTAGGGAAGTATCCACAGTGCTCTGTCATAGATTGGTCACCCGGACGCCTGGCCTGCATCGAAGCTCAGGGGTTGGATGTTGATACTCTTGCTGAAATAATCCGGGATGTAACTGAAGCGGCTTGCGATGAACACATCATGTTCGTCGATGCTTCGTATGAGGAAATGGGTAGAGCGTGACCCAAGAGCGGGTGATCGAGCTGAACTTCCCATTCTGGAAAATAAATCCGTCCCCTTTTCTGTCCCCTTTTCTAAATTTTTGCCGTTTAAAAATCGATTTTGCATCGTGCTTCAGCGGACTGTATTCGTAATGTAAGACCAGACTCGAAGCACATGACAAGATGATGATCTGGTTGGATGTGATCTGTCAGGTAAAAGGCCTGTGTCTCTGCGTTGGACTCCACGGCTCCGATCGAATGAATAACACTATCGTCGCCATCGATTGGGTAATCATTCCGCCCACTTGATGAAAAGTAATCGACCTCATGGAAGCTGATAGTAATCTTGTGTGCTTCTTCGGTCGGCACCCAGGCTTCAGTCCGTCGAGTAAAGATGAGTACAGCCGACCTATCCATGATGTCGTAATTAATGGTGCTGGCGTGGTAGAAGTTATGAAGGTCATACGCACGGTTTTGAATCTCAACCTCAATATGCCCGAATTCGAAACCATGAAATTGCATGGGTAAGCCCTAATGATCTAACGGCAGGCGTGTATCGTACGGCATCGTCGCAATGACTGCTTTTGGCCGTTTTCTGCCTTTCGCGAAGGGCCGCAGCCGACGCGAAGCTGCCTCATGACTTTGATATCGATCATGTTGTCCCTACCGTGGACAATCGAAGCGGCATCATGCGTGCGTCCTTTAGGTACAACGACCTGTGTGCCTGCTCAGTCGTCACTATGCCGCCTTGCGCAGCTTTATGTCATCTTCCTACTATTGCGTCATTATCGATTCCTATGATACTTCTGCGGCCTAAGTCTTTATTCTTTGATGTATTATTTAAGTATTAAAATAAAATATATTGGAGGCAGCTAGAACATGAGTAACGACGACGGAGTGACTTACTACAAGTATCGTGGGTGCCTCAATAGGACTTGGGACATAATTACCAATCAGGAATTGTATTTCTCACTACCTCAGAACCTGAACGATCCTCTAGATGTATCTATTGATATTCAGTCTGAATATGAGCGCGCGAAATTACATGTCTATAAGACAGATACGCATCCCGAAGGGCGGCGATCATTCCTCGTTACTATGCTTGACAGTATTAGAAAGGGGGTTGATGAGAATGGCAAGGATATATATTTAAACCGAGCCCTCTATCTATTCATGCAGACTATAGGCGTACTTTCACTGTCTAAAACTGCCCATGACGCGTTGCTTTGGTCCCATTACGCAGACGGCCATCGAGGGGTATGCCTCGGATTCAATTCGGAAATCCTGCAGATTGATGGTGTCACTGGTATGGGGGACGTGAAGTACCTACCTAATCCGCCCTATATGGAAAAATTTTTGGAGCTAACTGATGAGTTCGGTGAGTTCTGCCGGCCTTGGGACGGATTGCATTTTACGGAAGAGCAAGGGAAGAATTTTTATAATAAACAGGTTGAAGCAATGCTTGAGATAGGGCTGTACACGAAATCCGAGGATTGGAGGTATGAGAAAGAGTTTAGGTTGACGTCGGCGCCTGGAAACCGCTCATTTCCGAACACCGCATTAGTGGAGGTAATTATTGGCGCTAAAACATCGCAGGCTGACGAGGGAAAAGTTAGAGAGCTACTTTCCGGCCCTGACTACGCTCATGTGAGGCTGAAGAAAGCCTTTAACATCCCCGGCACGTTTAGTTTTGGGTCTCGGCTGATAGATTTACAGAAACTGGAAAATCAAAAATAGTATTTTTTTATTTTTTGTAGGTGACTGTAACGAAAGGCAAGGTTACAGGTTTGCGATGGCGATGCCGCTGTATGTGCTGCTGACGTGTCTGAAAGGGAAGCACCGAAGCTTGCTAGCACCACCGCCTGATTGAACGAGGTGGATATGGGAAGCGACTGCCCGCTTCAGCGCTATGAGTGTCCGCTTTTGGCCGTTTTCTGCCCTCCACGAATGCCACAGATCGGCCATTAGCCGCCACTCACAAGCAAACTCGCTTTTTTGTAGCAATCAAACCAATAGCGATCTCCTTCAACAGCGCAGCCATGGCCTGGGACGCCTTCGCCGCCTGCCTCAGTTATACCCTCCTGTCCACTGGAACCAACTGGCGGTTCAAGGACGCTGATGTCCCGATTTCCGAACGACTGCGTGTCAATTCGCCTGAGTGTCGACGTGAGTATCGTCAATACAGGGTTGGGCATCGCGCAGGGGCTGGGGGCGAGCGAAGAAGAAATCAGTCAGCGCCTGCATCCTTCACGTCGATTTGCTTAATACCCACCAGACTGGCCTGCTCCAGTATCTCTTCAGCAGTCGAGTCAGCTGTTGGCATGATCAGACTGTTCTCAGCATCCCCAAAATGCAGTTCCAGCAGATGCATGGCAGCGTCGTGAATGGAGAGCTTCGACTGCTGCAACGCGAGTTGATGCGTACGGGACTCGCCGTTGAACAGGTACTCGATGGTGTAATTGCGCATTAATAACCTCAAAATCAGCGTGGCAGATAACTACCCTGACTTACCGGTCAATCGTTAGTTCAAGCGGATAAATGTTCTGCAGCTCAACTGCGAGAAAGCGTTTTCAGCCGCTCGACCAAAGCCGCTTCAAAAATGACGTACAGCTTTTCAGCATCGCCGGCACGCAGAACCTCGCTGGTTTCCAGCCCAAGCACGAAGCCATCCGCACGAGCCCCCGCCTTCACGGCGATGATCATCGAGTCTGCCCGGACAATCTGCGCCAGGAGCCGATCAGCTTCACGTTGCATCTTTTCGCTCAACACTACACCTTCCACTTTCCTCACCTTTCATTCAATGCGACATCCAACATTTATGAGATCAAGGCTACGCCGCCGATAACGGCGCCTCAAGCCGCACGCCAATGACGCTTCGCTATTGCAGCCATCAGAAACCTTTGATGTGAACGAATCCATTTTGTTTAGTATCAAAATGGGCAGTTTCAAAAGCGTTTAGCAGTCGCCAACTTAAAAAATCATGACCGGAGAACAATGCATGCCCCTCAGTGACACCATTGACAGAGCGTTGCTAAGCGCAGAGGAACGTTCCTCTATCGCTGAAATTGAAGCTACAACCAATATTCTGCAGCTTGTTACACGCATGACCGGGACGCGGTTCGCGGCGATCGCGAAATTCACCGAGACTGACTGGATCGTCTGTTCCGCCTACGATCCGATCGAGCTTGGGATCAACTCCGGCGACACACTGGAATTGGAAACCACGCTGTGCAGTGAGTTTCGCAGAGACCCTCAGGTGCTTTTCGTGCCGCAGATAAGTCGCGACGGCAGATTTTCCACACGCCCCGTGGTGAAGCAATATTTGATTGAAAGCTACGCAGGCGCGCCCATTTTCCTTCCTGACGGACAACTTTGGGGCGCGCTGTGTGCGTTGGACTCCAGGGCGGTGATTTTCGATGACCCGGATCTTGCAGACACGTTAGGCCTGTTCGCGAGACTGATCGGCTGTATCTTTTACGCGAATCTGACGGAGGCCGGCAGCGGCTACAGCAAGAACGTTTCAAGCGTTATCGGATAATCAAGAAACAGCCCTGAATATTCAGGGCTGTTTCATTTGTGGCCTGTGAGAATTTTGCTCCACCCTGCTACAAGGTGTAGGAAACGCCGACCTGCACGGTTCGCGGCGCCCCCGGGTAGGCATAGACGTTGCCGAATGCGCCCTCTTCATAATCACGGTCAAAGAGGTTTTTCACGTCGAGATTGAGCCGCACCTTGTCATTGATCTTGTAGAAGCTGAGCAAGTCGACAACGGTATAGCTGCCCATCGAAAACGCGGTGTTGGCGGTTTGGCCGGCGCGCTCGTCGACGTACTTGAGGCCAGTGCCCAGGCCCAGTCCCTTGAAGGTGCCGTCCTGGAACTCATACATGTTCAGCAGGCTGAAGCTGTTCTTCGGGATGTTCATCAGCCGCGTGCCAGAGCGCAGCACGTTGTCCTTGGTTACCTCGGCATCGACATAGGCGTAGCCGCCAATCACCCGCCATTCGGGCGTCAGGTTGCCGGCCACGTTGACGTCGAATCCACGGCTGCGCACCTCGCCGGCCGCAACGCTGAAGGTCGAGTCAACCGGGTCGGTGGTCAGCACGTTACGTTTTTCGATCTGATAGATCGCCGCGTCGACGCTCAACTGCTGATCCAGCGCTTCCCACTTGAGTCCCATTTCATAGGACTTGCCCTTCTCTGGCTCGAACCCTCCGCCCTGGCGACTGGCGCCGGTGTTCGGCTTGAAAGAGCGCGCCGTGTCGGCATAGATCGCCAATGTCTCGGTCAGGTCATAGGTCACGCCGATGCGCGGAGTCACCGCGTTGTCACTGGCCTGCCAGCTCTTGCCACCGGGCACGTAAGTTTCGTAGTCATGTTCGAAGCGCTCGAAACGCGCCCCGGCCAACACCTTGAGTTTATCGGTCAACGCCACCTGATCCTGCACGAACGCGGCATACGTCTTGAGGTTTTCCTTGTCGTGCGTCGGCGTGCGGGTGAGCGCCGGGCGCGGCTGGCCGTAGACCGGGTCGAAGATGTCGATCGGGTACGCACCGACGGCGCCGCTGGAGCGCTGGATGATCGACTTGTAGTCGTAATCCTCGTACTCGATGCCGGTGAGCAACGTGTGCTGCAAACCCGCGGTATCGAAATGCCCTGTCAGGTTGAGCTGGGTATCCTTGTCGGTCCACTCCAGCTTGCGATAGTTGAAATTGCGCCCCAAAGTGCGGCCGTCATCGGCAATGCCATTGGCCTCGATTGCGTTGCCCTTGAGCGAACCGTCGAGCCACTGGAACCCGCCGCCCAGGGTCCAGTCGTCATTGAGCATGTGCTCGAAACGCATTTGCGCCATGTTGTTGTCGTTATGCAGTTTGCCAGCGTCTTTTTCGCCGAAAAAACTGTCGCGCGAAGCGGTTCCCGTCTGTTTTGCGTAACGGGTAAGGCCGCGATCCAGAGGCGCGTTGTTGCGCATGAAATCGCCTTCGAAAATCAGCTTGGTCGCGTCGGTTGCCTGCCAGGTGAGCACCGGTGCGATGCCGTAGCGCTCGGTTTCGACATGATCGCGGAAGGTGTCGCCGCCCTCGCCCACAATGTTCAAGCGATAGGCCAGACGCCCTTCTTCGTCGAGCGGGCCGGAAGCGTCCAGCGTGCCGCGTTTCATGCCCTGATCGTTGAGTTGGCTGCCCAGGGTGACGCTGCTTTCAGGCAACGGCTGCTTGGACACCACGTTGAAGGTGCCGCCAGGATCACCCCGACCGTAAAGCATGGTGGCCGGGCCGCGCAGCACTTCGAGGCGTTCGATTGTGTTGGCATCCGGCATGTTCGGATAGCCGCGGTTGATCGGAAAACCGTTGCGATAGAACTCGCCAGTGGTGAAGCCACGCACGGTAAACGTGGTCAGACCCTGCCCACCAAAATTGTTCGCCCGCCCCACGCCGCCGGCGTAGTCCAGCGCGTCCTGCAATCGGGTGGCGCCCAGATCTTCGACCGCATCCTTCGAGACGACACTGATCGATTGCGCAGTTTCATGGATCGAGGTGTCGGTACGCGTGGCGCTGGCCGAGCGCGTCGCGCGATAACCCTGCACCGGGCCGTCCGCCCTTTCGTAATTCGCCGTACCGATGACATCGGTAGCGTCCAGCTCCAGCGTTGAGGGTGATGCCCCCGTTTGATCAGCCCATGAGGCAGGCGACAATGCTTGCAGCACACAAATGGAAAGCAGGGTTCGACGCATGGAGAGGGAAACCTTTACGAATAGGCCAATGCAGGGGGTGAATCCGCCAAAAAACTCCCGCGCATGCTATACAAAATTATTCGCAATTAATACAGATTCCCATTAACAACAGTTGCCGCTGTCAATGCGGCACCGTCGCTCTGCGCCCTGCCCCGCCAAATTCTCAGGTTCCGCCCGAAAGCCCCTCGGTGGCCTGGGCGAACCTCGCACCGGCCTTGCGCACCAACTGGCGCCATTCTGTTGCTGTAATCAGCCCTTCCTGCTCCATGGTGTCGGCCATTTTCAGCAACTCGTCGTATTGATCCTCGGCGTCCATACGGATCTCTGGCTCTTCCAGTAATTTTCGCCAGGCGGCCAACGCCTGCTCTTTGCGAATGTCGCTCATGGTCATTACCCCCGGACTTGTAAGTCGGTAGAGGGCTGCGGTTCTGGAGTGTTCAGCGGCGGCGACTGACGGCGCGACAGATGGTTTTCGTTGCGGCCTCGAAAATGAAGCGGCCCAAAGCAGCCGTTGATGCACGACTGCTTTGAGCCTGAGAGCGATTGCCTTCCAGGATGGCTCAGTACGGGCTGGCCGTCGGACGTACCACAATCTCACTTACATCAACATCGTCGGGCTGTTCGATGGCATAAGCGAGGGCTCGTGCAATGGCGTCGGCGTTGAGCGCCACACGCCGGAAGGCTTTCATTTCCTCGCGTGCCACCTCATCGGAAATCGTATCGGCCAGTTCCGACTCGACGACACCCGGGCACACCACCGTGACGCGAATCTTGTCCGTTTCCTGGCGCAAACCATCCGAGATGGCGCGGACGGCGAATTTGGTCGCGCAGTACACCGCGGCGGTTGGAGAGACCGCAAGACCGCCAATCGACGAGATATTGATAACCTGCCCGTACCCTTGCGCCTGCATGTCCGGCAAGACCGCAGCGATACCATGCAGCACCCCGCGCACGTTGACATCGAGCATCTGGTTCCACTCATTGACTTTCAGCGAGGCCAGGGGAGACAGCGGCATCACGCCCGCGTTATTGATGATCACGTCGACCTTGCCATGTTGCGCCTTGGCGAACGTCACGAACGCCTGCATGGATTGCAGATCGGTGACATCCAGTGCGCGGGCGCTGGCCGAGCCACCCTCGGCCCGGATCTCGCTGACCAGTTGGTCCAGACGCTCTGTACGGCGGGCACCGAGTACCACATGGGCACCTTTGCTGGCGATCAGCCTGGCCGCCGCTTCGCCAATACCACTGCTTGCACCGGTAATCAGCACGACTTTGTTGTGAATGTTCGACATATCCGTAGCTCCTGCTCTCAGCATTGAAGTTCAGCAGCGACCGCTGAAGTGCGGGCGTTGCTGCGGGGTACGTCGAAAAGATTAAGGGCACATGCCTGCTCGGCGCGTGCCGAAACCTGCGCAACTTTTGCCTATTCGTGTCGGTGTGCATCAATCTGCAAAACAGATAAAGCAGCGATGCTCAAGCCCCACGGAACTCGCTGGGCGTTACGCCCACCTCGCGACGAAATACCTGAGAGAAGTGACTGGGGCTTGAATAGCCGACCTCCAGGCCGACGTCGATGACACTGCGCCCGGTCTCGAGCAACAGCTGCCGCGCGCGAATCATGCGCAAGCGGATGAAGTACTGCGAAGGCGAAAAACCCGTCGCACGCTTGAACAGACGGCTGAAGTGGTACTCGCTCAGCTCGGCCAGTCTGGCCAGCTTTGCCAGACTGAATTCAGCGCCCAGATCCGCACTCATGGCGTCAGTGACTTTGCGCAGCTTGTAGGCTTGCAAAGCGTTGCTCCGACGTCCGCCTCGGGCCTCGGCGCGATAGCTGCGCACCAGATGTACGGCCAGCGCCTGTGCCAGCGAGCGGGCAAACAGAGCGCTGGGCGAGCGCTCCAGAACCAGTTCGGTGCGCAACTGCTCCATGACAAACGCGACGCGCGCGTCGCGTGCCCCGGAAATATCACGCAAACGCACAGCTCCCCCGTAATCCCCCAACAACTCACGCGACGCGTGCTCGATCAACGGCAGCCCCAGATAAAGGTGCATCACTTCAAAGGTGTCGGCCCCTTGAGTCTGCCAGCGCATCTCATAAGGCTCGTCGGAACTGGTGAGGAAAAAATCGCCCGCGCTGACCTCCGCCGCTTCCCACTCGCCACCCGGCACGCGCTCCTCCACCCTCGCCGACCCCGCCAGAACCAGGACGAGCAGCGGTTCCACCACCGCAGGCACGAGAATGGGTTCAACCACGCTGCCATGGGTAAAAAACCGGATCACGATGTCCTTGATTTCCGGACACGCTGGCAACGCCTGCGGCTCGCCCGGCAGGTAGTCTCCCATCGACTGCCCGGTGATGCGCAAGTCCTGGGAGGAAGTGGACTTCTGTTGCAACGCCGTTTGCCCGGTATTGGTCATGAACATGCCCTTTTGCTGAGATTCAGCGCAAAACCCCGACAGCCGGGGCAATCTCCCGAAAGCCGACCTCGCCCCGCTGCGAGACAGTAGGCCCGTCGCCGATGACAGCGCCTTGCGGGCGCCGACCCGGCCAATCCCTACTCGATCAAAATGCTGGAGAACATCATGACCGATATCAAGCACAGCACACCAAACGAAGTGGCCGGTAAAGTGGCTCTGATCACTGGCGCGGCCAGTGGCATCGGCAAGGCCATCGCACTACTGCTGCATGCCCGCGGCGCCAAAGTCATCGCCGAAGATATCAGCCCTGAGGTAGAGGCGCTGGCTCGCCCCGGGCTGGTACCACTGGTAGCCGACATCACTCAGGACGGGGCCGCTGAACGCGCGGTCGCATTGGCCGTCGAGCAATTTGGTCGACTGGACATCCTGGTCAATAACGCCGGCATCATCATCAACAAGCTGGTCATCGACATGACTCGCGAAGACTGGGAGCGCATTCAGGCGGTCAATGCCACGGCGGCATTTCTGCATAGCCGCGAAGCGGTCAAGGCGATGATGCCGAATAAATCCGGTTCGATCGTCAACATCGCGTCCTACGCCTCCTACTTCGCCTTCCCCACCATCGCCGCCTACACCGCTTCCAAAGGCGCACTCGCGCAACTGACGCGCACCCTGGCGCTTGAAGTCATTGGCCACGGCATCCGCGTCAATGCCGTCGGCGTCGGAGATGTGGTGACCAACATCCTCAACAATGTAGTCGACGATGGCCCGGCATTTCTCGCCCAACACGGCGAGGCCGCGCCGATCGGCCGTGCGGCACAACCGGAAGAAATCGCCGAAGTGGTCGCGTTCATCGCCTCGGACCGTGCCAGCTTCATGGTCGGTTCGGTTGTCATGGCCGACGGCGGCATGACCGTCACGGCCGGTTGAGCCATTACAGGAAAGATCCGCCCGCAAGCCCGAGAGGATCAGGCAAATCTGCGGCAGTTTTGTTCTGACACCTCTGCGCTCTGCTACGTAATCTGAAAGCACGCAACGGATGCAGACACAGGCCACGGCAGGCCGCTCGGATTGAATGAGGACTGAGGAGAAAAGCTGATGAAAAATGCCAGACAAACCACGCCTGACCATCGTTACGCCGGGATGTGGGTCACCGCTGATGGGTTCATCCGTCACGAGCTTCTGACCACTGGGCGTTATGACGAGGCCCGTGGTAAAAATAACAGTGCTTATGAAGGTCGCTACGAAATAACCGGTGACTATATCCAGTACTGGGACGACACCGGCTTCACCGCTGACGGGCATTTTCATGACGACGTGCTGTATCACGCCGGCATGGTCCTTTATCGGCAATGAGCACTTTAATGATGTCGGGTGAATATCGTCTGCCTGGACAGTTCCGGGCAGACGCTCATGGACACTTGTGAGAGCCTGAAATGCAACAGAGCGATGCTTTCATCCTGCAAAACACGGCCATCTACCGTGACGAACTGGTTCGCTTGCTGACGCAACGGTTTAGCGCACCCGGGGTCTATGAGACCGCCGTAGCGCCCTTGCATGTAATCCGTTTTGACGCACCTTCGGAGCTGATCCACACCGTGCACAAGCCGGCACTTTGCCTGATCGTGCAAGGACAAAAAGAAGTCGGCCTGGGTGACGACCATTACCTGTACGACCCGCTCAGTTACCTGGTGGTCTCAGTGACACTTCCCGTGTCCGGGCGCGTGCTGATGGCCAGCCCGGAGGCGCCCTATCTGTGTATCCGCATTGATTTCGAAGCCACGGAAATCGCGCAGGTCATCGCCGATGCGCCCCCGACGGGCGTCCCGGACGAGCCGGAGCTTGGCCTGTTCATTGAAAAGGTCGATGTGCCTCTGCTGGAAACCATGCTTCGGCTGGTCCGGCTGCTGGAAACACCGAAAGACATCGGCATGCTCGCGCCCCTCGCCCTTCGCGAGCTGTATTACCGGCTCCTGCGAGGTGTGCACGGTCGTCGTCTGTATGAGCTTGCCCTCGTTGACTCGCAAACACGCCGGGTAACGCGGGCAATCGATTGGCTGAACAACCACTACACCCAACCCTTGCGCATCGAAGAACTCGCGCGGGTCGCCAGTCTCGGCAGCTCCACATTGCATCATCAATTCAAGGCCGTGACGGCCATGAGTCCACTGCAATACCAGAAACAGCTTCGCCTGCAGGAAGCCCGCCGCTTATTGCTCGGCGAAGGGCTGGATGTGGCGAGTGCCTGCTATCGAGTGGGCTACGAAAGCCCGTCGCAATTCAGCCGGGAATACAGTCGCCAGTTCGGGTGTCCGCCATCAAGAGACACCCAGCGGGTTCGCCGCCCGGCGTGAAAGTCCGCCCGACGGCGATCTATCGGATTAATGCCCACCAATCACTTCACAAACCGGTTACGCCCCAGCGTCTTGGCGTTATACAGCGCCTGATCGGCGACCTCGATCAACCCTTGCAAGGATTGCAGTTGCGCCCCCGAGGCCGTAGCGATGCCGATACTCACACTCAGCCGGCCGAATGGGCTGGACGGGTGTGCGATGTTCGCTTGCTCCAAGCGTTCGAGGATCAGTTGCGCGACCACTGCAGCACCGTCACTGTCGGTGGCCGGCATGATCACGCTCAGCTCCTCGCCGCCGTAACGCGCCACCAGATCCGACGGGCGCCGCACACAACCTTCGAGGATTGTGCCGACCTTCTGCAGGCAGGCATCGCCGGCGACATGCCCGAACGAGTCGTTGAACAGCTTGAAGTAATCGATATCGATCATCAGCAACGCCAGCGTCGTGCCGTCACGTTGTGCGCGCCGGGCTTCCATGGCGAGGCTCTCATCGAAGCAGCGCCGGTTGGCCAGACCGGTCAAGGCGTCCTTCATCGCCAGTAACTCAAGCTGACGATTGGAGGAAAGCAACTGCTGCTGCGTCCCGCGCAATTGATCTTCAGCCCTGGTACGCCTGCGAATATCGAGAATCAGAAACCAGCCGATGAGCCCGGTAAGCCCCAGCAACCCCGCGACCACCACTGCCGACAGCCAGGCCTCCATGCGCCACGCAGCAAGGGCTTCGCGCTTGCCGAGGGCGACAGTGGTGATCAGCGGCAGCCGGTCGCTCTTGCGGAAGGCATAGAGCCGTTCGACGCCATCGAGGCTGGAAGTAAATGACGCGGTGCCGACCGATCGATCGACCAGATACTTCTCATAGATGGGCGACTTGGAAAAATTGCGGCCCATGTCCTGCTCGCGGAAGGGATAGCGCACCAGCAACGTACCGTCGGTGTAGGACAAGCCGATGGCCCCGTCCTGCCCGACGTCGATCTTGCCGAACAGGCGCAGGAAGTTTTCGATACCCAGGGTCACCGCCACCACCCCGGCAAACTCGCCGTGCGCATCATTGAAACGGCGGCTGACGGTGATCACCCACTCCTGATTGGAGCGACTCTGGATCGGCGGACCGATAAAGGTCTCGCGGCTCGGGTCGTCACGATGATGGATGAAATAAACACGATCACTGCTGTTGGCCCCGGCCGGAATCGGTCGGTTGGACGACATCAGCCAACGGCCCTGATTGTCGTAGATGGTGATGCCGCTGAGCTGCGGCATCAGCGGTTCCTGACGATTGACCAGTGCGCTCAGACGCTGGATCTGCGCGGGGCCACTGCCTTCGGTTTCCAGACGTTCGACGATCCCGAGCAACAGCAACGAACTCTGGCGAACGATCCCTTCGGAATAAGTCGCCAGCGCCTGGGTCAGGTTCAAGCCATGAATGTTGACTTCCTCCAGCGCGCGCTCTCGAGAGGCCAGTACTTTCCACACCGTCAGTGAGGCGAGGGAACAACCAATCACCAACAACAAAAGCACAACCAGGCGGGTATCACGCTTCACATTACTACCTTTGGGAAAGTCCGGTTTCCGTTCCTGCGGCGGGTCGACCGACTCGATGACTGCGGCCGCGTGTCCTTGTCGCGCGCAAGGATACAAGCAGCGCTGACTCGCTGCAGCAACAGATTATGTGACGCAAAAAACGTACTTCTGAATTGCACGGCGTCGTCCGGAAAAAAAGCGTGCTAAAGACTTCAGGAAGGACTTGCGCTTGGCGAAACAGCGACAAGAATGCCAGACCAAACCATCGCCAGGCTTTCAGAATCCGCTTGGCGCCCACCGTCAGAAGCCAACTTTCTGACGCCTGTTTCACGACCCTTTCGTGATGTGTTGCCAAGCATAAAATTTTGGCACTTTTGCACAACAAGTTGACATCCAAAAGCATGCCACAGGCCACCGATATCATTAGAGTATGCGCCCTTAAAAAGGAAAGGACTCTTGATGACTCAGTCACTCTCACGGCGCGTTGTGGCGATTACCGGCGCCCTGGGGAATCTCGGCGAGACCCTGGCGGACATGGCCGCAGCCCAGGGCGCGGATCTGGTGCTGATCGATCAGGCGACGATGGCGATGCCCAGTTCCCACAATCGACTGGTCCTGTCCGGCATCGATCTGACCTCCCTTGCCGATTGCCAGGCAGTCGCCCACCAGATCAACCGCTATTTCGGACGCCTCGACGCCCTGGTCAACGGCGCCGGCGGCTATGCGTGGGAGCCGTTGCTGGGCAGTGCGATAGAGGCCTGGGATCGGCTCTACTCGCTGAACCTTCGAACCGCATTGAACGCCAGCAAAGCCTTGCTGCCATTGCTGCTGCAATCCTCGGCGGGACGCATCGTCAATATCGGATCGAGCATGGCGGCGAAGGCCGGGCTGGGCATGGGCGCTTACGCCGCTTCGAAATCCAGCGTTTTGCGCCTGACCGAAAGCCTCGCCGAAGAACTGAAGGACATGAGCATCACGGTCAATGCCGTGCTACCGAGCGTGCTCGACACCCCGCAAAACCGTGAAGCCATGCCCGACGCCGAGCATCAGCGCTGGGTGACGCCCGCTCAACTGGCGGCGGTCATTCTGTTTCTGATCTCGGAACAAGCGTCGGCCGTCACTGGCACCGGTATTCCGGTGATCGGGCGCATGTAGGGTCTATTGACGCCGCGCGCCTTGGCGACGTCGCTTTCTTCACCTTTCGGAAAAGCAAGATCACCGGATTACCGGACTTCCCCTCCCCCCATGCGACCCGCCACTTCCAGCGCTGCCTTCGTTAACCACGTCCTTGATGTCGCCGAACAATACGGCTGCGATGGCGACTGGCTGTTGCAGCAGACCGGACTCTCACGCGAGCAGTTGTCCGACTCGATCGTGCGCATTCCCATGCGCCAACTGCGTGCCTTGCTGGAACTGGCGGCGCTCAGCAGCAACCTGCCGCATTTCGGCCTGCTGGTCGGCGCCGCCGTACGCCCGGGCACCTACGGCGTGCTGGGTTATGTGCTGATGACCAGCGCGACACTGGGCGAATCGCTGAACATGATTCTGCGTTTCGGCAAGATCGTTTACGACAGTCCGTCCAGCCAGACCCGGATCGTCATCGGCGACGGCCGCGTAACCCTCGAAGATCAACGCATCAGTGAACTGGAGCCCTATTGCGCCCTGCATCAGGAAGCGCTGATGGTCGGCTGGGCAGCGTTCGGCCGCTGGTTGATCGCGAGCAATCAGCCGATGCTGGAAGTCCGGATGATGCATTCGGCGGTGGGCGAACCGGCGCTGTATGAACACTTCTTTGGTTGTCCGGTGCAGTTCGAGGCCGGTTGCAATGCGCTGGTGTTTGCCGAGTCGACACTCTCTACACGAATCCAGGGCGCCGACCCGCGCATGCATCGCAGCATGCTGCTGGAGGCCGACTGGCAGTTGTGCCTGTCGTATCCGGCGTTTTCGGTCACAGATCGATTGCGCGCGCTGCTCACCGAACAATTGCCGACCGGTGATTTCAGCCTGAAAAGCCTGGCCCGGCAATTGGCGATTTCGCCGCGCACCTTGCAGCGCAAACTGGCGGCCGAAGGGGAAAACTTCAATCAGGTGCTGGAAACCATGCGCATGGAACTGGCCGACCATTACCTGCGCCGCACCGAGACCAGCATCATGAACATTGCCCTGATGCTGGGTTACTCGCAGGCCAGTTCTTTCAGCCATTCCTTCCGTCAGGCCCGCGGGATTTCGCCAGTGGATTACCGCAAGTTATTGCGCGCCAGATAAGCCCGATCACGGCCTCAGCTCCAACAGCGGCTGGCCTTTTTTCACCACATAGGTCGCCAGTTCCACGCCTTGGTCCTGGCCGACGTTCTTCGCCACATGGGCCACGCCAGCCGGGATGAACAGCGAGTCACCGGCCTTTAGCGTGACCGCCGGCCGCCCCTCCAGTTGATACTCCAGCGTGCCGCTGAGCACGTGCGCCACTTCGACACCCGGATGCGCATGCCGCGGCGCGGTGACACCCGGTTCGAAATCGATACGTGCCTGTATCACCTCGCGATCCGCGTCGCCCAGGTCCTGACGAATCAGGTCGGTACGGCTCAAGCCCTGCTGCCAGCTCATGGCCTGAGCGTCTGCCGCCTGCGCCAGGCCGGTGAATGAAACCAGTGCGGCCACAGTGGCCAGAATCAGTGTGCGTTGCATGCAATTGCCCTCTCGACAGTCATGGTGTGAAGGCCTGCACTGTGACTGCCGGGTGTAGCGGCCATGTGTCGAAAAACCCGCGTTTGGTCTCGCCGTGTATCACGTGCAGAGCTGGATACACGGCCATACAAAGCCACGCCGCCCCGACACCCACCGTGTATCACAGTGTGTACAGACACCCCGGCGATACATGAACTTGAATCATCGCGCTTTTTCGACATGGACCAGATACGTCCCGGCGTTCAAATGCCTGCAAGGTTTGCCGGGCTCAGCCCGCACCTGCCCCCGACAGGATTGCCAAGGAGACTTCAGCATGAAAAACGCAGCATTCAACCGTATGAACATCCTCGCCGTGACGCTGTTCGGCGCGCTGGCGGCGACGCAAATGCCAACGGCCGCCGCCGCGCAGCCGGCAACCGGCGACCACAACGTCAGCTATTCCGCGCCCTCGCCGTTCGGCCCGCTCAAGCATGTGAAGGCCGGGCTGCTGGATGTGGCCTACGCCGAAACCGGCCCGGCGCAGGGGCCGGTGGTGATTCTGCTGCACGGCTGGCCGTACGACATTCATAGCTATGACAAGGTCGCGCCGTTGCTCGCCGCCAAGGGGTATCGGGTGCTGATGCCGTATGCGCGGGGTTATGGCGACACGCATTTCCTCTCCGATCAGACGCCACGCAACGGGCAGCCTGCGGCGCTGGCCAGCGACGTGATCGACTTCATGGATGCCCTGAACATCAAGCAAGCGGTGCTCGGTGGTTACGACTGGGGCGCACGTTCGGCGGACATCGTCTCGGCGCTGTGGCCGGAGCGAGTCAAGGCATTGGTGTCAGTCAGCGGCTACCTGATCGGCAATCAGGCTGCCGGGCAAAATCCGTTGCCGCCCAAGGCCGAATTGCAGTGGTGGTATCAGTTCTACTTCGCCACCGACCGTGGCCGGGACGGTTACCGTAAAAACACCCACGACTTCGCCAAGCTGATCTGGCAGCTCGCCTCCCCGAAATGGGCCTTCGATGACGCCACGTTCGACCGCAGCGCCAAAGCACTGGAAAACCCCGATCACGTCGAGATCACCGTGTTCAACTACCGCTGGCGTCTGGGCCTGGTGCAGGGCGAACCGCAATACGCGGCGCTGGAGCAGAAACTCGCCAGCGCCCCATCCATCAGCGTGCCGACCATCACCCTCGAGGGCGATGCCAACGGCGCGCCGCACCCGGCGCCTGAGGATTACGCCAAGCGTTTCACCGGCAAGTACCAGTTCCGCCTGATCAACGGCGGCATCGGCCACAACCTGCCCCAGGAAGATCCGCAGGCGTTTGCTCAGGCAGTGATCGACGCCGATCACCTCTGAGGTCGAAGGCAGAAAACGCCTCGGTCTATTTGACCAGGCGTTTTTCCCTGGACGGTCGATAACCGAAAAACGCGCTGTAGCACTTGCTGAAATGGCTCGGCGAAACGAAACCGCAGGCCACCAGCACTTCCATCTGCGACAGCTCGGTGTGCTGCAACAGGCGCCGGGCTTCGGTGATGCGCAGTTCCAGGTAATAGCGCTGCGGCGTGGTGCCCAGTTGCTCCTTGAACAAGCGCTCCAGTTGTCGCCGCGAGCGACCGGCGTACACCGCCAGTTGTTCCAGCTCCAGCGGTTCCTCGAGGTTGGCGTCCATCAGCTTGACCACCTCGCGCAACGGTGCACTGACGCAGAGGTTTTCATCCGGTTTGATCCGCCGATACCGCGACTCCTCGAACGCCAGAATGTCCTCGATGCCTTCGACCAGCGCCTTGCCGTGCAGGCTCTTGATCCAGTCCAGCGCCATATGGAAAGCCCCGGACGGGCTCGACGCGGTGAGCCGGTCGCGATCGATCACATAAGGTTCGCTGCTGACCTGGGTGGCTTTGGCAATTTCGGTCAGCGCGGGGCGATGCTCCGGGTGGATCGCGCAACGATAGCCATCGAGCAGTCCGGCGCGGCCGAGAAACCACGCACCGTTCCACAAACCGGCCAGACTGACCCCGCGCTCCGCCGCCGAGCGCAGCAGGCTGTTCAACTCCTCGCTGGCCTTCAGCTCAGTGCGGTAGCCGCCGCACACCACCAGCAAGTCCAGATCCGCAAGGCTGGCGGCGTCAATCCGCGCATCCGGGCGAATCACCAACCCCAGATCGCTGATCACCTCACCCTCGCTCAGCCCGAACGTGCGCGAGCTGAACAGTCCGGCGCGCAACAGGTTGGCGGTGATGATGGTGTCCAGCGCCTGGGTGAAGGCCGGCAGCGAAAAGTGTTCCAGCAGCAGAAAACCGGTGCGGGTGATGCGGGTCTCGGCGGATTGCTCATTCAGATAGCGGAGGTTTTTACCCTTCATGCCTCCGCTGAATTGACGTCGTTCGATCAAGGTCTGGCCCATCGGTCATGTTGTTATGCGCCGATAGTTGGCTCGATGGGCCAAAGAGTCAATCACGCTTGTGGCTGATGACTGGTCACGCAGTGAATCCCGCCACCACCGGCAGCGATCGCATCGATGTTCAGCAGCTCGACTTTGCGCTCCGGGTACAGCTTCGACAGCAGGTCATAAGCCTTTTTGTCCGCCTCCTTGTCGCCGAACTCCGGGGCGATGATCGCGCCGTTGATCACGAAATAGTTGATGTAACCCGCAGCGAAATCCGGGTTGTTCTGGTTGAACTTGCTCTTGCGCGGCTTGAGTGGCGGCGAAATCGTGTGGATCTGCAGCGGGCGACCATCAGCGTCGGTGGCTTTCCTGAGAATCTCCAGGTGCGCCAGCGTGACCTGGTGATCGTAGGATTCGGGGTCGTTGTCGAGGTTGGCAATGACCACGCCGGGCTTGATGAACCGTGCATAGAAATCGACGTGGGCGTCGGTGATGTCCTTGCCCTTGATCCCCGGCAGCCAGATGATTTTGCGCAGGCCCAGACGTTCCTTCAGTTCGGCCTCGACATCGGCCTTGCTCCAGCCGGGATTGCGGTTGCTGTTGATCCAGCTGCTTTCGGTCATGATCCCGGTGCCGTGGCCGTCGACCTCGATACCACCGCCCTCGCCCACCAGTTCACTGCGCAGGTAGGTCGCCTGTGCATCGGCGGCCACTCGCGCAGCGATTTTCGCATCCTTGCTGTGCCGCTGTTCGTCGCCCCACCCGTTGAAATTGAAGTCCACCGCGCCGAGGCCGCCCTTGTCGTCGATAACAAAATTGGCGCTGATGTCACGCATCCAGATGTCGTCGAGCGCGGCGGTTACGTAGGTGACATTGCGGGTGCCGCAGTACTCTTCGGCGAGGCTGCGTTCGCCGCTGCGACAGAACACCGTGAGCGGTTCATAACGGGCAATGGTGCGGGCGATGCGGCCCAGCGCAGCCTGCACATCGGCGGTGAAATCTTCCCAGAACGCATCCTGTGCGCCGAAAGCAATGAAGGCGCGTTCGTGCCTGTCACCCTCGTCGGGCATGAACCAATCTCCCGTGCTGGCCGCCAGAAGTCTGCCGGGTGCCAGGCCCAGCCCCACGAACGCAGCGCCGACACCTGCAGCGACCGATACCTGTTTGATGAATTCACGACGCGTCGACATCTCTGGTTTTCCTGAAAAGGGCCGGCGGCCGGGCGCCGGCGGTTGAGTCATGGGTGGGTGGCGGTTTTGAATTTGGTCCAGGTGCGCATCCGTGCACGCATATCGGCCTGAGGAATGTCCTTGCCCGGGATCAATCGAGCATAGGTCGCCTCGTCGAGGTAGATGTCCGGGTTGTTGCGCATTGCCGCATCGACGCTGGCCCGTGCCTTGGCGTTGGAAGTCGGGTAACCGGTGAAGTTACTGATCGCCGCCATGTTTTCCGGGCGCATCACGAAGTTGATGAACGCGTAGGCGTAATCCGGGTGTTTCGCATCGACCGGAATCGCCATGGTGTCCATCCACACCGTGGTGCCTTCGCGGGGGATGCGGTACTCAAATTTCGTGGTCTTGCCAGCGCTGTCCGAGGTGCGTTGGGCCTGGGTCATGTCGCCGCTGTAACCCAGCGACAGACACAGGTTGCCGTTGACCAGATCGGTCACCGGTTGCGACTGGAACTTGCGCACATAAGGCCGCAGCTTCATCAGCACCTCACTGGCCGCCGCCAGATCCGCCGGTTTCGCACTACGCGGATCGCGCCCCAGATAATTGAGCACCACTGCCAGCACTTCATCCGGCGAGTCGATCATCGAAATCCCGCAATCGGCAAACTTCGCCGCCAGCTCCGGTTTGAACAGCATGTCCAGGCTGTTGACCGGCGCGTCGGCCATGCGTTGCTTGATCTGCGCCGCGTTGTAGGTCAGGCCGATGGTGCCCCAGGTGTAAGGCACGGTGGCCTGGCTGGAGTGTTCGTAATGGCTGCGCAATTTCTGCAAGCCGGGTTCGATGTCGGCCAGTGCCGTCAGCTTCGATGGGTCCAGCGGCATCAGGCTGCCGGCGCGCATCAGGCGCTCGGCCACAGTGTCGCCGGGGAAGATCAGGTCATAGCCGCTGCCACCTGAAAGCATCTTCGCCTCGAGGGTTTCGCTGCCGTCCATGACGTCGTAGATCACCTTAATCCCGGTTTCGGCGGTGAAGCGGCTCAGGGTGTCTTCGGCAAAATAATCGGCCCAGTTGTACAGGCGCAGGGTTTTGTCCTCGGCATGCAGCGCCGGGATCACGCAAGTCAGGGCCAGGCCCAGAACGCCGAGCAGTCGTTTGTGATGCGTAGTCATATCAAACCCCTTGAGCGTTCCAGCGTGCGTGAAGGTTGCGACCATCCTGACTGAGCAGTGCGCCATACATGTCCGGCCGGCGGTCACGGTAGATGCCCCAGCTCAGGCGTTCTTCGCGCATCGCCTCGAGGTCGAGGCGGTGCACCAGCACGCCCGTGCTGTCGCGGTCGGCTTCGGCCAGCAACTGGCCTTTGTGATCGCTGATGAACGACGAACCGTAGAAGTTCATCTGCAGCGACTGATCGGTGCTCGCCACTTCGCGCCCGACCCGGTTGGCCGCCACTACCGGCAGCAGATTGGCGGCGGCATGGCCGCGCATGGTCATCTGCCAGTGGTCGCGAGAATCCAGCACCGCGCAGCCCGGCTCGGAGCCGATAGCCGTGGGGAACAGCAACACTTCAGCGCCCATCAGCGCCAGACAACGCGCGGTCTCGGGAAACCATTGATCCCAGCAGATACCCACACCGAGGCGGCCGAATGCGGTGTCCCAGACTTTGAAGCCGCTATCGCCGGGGCTGAAATATTCCTTCTCCTGATAGCCGATGGCGTTGGGAATGTGGGTTTTGCGGTACACCCCCGACAGGCGCCCGTCGGCATCGGCCACGCTCAACGAATTGAAGAAGGCGTTGCCGGCCCTCTCGAACCAGCTCAGCGGCAGCACCACGCCCAGCTCTTTGGCCAGCGCGGCGAAACGCTGCAGCACACGGCTGTCGCGATACTCCTCGGCCAGCGCCAGATGTTTGTGGCTCTGTTCGATGCAGAAATATGGCGTGGCGAACAGCTCCTGCAACAGGATCACCTGCGCGCCCTTCGCGGCGGCCTCACGCACCAGTTGCTCGGCCTGATCGAGGTTGCGCGGCAGATCCCAGGTGCACGGCATCTGGGTAGTGGCGATGGTCAGATGGCTCATCGCTCAACCCTCCACCGGCCAGGCCGGTTGCTGCTGAGTGATGCAATGCACCCCGCCGCCGCCATGAGCCAGATGATTGATGCGCACCGGCACCACTTCGCGTCCGGGGAACGCCTGCGCCAGCACTTTGGCCGCCACCTCGTCGGCCTCGATGCCGTAGGCCGGCATGATGATCGCGCCGTTGGCGATGTAGAAATTGGTGTACGAGGCGCAGAACACTTCGGCGTCGCTGTCCACCGCTTCGCTGGCTTCAAACAGTTCAATCAGCTCGAACTTGCGCCCTTCGGCGTCGGTCGCCAACTCCAGCGCACGACGGTTTTCGCGGACCACTTCGGCGTACACCGAGCTTTGGTCGTGGGTCGCATCCACCAGCAACACGCCGGGACGGGCGAAGGCGCAGACGCCATCAACGTGACCGTCAGTCATGTCGCCGGTGACGTAATCCGGATCGCCCGGCAGCCAGATGGTTTTCTTCACGCCGAGCAAGCGGCTGAAGATGTCTTCCATCTCGGCCTTGCCAATGCCCGGGTTGCGATTGGGGTTGAGCAGCACCGACTCGGTGGTGATCAGCGTGCCCTCGCCGTCGACATGAATCGCCCCGCCCTCGTTGCCCAGCGGCGTGCCGAAGCATTCCAGCCCCAGATGATTGAGTACGCGCCGCGCCAGGCTTTCGTCCAGGTCGTGCGCCGACTTGCCGCCCCAGGCGTTGAAGCGCCAACTGACACCGGCCAGCCCTTGTTGCGGGTGGCAGACAAAGCTCGGGCCGGAGTCGCGGCACCAGCTGTCGTTAACCGCCAGCGGAATCAGCTCAATGTTCGGCCCGCACAGGGCTTTGGCGCTCGCTACCGCCGAGGGATCAACGACCATTTTCACCGGCTCGAATCGCGCGATGGCGTTGGCGACCCGGGCGAAATCCTCCTGCACCAGCGGCAGAGTCACGCGCCAGCCCGACTCCCACAGCGCCTGGTTATGCGGCCAGACCATCCACGTCGCGGCATGCGTCACCCATTCGGCAGGCATCATCCAAGCGTTGTTGTTATTCTCGTTGCGCGGCATGACAAGCACCTCTCGATTAAGCCATTGTATTCAATGGAAATTGCCGGGATTTGGCGTGAGGTGAATGCTACGGCGCTGAAATCGCAGCAACAAACGATGGATTTAGCGCACAACTGATTAGAGGAACTTATCGATATGCTCAAGCACTGGCCGCCGCTCAGCTCCCTGCGCGGCTTCGAAGCGGCTGCGCGCCTCGGCAGTTTTCACAAGGCGGCCGATGAGTTGAGCCTCACTCAGTCGGCGATCAGCCAGCAGATTCGCAGCCTCGAAGCGTACCTCGAACAGCCGCTGTTCTTTCGCAACGGTCGCAGTGTCGCGCTGACCGATGCCGGCCACGATCTGCTCAGCACCACCCAGGCGATGCTGCAGCAACTGGCGGTCGGCATCCGGCGTCTGGGGCAATATCAGAAGCCCAATCAACTGGTGCTCAACACCACGCCGGCGTTTGCCCGGCACTGGTTGCTGCCGCGTCTGGCGGATTTTCGGCGCCAGCATCCGCAAGTCGATTTGTGGATTTTCAGCACCGATGAAGTACCGGACATGGCCACGCAAACCATCGATCTGGCGGTGCGCGACGACATCAGCTCCCAGGCTGAATGCAGCTTCAAGGTGCTGCATGCCGACCGCCTGTTTCCGGCGTGTCATCCCAGCGTTTTGGCGCAGCCCGCCGCGCAACGCACGACCCTGCACGGTGAGCGTGAAATGGACTGGAGCCACTGGGCGGTGGAGGCCGGCGTCGATGTCGGGCAACAGGATCAGGGGCTGAATTTTTCCGATCCGGGCTTGTTGCTCGATGCCGCTGCGGCAGGGCTGGGGATTGCGCTGGTCAGTCAGTTGCTCAGCCATCAGGCGCAGGAAAACGGGCTGTTGCAGCCCTTGGTGGAGCAAACCATTCGTGGCCCGAACTGGGCGCTGCTGACGCATCGCGACAGCGAGAATGACCCGATGGCGCGATGCTTCAGTGAATGGCTTTCAAACCAACTGGCGGGACCTGATCCGCACGATCAGACGACCGTGAGATAACCCGCACCGAGCCGGCCTTCCAGACGACCGAACAGCACGTAATGCTGATAACCGCTGGTGAACGCGCCCGTGGAAATCGCGTTTTTGACGTCCTGGTTCATATGCAGGTATTGCGCTTCGTCGAAGTTATCCGCACTGACTTCACCGGTTCGCCCAAGCTTTTCGCTTTCGACCGGCAGCCCCATGATCGTGCGCCGCTGGAAGTCGATAATGCGGTTGACCGCATGGCTTTCCAGCGGCCCCCGATTGGATTGCGTCGAGTAGATGTGCAAGCCGTTTTTTGCGCAGCGATTGCACATGTCGACGCAATTTTTCTGGGTGGACTTCAGGCCGGTCAATTGCGCCAGAGGCATATCCAGATACTTGCCGACCTGGTATTCGGTCTGATTGAAAACGGAACAGCACAAAACGGTATTGCCGTTGCAGTCGAGCACCAGCCAGTCATCCTTGAGCGAGCACGCCTGCTTGGGATACTGACGGACCAGATTGACCAGATCGTCGAAGGGCGGCAGCGCCAGCCTTTTCAGGGTTTCATGATCGGTATCTGTCACCGAAGGGTCGCGCTCGATCAGCGCCAGCGTTTTCTCCAGCGGCATCATCACTGAATACCCAGTGGAGAACTCGAAACCCAGACTCTGGCTGAATTCGCGCATCAGCCCTTCTTCTTCCATGTTGTCCAGATAACGGTGGTAGTAAACCTCGATGCGCGTACTCAAGCCATGTTGCTGCTTGAGTTCATGCAGTTTGATCATGTTGGCCTTGACCACTTCAATGTCGCCGCCCACGTGCCCCTGCTGGTAAGTCTCCTGGTAAAACCCGGACAACGAAATACGGAAGAACCACGGGTTGGCCAGCATGGCGGTTTCCATGTTCTTGGCCAGGTTCAAGTTGGAGCTGATACCGCTCTGCAAACCGGCGGCATTGATGATCTCGACAAACTCACCGATTCGCGGATGGATCAACGGCTCGGTCCAGTTGTACAGAAAGATCGTCTCGACCCCTTCGTTGCGGGCCTTCTCGACGATCTTGCGGAACATGTCGACTTGCATGGCTTTCTTGAAGTTGACGTTTTCCGAGTTGCCCATCGGGCACGAAGGGCAGCTTAAATTGCACGCACCGACAATATCGATATACATATTCATGACGGGTGACGCTCCTTGAGTGAATAGCGGTGCATCCAGAGCAAGCGACTGTCATGGTTGGCGTTATTCGTTAGTTATTTGACAGTCCCGGAGCGCGGCTCAGCAAGTTCCGGGCCATTGCCATGGTGCGCCATCAATTCCACGATCCAATTGATAAATACCCTTAGCTTTTGGCTGATATGCCGGTTCGGCGGGTACGCCACGTAGAGCGGCATCGGCTCGAGTTGCCAGTCCTCGAACAGCGGCACCAACTCACCCCGAGTCTGATGCGCGTGCGACATGTACCTGGGTAACCACAGCACGCCCATGCCGGCCAGACCTGCCGCAAGGTAAGCGTTGCCGTCATCGACGGCGAGCACGTGGCGGCCCTTGATCTGCAGGTGTTCGCTGCCATTGTGCAAGGCGTAAGGCACGGGTTTGCCGGTGCGCGCCCAGAGAAATCCGACCACCCGATGATGCGAGTCCTCCAGCTCGCGTGGATGCTGCGGCGTGCCAGCGCGGGCCAGATAATCCGGCGCGGCGAAAACCCCGAGCTGAAGATCGGCCACCCGCCGCGCCATCAGTGACTGATCAAGCAGTTCGCCGCCGCGCACCACGCAATCGACGTTCTCATCGATGATGTCGACGATGCGGTCGCTGACACCCATGTCGATCTGAATGTCCGGATACCGCGCATGAAACTCAGGCAATGCCGGCACCAGAATCAGCCTCGCCAGCGGGCTCGGCACATCTACGCGCAAGCGTCCTCTGGGCAATGCCGAGGCGCCGGACAGACTGGTTTCGGCGTCGTCCATATCGGCCAACAACCTAATGACCCGCTCGTAATAGATTGCGCCATCGGCAGTGACGTTGACCTTGCGCGTGGTGCGGTTGAGCAACCTGACCCGCAGCCGGGCTTCCAGTTGCTGCACGAGTTGGGTCACGGTGGTCTTGCTCATGTGCAAGGTCTCGGCAGCCTTGGTGAAACTGCCCGCCTCGACCACCCGGGCGAACGCCTGCATTGCATCGAAACGGTCCACTTTGCGCCCTCGGATTGTTTGGAATCTGCAAACAGTGAACGCCAAGCTTGCGCGTTTATCGCCACTGCGCAAGCCCCTACAGTCACTCCATCAGCAACCACCAAACAATGATGGAGACACCCATGACCCAGCGCGACGTCGTTTTCCCGCCAGCCCGCCATGCGCTTTACGAGCGCCATCGTTATTCGCCAGCGATTCGTTCCAACGGTTTTCTGTTTGTCTCGGGGCAAGTCGGCAGCCGTGTAGATGGTTCGCCCGAGCCGGATCTGCAGAACCAGGTGCGCCTGGCGTTCAATAACCTCAATGCGATCCTCGATGCCGCCGGTTGCAGCTTCGCCGATGCGGTGGACGTCACGGTGTTCATGATTGATCCGCAATCGACCTTCGAAACCATCTGGGAAGTGGTGCCGGAGTTCTGGGGCAGCGCACCGTATCCGACGATTACTGCGGTCGGCGTGACCTGGCTGGCCGGGTTTCAGTTCGAGATCAAGGTGATTGCCAAACTCCCGGAAACCCCATGATCGTAATCCGGGGTAAAACATCGTCGGACACCACTGCTGGCCTTTGACAGCGCGGCTGCGTATAACCTCGCCGTTTCGTCTAACCTGATTGAGCGCCCGATCGCGACACCTCGCGTCGCGGCGCTTAGAATGCGACGCTCATGAAACGGAGATTTCCATGCTCAAACGAACCCTGGCACTGACTGCTGGTCTGGCCCTGTCTTTTTCTGCTTTGGTGGCGCATGCCGCCGATGTGTTGCGGGTCAGTGCAATTCCCGATGAAGCCCCGACCGAATTGCTGCGCAAATTCGAACCACTGGGGGCCTATCTGGAGCAGCAACTGGGCATGAAAGTGCAGTTCGTTCCGGTGGCCGACTACCCGGCAGTGGTTGAAGCGCTGGCGACCGATCGCCTCGACATGGCCTGGCTGGGCGGTTTCACTTTCGTTCAGGCACGCCTGAAGACCGACGCCACCACCCCGGTGATCCCGCTGGTGCAGCGCGAGCAGGATGCGCAGTTCACCAGCAAGTTCATCACTGCCGACCCAAACGTGAAGAGCCTGGCCGACCTCAAAGGCAAGACCTTTGCCTTTGGTTCGGTATCGTCCACCTCCGGCAGCCTGATGCCGCGTTACTTCATGCTGAAGAACGACAACATCAAGCCTGAAGCCTATTTCAGCCGCGTTGCCTATTCCGGCGCGCACGATGCCACCGTGGCTTGGGTTCAGGCCGGCAAGGTCGATGCCGGAGTGCTGAACGCCAGCGTCTGGCAGAAACTGGTGGACGCGGGCAAGGTCGACACCAGCAAGGTCCACGTGTTCGCCACCACCCCGGCCTACTTCGATTACAACTGGACCGTGCGCGGCACCCTAGACCCGGCGCTGGCGGCGAAGATCAAGAAAGCCTTCCTCGACCTCGACCCGGCCAACCCCGAGCAGAAGAAGATTCTTGATCTGCAGGCTGCCAGCCGCTTCATCGACACCAAGCCCGAAAACTACAAGGGTATCGAGGAAGCTGCTCGCGCTGCCGATCTGTTGAAATGACCCTGAGCCTCAAACAAGGCACTCTGCACCACGCCAACGGGGTCGATGCGCTGCGCGGCATCGACCTGCAGATTGGCGCCGGCGAGCAGGTGGCGATCATCGGTCCTTCCGGGGCCGGCAAGTCGAGTCTGTTGAACCTGCTGGCCACCGCGTTGCGCCCCAGCAGCGGTGAAATCGAGGTGCTGGGCGAACGTCCCTGGCATCTCTCGGCCCGTCAACGGCAACGCCTGCGTGCGCGCATCGGCCTGGTGCATCAAGCCCCACCGCTGCCGCCGCGCCAGCGCGTGGTAACGGCGGTGCTGGCCGGCAAACTCGGCCAGTGGAGTTTAGGCAAGAGCCTGCTCAATCTGCTGCACCCGACGGATATTCCCGGCGCCCGTGCGGCCCTGGCACGACTGGATCTGGGCGACAAACTCTTCGCTTACTGCCAGCAATTGTCCGGCGGCCAATTGCAGCGCGTAGGCATTGCCCGGGTGCTGTATCAGGCACCGGAGATTCTGCTGGCGGACGAACCGGTGTCGGCGATGGACCCGGTACTCGCCGGGCACACCCTGTCGATCCTCTCGCAGCACGCGCGGACGCATAACGTCACGCTGGTAGCGAGCCTGCATGCAGTGGAACTGGCGCTGGCGCACTTTCCGCGCATCATCGGTTTGCGCGACGGCCAGATCCTGTTTGACAGCCCGGCCGAACAGGTCAGCCGCGAGATGCTCGACACGCTGTACGCCAACGAGCAATTGCAAAGCCCGACGACGCCCAATGCGCCGCTGATTGTGCAGATCCCGCGATGCTGAGGGCCGATTCACGCGACCCGGCCGCCGCGCCGCGATTACTGCTGACCCTGCTGGCACTTGCCTTGCTGTGGCCGGGCATCCAGCTCAGCGAACTGGACCTTGGCGTGCTGCTGCACAGCGACAGCCAGACCGAAATGGGCCGCTTCATCTCCGGATTCTGGCCACCGGCGCATGACCACGATTTTCTCCAGTTGCTGCTCAAGGCGACCCTGCAAACCCTGGCCATCGCCACCGCCGGCATGGCCCTCGCACTGCTGCTGGCGGTACCGGCGAGCCTGATTGCCAGTCGCGCACTGTCGTTGTCCGCCGCGTCCCGCGGCGGCATTCCCAGTCGGGTCGGAAGCTTGCTGCGCTGGCCGGTGCGCGGGCTGCTGATCTTCTTGCGCAGCGTGCCCGAGATTGTCTGGGCGCTGCTGTTTGTGCGTGCCGTGGGCCTCGGCCCGGCGGCCGGTGTGCTGGCAATCGCCATCACCTACAGCGGCATGCTCGGCAAGGTCTACGCGGAGATTTTCGAATCCACCGACCAACGCCCGGCGCACGCCTTGATGCAGGCCGGCAGCGGGCGGCTCGCGGCGTTCGCCTACGGGATTCTGCCGAATGTCGCGGCCGAGCTGCTGTCGTACACGGTGTATCGCTGGGAGTGCGCGATTCGTGCGTCGGTGGTGATGGGATTTGTCGGCGCCGGAGGCCTCGGCCAACAGATCGACCTGTCATTGCGCATGTTCGCCAGCGGTGAAGTGGCGAGCATGTTGCTGACCTTTTTGATTCTGGTGCTCGGCGCCGACCAACTCAGCCGCCTGCTGCGCTGGAGGCTGACATGAATCGCCTGATCAATCTGTTGCTGATCGTTGGCATTGGCGTCGCGGTCATCGCCTCGTTCGGTTACCTCGAACTCGACCTCGGTGAACTGGGCAGCGCCACCAGCCTCAAGCAGATGGGTGCCTACGCGCAGCGTTTTCTCAGCCCGGACCTTAGCGCCACGCATTTACAGGCGATCCTCAAGGGCTCGCTGGAAACCCTCGCCATGTCGGCCCTCGGCACCCTGCTCGCGGCGGTGTTCGGCATTATCCTCGCGCTGCCCGCGGCCGGGCGTTTCGGCTGGCCGTTGCAAAGCGCTTCGCGCCTGTTGCTCAACGGCCTGCGGGCGATTCCGGAACTGGTGTGGGCGGCGCTGATGGTGCTCGCCGCCGGCCTCGGCCCGAACGCCGGCACCCTCGCGCTGGCGCTGCACACCACCGGCGTGCTCGGCCGGCTGTTCGCCGAAGCGCTGGAAAACACCCCGCCGGAACCTGCCGAAGCGATCCGTTTGCAGGGCGGCAACCCGGTGCTCGCCTTCTGCTATGGCACCCTGCCCAACCTTGCCCCGCAATTGCTCGCGTATTGCCTGTATCGCTGGGAAAACAACATTCGCATGGCCAGCGTGCTGGGCTTTGTCGGTGCCGGCGGTTTGGGGCAGATGCTGTATGTCAGCCTGAGCCTGTTTCAGGAAGCGCAGGCGAGTACGGTGATTCTGGCGATGCTGATTCTGGTGCTGGGCGTGGATTCGCTGAGTGCGTGGAGCCGGCAGCGCTGGGTCAAGGCCTGACGGGCAAGCCTCACTGCGCCGTCGCCAACCGGTACTGGCGCGGGGTGAATCCGGTGGAAGCCTTGAACTGCCGGGTGAACGCGCTGTGGTCGGTATAACCGCACTGCAGCGCCACTTCGGTGATCGGCAGGTCGCCGTGCAACAGCCGATGCGCGTGCTCAAGACGCACCTTCTGGATCATCTGCCGCGGCGTCAGGTGGAACACTCGCTTGCAGTAACGCTCCAGTTGCGCCACGGAAATCCCGGCGATGCGCGTCAGTTCGCTCAGGCTGACGCGCTGATTGAAGTTCGCCCGGATGTATTCATCCACCGCCGCCAGTCGCTGATACGCCGGATGGGTTTCGCTGGCGGTCTGCAAGTCGACGGAAATTCCCGCCAGGCCAATGATCCGATTGTTGCGGTCGTACAACGGACGCTTGTGGGTCAGGCACCAGCCCGGTTCGCGGCTGCCGTACAGATGCAGCTCCAGCTGATCCTCCAGCACAAATCCCTCTTCCAGTACGCGCCGATCCTGCTCGGTGTAGCCCGGGCCCAATTGCGCCGGAAACACTTCGGCGCTGGTCTTGCCCAGTAACGGTCGCAGGTCTTTCAAACCGCAGCGCTGCACCAGCGTCTGGTTGGCCATTACGTAGCGCGCCTGCAGATCCTTGATGAAGATCGCCGCGTTG
Source organism: Pseudomonas sp. lyk4-TYG-107 (assembly GCF_030209055.1). NCBI lineage: Bacteria > Pseudomonadati > Pseudomonadota > Gammaproteobacteria > Pseudomonadales > Pseudomonadaceae > Pseudomonas > Pseudomonas sp. lyk4-TYG-107. The sequence goes on from NZ_JARVST010000029.1 coordinate 120,872, forward strand.
GGAATCACGTCGAGCATCGGCAACAGCAGCGCCATGCTGGCGAGCAGATCGTCGAGGCATTGCGGTCGGCTCGCTTCGTTGTGCTGGCTCAGGATCGCAAACGCGTTCTGCGGCATGCCTCTCACTCCCCACTCGGTTTTATCACTTGCACGCAGATTGCCCCATGGCCGACAGCCTGTCGAGCCGGGCCTTTGCCGTTGGCCATTGTGCTGATTTCGTCATCGTCACCGGCAAAAAACATCAATCGCCCATCGCCCGATCAGTTCACTGTAGCGCCACTGCACGCCCCTCCAACAACCAACAAGAAGGCGACGCTATGACAGGCCAAGGCAAGTTCAAGAAACAACTTTCATTGATAGACCTCACGTTCATCGGGCTGGGGGCGATCTTCGGTTCGGGGTGGTTGTTCGCCGCCAGTCACGTGTCGGCCATCGCCGGCCCGGCAGGGATTTTTTCCTGGCTGCTCGGTGGTTTCGCCGTATTGCTGCTGGGCATCGTCTACTGCGAATTGGGCGCCGCGCTGCCCCGTGCCGGCGGTGTGGTGCGTTATCCGGTTTACTCCCACGGCCCGCTGCTCGGTTACCTGATGGGCTTCATCACGCTGATCGCGTTTTCCAGTCTGGTGGCGATCGAAGTGGTCGCCTCGCGGCAATATGCGGCGGCGTGGTTTCCCGAATTGACCAAGGCCGGTTCCAGCGACCCGACCGTGCTCGGGTGGTTCGTGCAGTTCGGGTTGTTGTGCCTGTTTTTCCTGCTCAATTACCGCAGCGTGAAGACCTTCGCCATGGCCAACAATCTGGTCAGCGTGTTCAAGTTCATCGTGCCGCTGCTGGTGATTGGCGTGCTGTTCACCTTCTTCAAACCGACCAATTTCGAAGTGCACGGCTTTGCGCCGTTCGGTCTGTCCGGCATTGAAATGGCGGTCTCGGCGGGTGGGGTGATCTTTGCTTATCTGGGCCTGACGCCGATCATTTCCGTGGCCAGTGAAGTGAAGAACCCGCAACGCACGATCCCGATTGCGCTGATCCTGTCGGTGCTGCTGTCCACCGCGATTTACGTGTTGCTGCAAACCGCTTTCCTCGGCGGCATCCCGACCGAAATGCTCGCCAATGGCTGGGCCGGCGTCGCCAAGGAACTGGCCCTGCCGTACCGCGACATCGCTCTGGCACTGGGTGTCGGCTGGCTGGCGTATCTGGTGGTGGCCGATGCGGTGATCTCGCCCAGCGGCTGCGGCAACATCTACATGAACGCCACGCCACGGGTGATCTACGGCTGGGCGCAGACCGGGACCTTCTTCAAGATCTTCACCCGCATCGACGAAAAATCCGGCATCCCGCGCCCGGCGCTGTGGCTGACCTTTGGCCTGTCGGTGTTCTGGACCCTGCCGTTCCCGTCATGGGAAGCGCTGATCAACGTGGTCTCTGCCGCGCTGGTATTGAGCTACGCCGTGGCCCCGGTGACGGTTGCCGCACTGCGTCGCAATGCGCCGGACATGCCGCGTCCGTTCCGGGTCAAGGGCATGAGCGTGCTTGGGCCGCTGTCGTTCATCATCGCCGCGCTGATTGTCTACTGGTCGGGCTGGGGCACCGTGTCGTGGTTGCTCGGCCTGCAAATCCTGATGTTTGTCATCTACCTGCTGTGCGGGCGCATGGTGCCGACCGCGCACCTGAATCTGGGCCAGCAAGTGCGCTCGTCGGCGTGGCTGATCGGCTTCTACGCCGTGACCATCGTCCTCTCCAAGCTCGGCAGTTTCGGCGGCATCGGCGTGCTCAGCCATCCGTTCGACACGGTGATCGTCGCGGTCTGCGCGCTGGGCATCTACTACTGGGGCGCCGCCACCGGCGTACCGGCACGCCTGATTCGTCTGGAAACCGAGGACGACGAAAGCGAAGCCGCTGAATCCTCCACCCATTCGGCAACGGGCCAGCGCCCTGCTCACGCCTGACCTTCACTCAAGGGACGAACCATGAAACGACTGCACATCATCGATTCCCATACCGGCGGCGAACCCACGCGCCTGGTGATGAAGGGCTTCCCCGAGCTGCCCGGCAACAGCATGGCCGAGAAGCGCGATGCCTTGCGCGAAGGCCACGATCAATGGCGCCGCGCCTGCCTGCTCGAACCACGTGGCAACGACGTGCTGGTCGGTGCGCTGTACTGCGCGCCGGTCTCGCCGGATGCCACCTGCGGGGTGATTTTCTTCAACAACGCCGGTTACCTCGGCATGTGCGGCCACGGCACCATCGGCCTGGTCAACTCGCTGCATTACCTGGGCCGCATCGAACCGGGCGTGCACAAGATCGACACCCCGGTCGGCCCGGTCAGCGCCACCCTGCACGAGGACGGCGCGGTAACTCTGGGCAACGTCCCGGCCTGGCGCTACCGCAAACAGGTGCCGGTGGACGTGCCCGGCTACGGTCGCGTGTTCGGCGACGTCGCCTGGGGCGGCAACTGGTTTTTCCTGGTTTCCGAACACGGCCAGGACCTGCAGATGAGCAACGTCGAAGCCCTCACCGATTACACCTGGGCGATGCTCAAGGCCCTTGAGGCCCAAGGCATCCACGGTGAGGACGGCGCACTGATCGATCACGTCGAACTGTTTGCCGACGACGCCCACGCCGACAGCCGCAACTTCGTCATGTGCCCGGGCAAAGCCTACGACCGCTCCCCCTGCGGCACCGGCACCAGCGCCAAACTCGCCTGCCTGGCCGCTGACGGCAAACTCGCCGAAGGCCAGGTCTGGACGCAAGCGAGCATCACCGGCAGCCAGTTCGAAGGGCGCTTCGAATGGCATGGCGAACGCGTGCGTCCTTTCATTACCGGCCGCGCCTACATGACCGCCGACGCCACCCTGCTGATCGACGAGCAGGACTCTTTCGCGTGGGGCATCTGACCTGCCCCGTTTTTTTCGACTTGAATGAATGTCCCGAGGAGCTACAACAATGAGCGATAACATCTTCACTGGCTGCATTCCCGCACTGATGACCCCGTGCACCGCCGCGCGTAAACCCGACTTCGACGCACTGGTGGCCAAGGGTCGCGAGCTGATCGATATCGGCATGAGCGCGGTGGTTTACTGCGGCTCGATGGGCGACTGGCCGCTGCTGACCGAGGCCGAGCGTCAGGAAGGCGTGGCGCGTCTGGTGGCCGCCGGGGTACCGACCATCGTCGGCACTGGCGCGGTCAACAGCCGTGAAGCGGTGTCCCACGCTGCACATGCGGCGAAAGTCGGCGCCCATGGCCTGATGGTGATTCCGCGCGTCTTGTCCCGTGGTGCTTCGGCCACCGCGCAAAAAGCCCACTTCGCCGCGATCCTCAACGCCGCGCCGAACCTGCCGGCGGTGATCTACAACAGTCCCTACTACGGCTTCGCCACCCGCGCCGAGCTGTTCTTCGAACTGCGCCGTGAACACCCGAACCTGATCGGCTTCAAGGAGTTCGGCGGTGGCGCCGACTTGCGCTACGCCGCCGAAAACATCACCTCGCAGGACGATGCCGTGACCCTGATGGTCGGTGTCGATACCCAAGTGGTGCACGGTTTCGTCAACTGCAACGCCACCGGCGCGATCACCGGTATCGGCAACGCCCTGCCGCGCGAAGTGCTGCAACTGGTCGCGCTGAGCAAGCAAGCGGCCAAGGGCGACGCCAAGGCCCGGCGTCTGGCGCGCGAACTGGAAGCGGCGCTGGCGGTGCTGTCGTCGTTCGACGAAGGCTGCGACCTGGTGCTGTATTACAAGCATCTGATGGTGCTCAACGGCGACCGCGAATACGCCCTGCACTTCAACGAAACCGACGCCTTGAGCGATGCCCAGCGTCGTTACGCCGAGACCCAGTACGCGCTGTTCCGTCAGTGGTACAAAAACTGGTCCGCCGAACAGAACCTCGCCTGACCGCAGCCCCTGCCCCGGTGTGATACCGGGGCTTCACCTGTTTTTCAAGGAAGCGTCATGACTCTGACAGGCCACATGTTGATCGGCGGCCAAGCCATTGCCGGCAGCCGTGAAGCGATCCATGCGATCAATCCCGCCACCGACGCGGTGCTGCAACCGGCCTATGCCGGTGGCACTGCAGAACATGTCGAACAGGCCTGCGCACTGGCGTGGCAAGCCTTTGATCGTTATCGCGAGACCTCCCTCAAAGCTCGCGCCGAATTTCTCGAAACCATCGCCAATGAGATCGAAGCCCTTGGCGATGCGCTGATCGACCGTGCCGTGGCCGAAACCGGCCTGCCTCGCGCCCGTATCCAGGGCGAACGCGGACGCACTTGCGGGCAATTGCGCACCTTTGCCCGCACAGTGCGTGCTGGCGAATGGCTGGACGTTCGCGTCGATCAATCACAACCACAGCGCCAGCCGCTGCCACGTTCTGATTTGCGCCAGCGGCAGATCGCGCTGGGGCCAGTGGCGGTGTTTGGCGCCAGCAACTTTCCGCTGGCGTTCTCGGTGGCGGGCGGCGACACCGCTTCGGCATTGGCCGCCGGTTGCCCGGTGATCGTCAAGGCGCACAGCGCGCATCCCGGCACCAGTGAACTGGTCGGCCAAGCGCTGGCTCGCGCGGTGAAAAAATGCGGTTTGCCTGAAGGCGTGTTTTCGCTGCTGTTCGGTTCCGGCAACGAAGTCGGTATTGCATTGGTCAGCGATTGGCGCATCAAGGCGGTGGGCTTCACCGGCTCGCGCAGTGGCGGCCTCGCCCTGAGCCAAGCGGCGCAGGCACGGCCCGAACCGATTCCGGTGTATGCGGAAATGAGTTCGATCAATCCGGTGTTGCTGTTTCCCGCAGCGCTTGCTGCTCGCGGTGAGGCGTTGGCGCAGGGCTTTGTCGCCTCGCTGACTCAGGGTGCCGGGCAGTTCTGTACCAATCCCGGGCTGGTCATCGCTCACCAAGGGCCGGCGCTGGACAGTTTCATCGCCACCGCCGCCGAAGGGGTCCAGCGCAGCCCGGCGCAGACCATGCTCACGCCGGGGATTTTCCGCGCCTATGCAAGCGCCGTCGCCGCGTTGGCCGAACATCCGCAGGCGCAACACGTAGCGAGCGGTCTCGCGACTGAAGAGCCGAACCAGTGCCAGGCGCAATTGTTCGTCACTCAGGCGCAGGACTTCCTCGCCGACGCACGCCTGCAAGGTGAAATCTTTGGTGCAGCATCACTGATCGTACAGTGCACCAACGACGATGAAATCCGTCAGATCTGCGAACACCTCGAAGGCCAGTTGACCGCCACCCTGCACCTGGATGACGCCGATCTGGATCAAGCTCGGGCCTTGTTGCCGACACTGGAGCGCAAGGCCGGACGTCTGCTGGTCAACGGCTGGCCGACCGGGGTCGAAGTGTGTGACGCGATGGTGCATGGCGGGCCGTTCCCGGCCACGTCGGATTCGCGCAGCACCTCGGTCGGCACGGCGGCGATCCTGCGTTTCCTGCGTCCGGTGTGTTATCAGGATTTCCCCGACAGCCTGCTGCCGCAGCCGCTGAAACAGACGAATCCGCTGCAATTACGGCGCTTGCTCGACGGTCAGAGGGAAGCCTGAACATGCCCGACAACCTCACAGCGGACAACGCCGATATCGCGGTGATCGGCGCCGGCATCATCGGTGTCGCCTGCGCCCTGCAACTGGCACGTCAGGGTAAACGGGTGGTGGTCATCGACAAGCAACCGCCCGGTCATGGCGCCTCGTTCGGCAACGCCGGGCATCTGGCCACCGAGCAGGTGTTTCCGATTGCCGATGCGTCGATCCTCAAGCGTCTGCCAGCGATGCTGATGGACCCGATGGGGCCGCTGCGCCTGGACTGGAAGTACCTGCCGTGCGCCGTGCCGTGGTTCAGCCGCCTGCTGCTGAACCTGCGCCCAGCTCCGTTTCAGCGCACCGTGGCCGGCCTGCGCGCGCTCAACGAAAGCAGCCTCGACGCCTGGAAGCGCCTGCTGCACAGCATCGCCCGCCCCGACCTGCTCAAGGAGGACGGCTCGCTGCTGGTGTTCGAGCGCGCCGAGTCGCGGCAAGCGATCGACGCCTTGCAGACTCGCATGCGTCAGCAACAGGTGCCCGTGGACTTCTGGTCGGCCAGCGCCGTGCGGGACACCGCGCCGCAGCTCAGCGAACAGATTCAGGGCGGGTTGTTCTACCCGCGCACCGGGCATTTTCTCGACCCGTATCAGGTGGTGTGCGAACTGGTGAGTGCGGCCAAAATGGCCGGCGTGCAGTTCATTCAGCAGGAGGTTCAGGGCGGCCAGTTGCAGGCGCATGGCGTGTCACTGATCACCGATCAGGGGCGTTTCACCGCGCGGCAGGTGCTGATCGCCTGTGGCGCGCATTCGGCGAAGCTCACCACTGCGCTGACCGGTAAACGCGTGCCGCTGGACACCGAGCGCGGCTATCACCTGATGTTGCCCCACGAGCACGAGCGACTGCCGTTCGCCGTCACGTCGCTGGAGCGCAAGTTCATCATGACGCCGATGGCCGGCGGCTTGCGCCTGGCCGGCACCGTTGAGTTCGCCGGTCTGGAGCGCCCGCCGTTTATGGAACGCGCCTGGCAGTTACACCGTTTGAGCAAGGGCTTATTCCGCCGTGATTTGAACGCTGAAGACGCGACGCCGTGGATGGGCTTTCGTCCGTCGCTGCCGGACTCGCTGCCGGTCATCGACAAGGTCGGCGACGGTAAAGTGCTGCTCGCGTTCGGGCATCAGCATTTGGGGCTGACGCAGGCGGCGGTGACTGCGCAGATGATTGCTCAGTTGGCGTCTCCCTCGGCCAATTCCGGCGTGCCGACGATGGATGCCTATCGACTGGGTCGCTTCTGAGATACCGATGAAACGTTTTTGGTTTCATACTGAGCGCCGACCTTGGCCCCGCGCATATGGAACCGACTATGACCTCATCAATGGATACCCCCGAGCCACAAGCGATCTGCAACCCGATCACCAGCAGCGCGATTTTCATCGTCGCCACGCTGCTGCCCGGCAGCGACGCCGCCAGTCAGGTGCGCGGCTGGTGCGGCGACATCGCCGCCCTCACCCGCTCGGTCGGCAAACGTGTGCCCAACGGCAACTTGTCATGTGTCTGCGGTTTCAGCGCCAACGCCTGGGACGCCTTGTTCGGCAGCCCGCGCCCGGCGTCGCTGCATCCGTTCCGCGAGTTCGGCGTCGAGGGCCGTCGTGCCGTCGCAACGCCGGGCGACATCCTGCTGCACATCCGTGCCGACCAGATGGATCTGTGTTTCGAACTGGCGACCCAGTTGTGCAGCGCACTCAATGGCGCGATCACCGTGGTGGATGAGGTGCAGGGGTTCCGCTACTTCGACATGCGCAGCATCATCGGTTTCGTCGATGGCACCGAGAACCCGGTGGGCCGCAAGGCAGACCACTTCACCCTGATCGGCAACGAAGACCCGGCGTTCGAATCCGGCAGTTATGTGCTGGTGCAGAAGTACCTGCACAAGATGGAGGCGTGGAATGCGCTGAGCGTCGAAGCTCAGGAAAAGGTGATCGGCCGCACCAAACTGGCCGACATCGAACTCGGTGAAGAGGTGAAACCGAGCAATTCCCACAGCGCCCTGACCACCATCACCAAGGACGGCCAGGAGCAGAAAATCCTGCGCGACAACATGCCGTTCGGTCGTCCGGGAGCTGGCGAGTTCGGCACCTATTTCATCGGCTACGCGCGCTCGCCGGAACCGATCGAGCAGATGCTGGAGAACATGTTTGTCGGCAAACCCGTCGGCAACTACGACCGTTTGCTGGACTTCAGCACCGCAGTCACCGGGGGGTTGTTCTTTGTGCCGTCAGCCGACCTGCTCGAAGAGCTGGCGGAGCGAGAGCCCGCGCAGGCGTGACACCGTAGCGCCACGCCCGCCCGTCACTCAGTGTGGCGCGCGCGGGATGGTTTTCAGCAGGTCTTCCGGGCTGATGTGGCCGACCACGCTGCCCGGTTGCGGCATGTTGAGGATGTGGCCCTTCATCTTGCCGATGATGTGCATCTCGCACGGCTTGCAGTCGAACTTCAGGGTCAGCACTTCGTCGCCGTGGATCAGCTGCATCGGCGCGACCTTGGTGCGCACTCCGGTCACGCCCTTGGCCTGTTTCGGGCACAGGTTGAACGAGAAACGCAGGCAGTGCTTGGTGATCATCACCGGCACTTCACCGGCCTCTTCGTGCGCCTCGTAGGCCGCATCGATCAGCTTCACGCCGTGACGGTGATAGAAGTCGCGGGCCTTCTGGTTGTAGACGTTGGCCAGGAACGACAGGTGCGACTCCGGGTACACCGGCGGCGGCGTGGTTTCGGCCTTGCGGCCGCCACGCGGGTGTGCGGCGACGCGAGCAGCGGTCAGCGCTTCGATCACTTCACGGCGCAAGGCCTTGAGCTGCGAGTTCGGGATGAAGAACGCCTGCGGCGCGTCGAGCTTGATGTCGGTGGCGTGGTACTGCGTGGTACCGAGCTGACCGAGCAGATCCTGCAATTGCTCCAGCGCCTGCTCCGGCTTGTTGGCCACACCGAACGGACCGTTGAGGGTCACACTGGCGCTGATCCCCTCTTCACTGGTCGCGGTCACTTCCAGCTGTTCTTCACGCAGACGTGCGACCCAGCTCAATGCGATACGACGCTCGGCAGAGGTCTTCTGCAGCGCCTGTTGCCAGTTGTGGTCGAGGTTGCGGTTCAGCGGATGATTCGGCCGCAGCTTGTACAGGCCTTCGGGCATTTCGTTCGGCTCGACGCGATAGCGATAGCGCTTCTCGCCGTCTTCTTCGAACTCGCCCTTTGGCTCGGCGATGTTGGCGCGGAAACCCACGACTTCACGCTTGACCAGCACGTTGAGGCCATCGCCGTTGGACAGCGGTTCCTGCGTCACCACCTGCAGGTCACGCTTGCCGACTTTCTCGACGGTGCCCACTGGCAGGCCGGTGAAGGTCGGCGAGTCGAACGCGCCGATGTCGATCTTGCGATCGGTGACAAAGTAGTCGGTGCTGCCACGGTGGAAGGTCTTTTCCGGGTCCGGCAGGAAGAAGTGCGCGGTGCGGCCGCTGGAAGCGCGGGCCAGGTCCGGGCGGTCTTCGAGGACGTCGTCAAGGCGCTGGCGGTAATAGGCGGTGATGTTCTTCACATAGCCCATGTCCTTGTAGCGACCTTCGATCTTGAACGAACGCACACCGGCTTCGACCAGCGCGCGAATGTTGGCGCTCTGGTTGTTGTCCTTCATCGACAGCAGGTGTTTTTCGTAGGCGATCACCCCACCCTTTTCGTCTTTGAGGGTGTACGGCAAACGGCAGGCCTGCGAGCAATCGCCACGGTTGGCGCTGCGCCCGGTCTGCGCGTGGGAGATGTTGCACTGCCCGGAGAACGCCACGCACAGCGCGCCGTGGATGAAGAATTCGATGGCGGCATCGGTTTCGTCGGCGATGGCACGAATTTCTTTCAGGTTCAGCTCGCGGGCCAGTACCAGTTGCGAGAAACCGGCCTGATCGAGGAACTTCGCCCGCTCAAGGGTGCGGATGTCGGTCTGGGTACTGGCATGCAGCTCGATCGGCGGAATGTCCAGTTCCATCACGCCCAGGTCCTGGACGATCAGCGCGTCGACACCGGCATCGTACAACTGGTGGATCAGCTTGCGCGCCGGCTCCAGTTCGTTGTCGTGCAGGATGGTGTTGATGGTGGTGAAAATGCGCGCGTGATAACGGCGGGCAAACTCCACCAGCTCGGCAATTTCGCTCACCTCGTTGCAGGCATTGTGGCGCGCGCCGAAGCTCGGGCCACCGATGTACACGGCGTCGGCGCCGTGCAGGATCGCCTCGCGGGCAATCGCCACGTCACGGGCGGGGCTGAGCAGTTCCAGATGATGCTTGGGCAAGGACATAGTTTTTTTAGTCAGGCTGTCACGGTTAAGGCGCGCATTGTAGCCGCGAAACGCCCGAGCGGCACGCCTGTGCTGCCAAGTGGCAGATGACCTCGCTCCAATCCGACACGAGAGTCTCCTGTAGGAGTGAGCCTGCTCGCGATGATGGTGGCACAGTCAACGTTGATGGTGGCTGATTTACCGCTATCGCGAGCAGGCTCACTCCTACAGGGGGCGGTCAGGCCTTGGCGGCCATCGCGGTGACTTCCACGCGCATGCCTTCCACCGCCAGCGACGCCACGCCCACAGCGGCGCGCACCGGCCATGGCTTGGCGAAGAAGCGCTTGTAGACTTCGTTGAACGCCGCACGGTCGGCCATGTCGGTGAGGTAGATGGTCAGGTGCATCACGCGATCCATCGAACTGCCGGCCCGCTCCAGCGCCACTTTCAGCGCCTGCAGGGTGCATTCGCTTTGCAGGGTGATATCGCCCAGCTCCAGGCTGCCGTCGGCGCGGGTCGGGATCTGGGTCGAAACCAGAATGCCGTTGAAACCGACAACGTCGGAGGAAATCGAATCTGCATCCGGATCAGGGGTAAAGCTGAGGTCTTGATTAGCCATGAAAGTCTCTTGTCTGGAGAGATTGAGGGTCGCCGGCCAATAACCCGCCGGGACTTTCGCGCGGGCAGTTTACATCAGTCCCCCGCTCCGGCTCAGGCAACTGTCAGCCCCAGCCACAAATCGCGCGCATAAAAAAACGCCAGCCCTTTCGGACTGGCGTTTTTTCTGAATATGGCAGGGGCGGCTGGATTCGAACCAACGCATGGCAGGATCAAAACCTGCTGCCTTACCGCTTGGCGACGCCCCTGTATCTCAAGCTCTGTAACAAGCTCTGCGAGAATGGGCCGCAATTTACCAACCTTTTTTTGATCTGGGAAGCCCTGAGTGCAAAAAAATTTGTTTTAAAACAGCCAGTTATTTCTGAGCCAAGGCAAACGCCACGATTCACTTCGATAGATTCAGCGCAATCGCCTCGCGAATCAGCGCTTTCAAGGCCTGCTCATCGACCGTGTCGCCCTCATGAAAATCAATCGCCCGGCGGGTGTTGCCCTCAAGGCTGGCGTTGAACAACCCCGCAGGATCAGCCAGCGCCGCGCCCTTGGCGAAGGTCATCTTCACCGCCGCCTTGTAAGTCTCCCCGGTACAAATGATCCCGCCCCGTGACCACACCGGAACACCGCGCCACTTCCACTCCTCCACCACCTTGGGATCAGCCTGGTGCATGACTTTGCGAATCTCGCCGAGGATGGCACCACGCCAATCGGCCAGTTCAGCGATTCGAGCGTCGATGAGTGCCGAAGCGTCGGTGGGTGGTATTTCGGATTTCATGGCAAGTGTTCTCTTCGATGTAGTTTACAAGCCGATTTGCTTGAGCCCCTCACGCATCCCTTGATCCGCTTGCTCGCACCATTGCTTGAGGCTCAGATCCGGCGGCAGGTTGCCTTGCAGACTCTTGTATTGACCGTCGGCCAACACTTCGCCCTTGCGACCGAGACCTTCGTTCTTGTCGCCATCGGCCTTGTCGAACGCGCCCGGCATATTCGCAACGAACGCCACCATCTTGTTGGCGTTTTCCGTGCTGTCCGCTTTCAGGTAGCCCTTGTCGACGCAATGCTTGATCAGGCCCGACATGTTGCGACCGCTGTCATACATGCTTTTCAGGGTAGCGGGATCTGGCGCTTCTGCGCGGGCCAGGGCGCAGAGGCCGAAAGTGGCGGTCAGTGCAAGGATCACAGCAGTGTTTTTCATGCTCATTCCCCAGATTTCCAGTGAAACTTCTCAATTCCAAACCCGCCGCTTACCAGACTTCCAGAGCTGGCGCACAAAACCCGGTAACGATATCCATCACCTCCAGAATCCGATCCTCCAACTCTTCATCGGCATCACCGCGCATTGACCCCAACAGTTCATTAACCGATATCGCCGAAAAACCCTTATCTCGATACTTCAGCAGGATTTCCCGTATCGAAAGAAGATCATCCCCCCTCCTCAATGCGCCGGACAGTTCATCGTCCAACGGTTTATCAAGCGTTTTCATCATTGTTTCTCCCAATGCTCAGCCGTCGACCCTAGTGCCTTCTGGTAATCAGAAAGTGGCATGGCCTTACTAGGCTGAATGGTTCCGTGAGTTTTTTTGTCTTGCACGTAACGAAGACTTTCCGGAAGTGAAGCGGTATTCAATTTGCAGGCGCTGTCTTTGCCGGTTCCGCCGGGTAACGTGGAGGGGCGCCGATGATCCGGCAGGTTTTGCGGAGTATCCGGCGCTACGGACATCCCACCGGTATTGGGATGAACGTTCCCATCTTTATCAACTGGAATATCGACAGGACGTACCCCTAGGCCACGCGCGGTCGAGTCAGCAATGGGCTTTCCTTTTTCGTCGGTTTTCATGGCCCGATAGACATCGACCCCCGTCAGGCCCATCGGATCCACCCACCCTGTAGGGTTCGGACCATAGGTGTAGAGATTCAGACCGCCCGCATAACCGATCGGATCCTGGCTGACGAATCGCCCCACCGCCGGGTCATAGTAACGATGCCGGTTGTAATGCAGCCCGGTCTCATGATCATGGTACTGCCCCGGAAATCTTATAGGATTTCTCACATCACTTTGTCGGGCCGATTGCGATTGCTGCTCCGATATCGCCCCCCATGCCTTGTACTGAGCCGTCCAGACCAACTGCCCCTCAGAGTCGGTCAGTTCCTGAGGCGTACCCAGGTGATCGCACTGATACCAGAGCAAAACGTCAATTGGCTGAACCGTGACCTTGCGATTCCACAACGGATCGTCATCCAGGCTGTACTCTCCCTGATACTCAGGCTGATTCGTCAGTGTAATCGGGGCATGTCGTATGGCCTGTGCTACAGGAATGAAACTCCCGGGCTCGAAAATGTAGTGCACCGTGCGTCCGGCACCGCCATCCAGTTGCGTGGCACTGCTTTCCCAGGCAAGTCGGTTACCGTCCCAGCCGTAGAGCGTGAAGCCACAGCCGTACTCACGCTGTATGCGTGCATGCTCGTTCCGGTTCCAGTGCGACCCCGCCTCGGGACGCCCCTTGGAATGGGCGACAGAGTTTTTGTGAAGACGACGTCCAAGAGCGTCATAGGCGAATTCAACCGACAAGCGTTGATCTTCAAATCGCACCAAACGGTCAAACAGATCCCATTGCAGGAAGCTCCGCTGATTGTTTTGCAGACGCTCGACCAGGTTGCCGCGCTCATCGTATGTGAACTGATTACCTTCGTACTCGTGTAGCAGGTTGTCTACCTGCCTCTCCTGGCGCGGAGACCGGTCCAGTGGTCGTCGAATTTCACTCGCCCTTTCATCAAGCAGATTACTGGCCGGGTCAAAGGTGAATGTTTCAACCACCTGTCGTGTCGCTGCTTCCAACAGTCGACCGAGAGGATCGTAACGGTATGAAATCGCGCCTCTTCGGGTATCGTTGATCGCAGTCAGTTGACCAGCGGCATCGTATTGATATGTCCGTTTGACAAGCGTCGCACCGTCCTCACTGCGCTCCAGCACCTGCTCCTGCAAACGACCGGCAGAATCCCACTTTTGCGACTGCTGCAGGTGGTTGCCCTGATGCCGGACAATCTCACGATGAAGGTCGTCGCGCTCCAGGCCAATCAGCTCGTGCTCGTCCAGGCGTAGCCCCAACAAATGACCGCTGCCATAGGTGAGCCAGCTGACACGGTGCCCGTCCGGACGAACTGTCGCGACCCGATTGTTGAGCACATCGTACTCGTGCTGCCACACGCCAACTACCGGGGGCTGGTCCAGCCCAAGGTAATGCTGATGCTCGCGCAGCACATTGCCGGCCAGGTCGTGAAACCACTGTAAACGACTGTCTGCGTTGGCGGCTTCAATCAGGTTACCGTTGCCGTCATAAATGAAGCGCTCGCTTTGCGATTTCTCACCTTGACTGGCGCGTCGCTCAATCAGGCGTCCCATGGCATCAAAGCTCACGCAAATCACACGCTCGCCGTTGACGATATGACTCAAATGGCCCGTATCAGAATCATACCGATAGCGGGTGATACGACCATCAAAGCTCTTTTCTTCCAGCAGGCGACCTATCGGGTCGTAGAGGAAATGCGCCCGGCTTTCGTTTTCGTTGTCCAGCGCCTGCAAGCGCCCGAGACGATCCCAGCGATAGACCAATGTATGCTCATCAGCATCGAGGCGCTCGGCTACAAGACCCGCAGCCGTATACTTCCAGGTAGTACAGCGGCCAAGACGATCCGTGTGCGCGAGCAACCGGGCTTCAGCGTCTCGTTCAAAATACTCCTCGGTCTTGTCCGGGTGCCTGATCCAGGCCAACTGGCCCAGTCGATACCCGTACTCGGTACTCTGGCCGGCCGCGTCGGTAAAACAGATCATCTGTCCGAGTTCGTTGTACTCCCAGGCCCTGGTCTTTCCTGAGCAGTCAACATACTCGACCAGTTGACCGGCATCGTTGTAGTCGAGCTTCTTCTCATTGCCGTCGGCGTCTTTGATCGCTGTCGGCAACCCTGCCACGCTGTAGGCAAACTCCGTTACGTTACCAAGGGGGTCGACTGCTTCCACAAGGTTGCCATGATCGTCATAAGCACGCTGCCACTGCCCCCCTTCTGCATCGCTGGTCTTGATCAGTTGATCCAGATCGTCGTAGGCAAAATGCAGCACGCTGTCGTCGGCACGCAAATGTTCGACGACGTTGCCACGCGCATCGTAGATGAAGCGATCAGTTGTGCCGTCAGCATGTACGTGTCGAATCAGGTTTTTCGCTTCGTCACGGAACAACCATTCGGAACGTTCATCCAGATGACGAATGCGGTACGTATAACCAAGAATGTCGTAGTAGTGCCAGGTTTCGTTACCGTATGCATCGGTGACATAGGTCAGGCGAATATTCTCGTCCCATTCAAGGCGCGTGTCGAAACTGCCGTCGTCCGCCCACTCGCGAACGGCCCGCGCATCAGCGCCTGTGCCCTGCCATTCCAGATTCATGCCCCGTCCGGTCCGATCGGTGTAACGACGGATCAGATGATGCTGGTACTCATAGCTCCAGGCCGCCCCGTTCTCGTCCTGAGCCTGAATCAAATCACCGACACTGTCGTAGTGATAGGCACACAGTTGACGCTGAGGAACACCGTCGCTGATCAGCCAAAGCCCCTTTACGCGACCGTGCTCATCAAGCAGGGTGCCGAGGTGATATCTGACGTCGGCCATATCACCCTGATAGGTAATCAGGTCGGACAGCACCGGTATTCCTTCGTGGCGATGCTCGTAGTGCAGCATGATTCCCGCACCGTTGCGCAAAACCACGCCGACCAGCACGAAACGTTGTCCACGACGCAGATAGGTTTCCTTGCGTTCAAACCCTCTGCACAACAGAAGCTGGTCATCGGTCACCCGTACCAGCGTCATGTTTTCAATGGCATCGTAGTGAGTCTGCCCTGTCTCGGGCAGCACATAGTCGTGGCTGCGACCATCAGCGTCATGGAACACCAGACTCCCGCCAACGCAGTCAAAACGGGTAGTCAACGACGTAATCCAGCGGGCGCCCATCTCGCTGGCGTCATACGCATCCAGACGCGAACAGTAGGTGCGTGTCCACTCGAGAGGGAATGCACCAGGCAGGTTGAAATCCGTATGGCTCAGCGATTCAGAGCCCAGGGCAAAACTGATGCTATGCGCCGTGCCCGGCATGACGCCGTTTTTACATGTTTTGCAGTTATGCGTCGCTGGCGCTTGTTGGCTGCTGGCTTCAAGCCGCCCCTCTCCAGCCCTGTGCTGAGTCTTTGAAGTAGTATCCGGCTTGACGCTGGCCCCTTGACCATGTGCTCGACGCTTGCGCCAGGTCATGACAGAACCTGCCAGCATCTGCAGCAGCCAACCGATTGAATGCTGAACAGCCGGATCACCCAGCTTGTTCATTTGAGTGCGCAACTCCACACCCATAGTACGAAGCATGCCGGTATTGCTCAGCACCAAAGCCTTGGCACTGTCCGGCAACAGGTTCTTTGCCGCGCTGTTGGCAACACCTTTACCGGCAGCCTTGTAGGCGCTGAAGGCTGCGCCGAAAATATTACTGATGGCTGCCTTGGGGTCATGCAACAACTGACCTCCGGCCGCACTCATCTTGGCACTCGCCGACTTCATGTCGCCTTTTGCATCAAGCTTGCCGTTGACGACCGTTTCCAGGCCCTTGGCGATTTCGTTGACCGCGTTCTGGCCAAGCTTGCCGCCGTTGTCGAGTATTTCAGCCAGCTTCGGCTTGGCCTGCTCTACAAAGTCATCGATCGTACCGACAATGGTGGCATTCAAATGTCCGATCAGGACTTCGATCAGCGAATCGCCCAGCAGCATCTTGGCGCTGTTACGAAGTTCTTGACGCACCAGTGACAAGGTCGGACGCAAGGTCATACGCGCCGAGGCCATTGTGGGTGGGGCCGGTAAAACACCGATCAGATTGATACCCAGGCTGACCCAGTCCAGAATCTGGCGTTGCTTGCTTTTGGCAAGGACAACAATGTCTCCGAGCGCATCCACCAAGGCCATGATGTTGCCCACCACCGGCAACGCTCCGGCAACGTTCTTGACGCGCTCAAGAGTGACTACTCCACCACTGATCGATTGCAGCCAGGCATCGAATCTGGCTGCACCGCGTCCGACATCCTTGATGTCAATGGTGTTGAGCGGAACGATCGCCACTTGAGGTTCACGTACTTTCGCGACAGGCGTTTCAGTCGTCATGACTGCATCTCATCCGTAAGATAGTTCGAGACTTTAAAGAAATGATTGATGGCCTGGGCCTGCCAACACTCATGCAACAAACATCAGGTGATGCCCGGCATATGCCGATGCGGTACATGTTGATTCAACTGATCACAGCCCCTTTCGGGCCGCTTGCAATCAGCGCAGCGCCGCAAGCGGTTTTCATACCGTCCAGAGCGATGGGCGTGCCATCAACGGTGTAGGTGCTGCTGCCCTCTGCAATCGGGAAAACCCCTTTGCACAGTGGACAGCTGACCTTGTGACCGACTCCGGCAACAGGCTTGCCGTTGAGATCGGTTTGGGAGAAGGCTTCGAGCACCTTGCCACCGTGAGTGGTGGAGTCGCCCAAGCGAATGGCGTCTTTCATGTTGTCACTCCTTTGACTTGATCCTGGTCTCGCGACCCTGCCGTCCGCTGGCCTGTCAGTCAGCTCTGCAGCCACCAATTGAGCAGCGTTTCATCATCTTCATCATCAATGTTTTTATAGATATTGGCGTAATACCATTCGAGTCCGGTTTTCTCGCGGAACCGATCAAAAAACGCATTGATGCTGTCCATGCCATTGCTTGACGGCACAGCCAGTGACAGGTTGCCTTCGAAAACGCCATCCAGCGTTCCACCCAGTTCATTGCCAACATCAGTTTCCAGTTGTGCAATGACGTCCTCGGGGATGTAGTCGGCGTAGATATGAATACAAAATTTCCCTCCGCGCTTCAGGACTTCAGCGTGAGTGTTTTTGTTTTTTATCGAGATGATGTCACCTCGAGCCAAATTCAACGCAAGACCAGGTGAGGACAGCAGCTGATAAGTATCCTGCCCCATCGCGATTGCAGGGAGCTCCTCGAATACAGGGCCATCGTCATCTGATACAAACACCTCAATCAGAACAGGCAATTCTTTATCGTCCATATGGCGCTCCACAACTTCCACGTTCGACACACGACATCCCTTCTTTCACGTAACCGCTGTTTCCAGCACTCAGGTTACACGAAGCGCCCTCAAGATCTACGTTGACATCGGCCAGGTTGCCGCCATTCGAGGTCGCCACATTTTTATGCCCCAAGTGCATGTCATCAGGATTGCTAGAGGTATGCCCGCACCGCCAGCACTTGTACACACCCACCGGTTTGCTTTTGGCAATAAGTTTTTTGCGACATGCCGCTTGTCCTTTCCGACTACCGCCGCCGACCTTGCTCGCAGCGATGTCTTTAGCGGAGGCTCCAGCACCGTCCTTCAGCGCGCGCTTGGATGGCGGTTTTCTGACCAGACCTAAAGGATCCACCCACTGCGTCGGGTTAGGCGCGTATTGATGAAGGTTGATACCGCCCATCAGACCTATCGGGTCTTTCGAGATGAAGCGACCTACATGGGGGTCGTAGTACCTGTAGCGGTTGTAGTGCAAGCCTGTTTCGTGATCGTGGTACTGACCCTGGAAACGAATGGGATTAGTCAGCCCGCGCCGCACTGCCGAGGCTGATGTCTGTTCTTTCACCTGCCCCCACGCTTTGTATTGAGCGCTCCAGGCGATCTCACCGTCTTGATCGGTAAGTTCCAATGGTGTGCCTAAATGGTCACACTGATACCAGGCCAGGGCATCGAACGGTTGTGCTTCAGGAGCGTGACTCCACAGCGGATCATCTTCAAGATTGTCGCCGCCGACATATTCAGGCTGACTCAACAGATCAATCGAGGCGTGTGTGAGGGCTTGAGCCACCGGTACGAATGTGCCGGGTTCATAAACGTAATGGACGGTGCGACCTGTCCCCCCATCAATAGGGGCTGGACTGCTTTCCCAGGAAAGGTTGTCCCCGTCCCACCCGTACAAGGTCAAGCCACAGCCAAGCAAGCGCTGAATGCGCCCCTGCTCATTTTTATTCCAGTGCGAACCTGCTTCAGGACGGTTCACATAATGGGCTGTCGAGTGCTTATACAGCCGGCGACCCAAGGCATCGTAGGCGTATCTGACCGAAAGACGCTCATCCTCAAAATGCACCAACCTATCGAACAGGTCCCATTGCAATCGACTGCGTTGACCATTGTGCCAACGCAATGTCTGGTTGCCACGATCGTCGTACTCGTAATGAGTACCGACGTATTCACGTAAAAGATTGTCTACCAACCGACTACGTGCCGGGGCCTGATCAAGAGGCCGGCGCACTTCTGTCACCTTCTCGTCCAGCAGGTTGCTGGCAGGATCGAACGCGAAGTTTTCAACGCCGAGGCGACTTGCTGCGCTGATCAGTCGCCCGACCGGATCATAACGGTAGGTAAGCGGTCCGCGACGCGTATCGTTCAGCTCGGTCAACTGGCCGACCGCATCATATTGGTACTGGCGTTTGAGCAACGTCGAATTGTCGTCGCTTCGACCGAGCAGTTGCTCCTGTAGCCGCCCTGCCGGATCCCACTTTTGCGTCTGGCGCAGGCGATTCCCTTGATAACGAGCGACTTCGCGATGTAAATCATCTCGCTCATAGCCGACCAGTTCGTGATCATCCAGTTTTAACGCGAGCAAATGCCCACTGCCGTACGTCAACCAACTCACCCGATGGCCATCCGGACGAGTCGTGGCGACACACTGATTGAGGGCATCGTACTCATGCCTCCAGATGGCAACGAGCGGTGCATCCAGATCCTGATAATGCTGGTGCTCTCTGATCAGATTACCGGCCGAATCATAAAACCACAGCAACCGGCTCTGGTCGTTCGTGGCCAAAACCATGTTGCCATTACCGTCATACGCAAAGGATTCGCTTTGAGTCGCATTGCCCAGGCTCGCATGGCGTTCAACAAGCCGCCCCATTGGGTCAAACGCCATCGAAATGATGCGCTCACCGCTGATGGCGCTCGCCAACCGCCCGCTCTCAGCGTCGTATTGATAGCGTGTGGCAAGGCCGTCGAAGCCTTTTTCCTCGAGCAATCTTCCGACAGGATCATAGTGAAACTGGGTGCGCTGCTCGTTTTCGTTTTCGAGTGCTATCAAACGGCCTAGCAGGTCCCAACGGTAACGAAGCGTTTGCTCGCAGGCGTCTACTCGCTCGGCAACCAGACCGGCCGCGTTATAGCTCCACGTCGTACAGCGATCCAGACCGTCAACATGAGCGAGCAGACGCCCTTCGGCATCACGCTCGAATCGCTCCTCGGTTTTATCCGGATGCGTTATCAAGGCGACATGCCCGACCTTGTACTGATACTCGGTGCTTTGCCCCGCTGCATCGGTAAAGCAGATCATCTGACCGCGATCGTTGTATTCCCATTCGCTGGTCTTGCCGGAGCAATCGGTATATTTGAGAAGCTGACCGGCAACGTTGTACTCAAGCGTTTTCTCGTTGCCTGTTGCATCCTTGATAGCGATCAACTGACCTGCTTTGTCATAGGCGTACTCCGTCTTGTTGCCAAGCGGATCGACCGACTCCACCAGATTGCCGGCGTCGTCGTAAGCTCGTTGCCACTGACCGCCTTCTGCATCACTGACCTTGATCAGTTGGTTGAGATCATCGTAGGCGTAGTGAGCGACACTGCCGTCGGGGCTGATGTGCTCGAGCAAATTACCGCGCTCGTCATAGCTGTAGCGATCGGTGGTGCCATCTGTATGAACGTGACGAATCACGTTCTTCGCATCATCGCGAAAGAACCACTCTGAACGTTCATCGGCATAGCGAATCCGGTAGGTATAGCCCTTGATGTCGTAGTAATGCCAAGTCTCGTTGCCATGGGCATCAGTCACGTAAGTCAGGCGGATATTTTCGTCCCATTCAAGGCGAGTATCGAAACTGCCGTCATCCGCCCACTCGCGCACAGCCCTGGCGTGCGATGTGTGACCATCCCACTGCAGATTCAACCCGCGGCCGGTGCGATCGGTATACCTAGTCAGGAGGTGATGCTGATACTGATAACTCCAGGCCGCACCGTTTTCATCCTGCGCCTGGATCAAGTTGCCATGGATGTCGTATTGGTAATGGCACAATTGCCGTACAGGCGCGCCGTCACGAATCTCCCAGAGACCGGTCAAGCGTCCTTGATCATCAAGCAGCGTTCCGACGTGCAAGTGGACTTGCGTGACGTCACCTTGATAGGTGATCAGGTCGGATAATACGAGGGCGTCCCCATGACGATGCTCGTAATGCAGCATCAGCCCGGCACCACTGCGCATTTTGACATCCGTCAGCCAAAAGGAACGACCACGACGGACATAGGTTTCCTTGCGCTCGAAACCGAAGCAAACGAGCAGTTGATCCTCAGCGGAACGAACCAGCGTGAGATTTTCAACGGGGTCATAGTGAAAGAGGCCTGGCTTGGGCAGGGGGAAATCGATGCTACGACCATCGGCTCCAAAAAAAACCAGTCCATCGTCCTTGCAGTCGAATCGGGTCGTAAACTCTGTTACCCACCGTGCCCCTGATTCGCCATTGTCAAAAGCATCGAACCGGGAGCTGTAGGTGCGCACCCACTCGACAGGAAATGGACCCGGCAGGCTGAAATCGGTATGGCTCAGTGACTCGGATCCCAACGCAAAACTGATGCTGTTGCAAGTACCCGCACAAGCACCATTTTTTTTGCCATTGGCGTTGGCGTTCGCAGGAGCCTGATGGCTGCTGGCCTCGAGTCGTCCTTCACCTGCCTTGTTCTGAGCCTTACTGGTGGCGTTGGGTTTAACGCTGGCACTCTGTCCATGCCCACGACGCTTGCGCCACGTCAACACAGCACCGCTGAGCATTTGCAACAACCAACCAATCGTGTGACGCGTTCCCGGGTCACCCAACTTGCTCAATTGGGTTTTGATCTCAGGCCCCATCGCTCTCAATGAGCCGGTGTGCGTCATCACCAGTTTTTTGGCCTGATCCGGCAGAAGATTCTTCGCCGCGCTGTTGGCAACCCCTTTACCCACGGCTTTGTAGGCACTGAATGCCGCCCCGAAGATATTACTGATCGCCGCTTTGGGATCGCTGAGCAGTTGATTGCCCGCCGCCGTGATCTTTTGTCCAGCCGCGCGCGCATCGCCTTTTGAATCAAGCTTGCCATTTACAACGGCCTCAAGACCCTTGGCAATTTCGGTGACTGCGCTTTCGCCGAGTTTTCCTGCATCGGCGAGAATGCCCGAGAGTTTGCCTTGAGCCTGTTTCACGAAGTCATCGATCGTGCCGACGATAGTCGCGTTCAAATGCCCGACCAGCACTTCGATCATTGAATCGCCCAACAGCATCTTGACGCTGTTACGCAATTCCTGACGTACCAGAAACAAGGTCGGACGCAAACTCATACGAGCAGCCGCCATGGTCGGAGGCGCAGGTAAAACACCGATCAGGTTGATCCCCAGGCTGACCCAATCAAGCAACTCCCGCTGCTTGCTTCTGGTAAGCGTGACGATATCGCCCAGCGCATCGACCAGCGCCATGATGTTGCCGACAACCGGCAGCGACCCGGCAACTCCTTTGATTCGATCGAGCGTGACGACACCACCGCTGATGGATCGCAGCCAGGCATCAAACCGGGCAGCACCACGACCTACGTCCTGCACGTCCAGCGTGTTGAGCGGAACGATAGCGACCTGCGGCTCGCGCTTCTTGGCAACGGCTGCCTCAGTCATGAGAGCACCTCCCCATTCAGCAGGCCAGGCGTCTTGAGCGATGGTTTGGGCAAGAACGGGGCCGGGAGGCTTGGCAGTTTCCCTGCCTTGCTCGCTGCGCCGAGGATGCTCGATGCACTCGGCAGCGCCGCACTGGCAAGTTTCGGCAACCCGGCCACCCCGCCTTGCACCGCCCCTTTCACCTGCTGCGCCGTCTGCATCGCGCCCTGTGCGGTCTGCATGGCGCCCATGCCGCTCTGCGCCAGTTCCTTGCCCTTCTCCAGCATGTCCCAGTTCTTGTTCGGCAGAACCTGCGCAACCATCGCCTGCACCTGGCTCGGCACGTCTTCAGTGGCTGGCGGTTTTAGCGGCCATTCCGCTTTGCCGATGTAGCTGCCCTCACTCCAGGTGTCCGCCGGATCCTTGCCGAACACCACTCGCGCGGGGCCTGGGGCGGCGCCGGCGACGCTGGCGAAACCCTTGGCGTCGAGCTTGCCCTTGATGCTTTTGCCGAGGGCGTCGATGACTTCGTAGTCGCCTTCCTTGATGCCCTGACGCCCGGCGTACTGGTTGAACAGTTCCAGATTGCCCTTGCCCGGTTTTGGCGGTTCCGGGAACACCCCGGCCAGACTTTTCGCGCCGGTGTAGGCGAAGTTCGCCGCGTGCGCGGTGTACGGGCCGGTGGTGGCGTGGGTGATGCCGCCGGCGTTGTAGGTGGTCGCGCTGCCGCCGCCCTGGATCACCAGTTCGGTCTTGGCGGTGATGGTGATGCGGTCGGCGTTGGCAGTGATGTTGAGTTTGGCCAGCAGGTTGATACTGTCCTTGAGGGCCTTGACGTCGATGTCGCCGGACGCCGCGACCAGACGCCAGCCCATGCTTTGCACGAACAGACGCATGCCACGGCTGGCACTGGCCAGCAGGCGTTTGCCAATGGAAAAACTGGTGTGCCCGGTGCTGCTCAGCGCCAGGTGTTCACCGGTGGCGATATGGCTGGAGCGCGGCGTGGTCAGGGCGATACCCGCGGGGCTGGCGAGCACCAGATGCGGCTCGGTGAATTCAGGGAATTCATTGGCAGTCATGTTCGCCGGGCCACTGCCGAGCACGCCTTGATGCTGCGCGTGCAAGGCCTTGGCCACGTCGTCCTGATCGCCCGCCTCCTGCGCTTGAAGCTCTTTGGCCTGGGTGGCGAAACCGTCCTGCTGATCGCTCGCGGTGGCGAGGCGCTCGGCGGTTTCCGGCAGGTCTTTGTGGTGCTTCGATTCGTTCGGGCGCGGCTCGGTGGTGATCAACAGACCGGCGCCAGCACGCACCGCGCCATGGCGGTCGGTGCGCAACTCGAAACCTTCGCCACGCGGCTGCCCGCCGCTCGGGCGCGGGTGTGTCAGGTAGCCGAGGTTGATCGCACTGGCGCCGTGATCACTGCGCAGCGCAATACTGATCTCACTGGTGGTGTCGTCGATGCGCAGTTCGTTGGCGCGGCTGCCCTTGTATTCCTTGCTCTTGACCGTGGCCAGGGTCTTGAAGTCCGGCAGTTTGTACGGCGGCAGATTCGCGCCGTGGTACAGGCAACCGGTGATCAGCGGCTGATCGGGATCGCCTTCGAGGAAGGTGATCAACACCTCCATGCCGACCCGCGGAATGTTGATCGCGCCAAAGGTTTCCGCGGCCCAGTTCGAGGCCACACGCATCCAGCAACTGGTCTTGTCGTCGTGCTCGCCTTCGCGGTCCCAGAAGAACTGCACCTTCACCCGACCGTACTGGTCGCAGTAGATCTCTTCGCCCTCGGGGCCGCAGACCACGGCGCTCTGGGTGCCGAGGACTTTCGGTTTCGGGTGATCGAGCGGCGGCCGGTACGGCACGTCCCACGGGATCGCGTTGAAGCGGTTGCGGTAGCCCTGGTGGAAATCGTCCTTGTTATCGGTGGTGTCGCTGGTCACCGACTCTTCGAGCACTTGCGGCTGTTTGCCTTCGTGGAAGATCTCGGTGAGCAGCCACAGATCGTTCCAGGTCGGGTTGGCGTGTTCGGTGAGGGCGAGGAAATGCCCGCTGACCAGAATCGGCTGATCGCTGTTGCCCTCGGCCAGACGATAGTCGCTGCGATGGCGCTCCAGTGCGCGATTGGCCAGGTGCTTGCCGCGCTCGCGATCTACGAAACGCCCCGGGTAATCGTAATCCTCCAGATCCGGCTGGGCGCTACTCTTGGCATCGCTTTCGAGCTCGATCTTCGGTTTGACGAAGTCGTAATCACGTCGTGTAGTGCGGCTGGTGCGGGTCGCCAGACGCAGGCCGAAACGCTTGACCACCGGTTGATCGGCGACCAGTCCGGAGTCCTGCTGATAAGCCACTGGCGCCAGTTTCGGGAACACCGTCTGGTCATCGCCGAACATCAGTTTGTGGCCGCTGGCGGTGTGCTGGAAGTGGTAGTGAATCCCCTCCTCCTCACACAGGCGCTGGACGAAATGCAGATCGCTTTCGTCGTACTGCACGCAGTAGATGCGCTCCGGATAAATCGCGCTCAGCTGGAAGTGATAGTCACTGGCGAGAATGCCGTGTTCTTCCAGGACCTTGCTGATGATCTGTTGCACGGTCATCTGCTGGAAGATGCGCTGGTTGACCCGATGCGCGAGGTACGACAGCTGCGGGCGCAGGGAGATTTTATAGCGGGTCAGGCGCTTGCCGGCCTCGCCCTGGGCGATGCTGTAGATCAGCCCGTGAATCCCCGTGCTGCTGGGCGACAGCTGCAGGAACGCGAGTTTGTGCAGCAGGCTTTCGAGGTTGATCGAGGCTTTCTCACTGACCAGTTCCAGCTCGAACTCGAAGGGGGTGTTGAGCGCCTCTTTCCCGGTGAACGACAGCACCTGGAAATCGCTGTCCGCGCCATCGATGGTCAGATTGAAATGAGGCTGATTGGCCGGTGAGAACATCCCTTGTTCCTCGCGCAATGCTGCGACGGGCGCCATTCCATGAAGCGTGGCGCACGCAAAAAATTCTGTAGGTCAAAGCCGCCCCGGCCAGCCGCACTGCCGGGGTGGTACAACCATCAGTCGCGATTAAACGACTGGAGCACGCCAGTCATCGGAACCCGAAGTACCGGAGACTTCGTGGGTCCAGGTGATTTTGCGGTAGGTGAACTGCACTTCTTCCAGGTGGGTGAAGTGGGCGTTCGACGGGTCCTGGCAGTTGTGCATCTTGTTGTTGATGGCGACGATGATCGCGTCTTCCAGTTTGGTGGTGTAGTAGTGCTCTTGAGTACCTTGAGCAGAAGTGCGGTACCACTGGATAACGATTTCGCTCATGCGCTCGCCGGAAGTCAGCGCCGCTTGCAGCAGAGGCGAAGCCTTGTCGTAGACCTTGGTGATGACCACTGGCTTGTGTACGCGCTGACCGGTTGGCTGACCGGATTGCGGGTCACGCGGGATGATCACGTCGTGGGTGAAGGCCTGAACCATGACCTGGTCTTCGTGACCTTCCTGGAAGGTGTTGCCCACGGAGTCGGCGGTGAACGCGCCGGCAGTGATCAGACCTTGTTTTTCGCCAGTGACGGACATGTACGCTGGTGTTGCCATGGGGATGCTCTCCTTGCCTGAAAAAACACAACCGACAGGCACCATTGCCTGCCCGGGTACCTGCTCGGATATCAAGTTCCGTGCCAGCCATCTTCTAGCCATTTCGGATCAATGGGTTGGCGGCAATACCTTCGCGTTCCGGCGTTTTAAACTTCGATAAACAGAAAAAAGTGCGCAAGAAGTTGCGCAGTACTGTGCAACTTCTTGCGCACTTGGCTGAAGGGCTTGATTTAGAGAGGCTTGAAGGGAATTCTCGGGTGAAATTGACGAAGCAACTGCGCAACTTTTTGCGCAGTGGTGGTGTTTAGATTTTCGACGCTGGCGCCACCACCTTCTGCCCCGTCAACGCCGCATACGCCGCCGCGAGCAATCCCGGATTGATCCCGCAGAACACCACCGACAGCCCCGGCGCCAGAATGTCTTCAAGCCCTTCACCCGCCATGCGCCCACCCCTCATTCGCAAACATTTGCAACACCACCCACGGCAAACCCTAGAATGGCCATCCCAGCCACAGAGCCAACCACAACGATGGACGTTATTCAGACCCTGCGCTGCTTCGTCGCCGTCGCCCAGAGCGGCAGCTTCACCGCTGCGGCCGACGTGCTCGACACCACCACAACCAACGTCTCCAAAGCCGTCTCCAGCCTCGAAGCCCGGCTGCACACGCGCTTGATCAACCGCACCACCCGCCGCCTCGCCCTGACCGAAGCCGGCGTGCGTTATTTGCAGCGCGCCGAAAAAATCCTCGATGACCTGCGCGAGGCCGATGACGAAGCCGGCACCGCGCAGACCTTGCCGGTCGGGCGTCTGAAGATCCACGCCATGGCCGCCATCGGCAACCACTATGTGATCAATGCGATCGCCCGCTACCGCGAAATTCACCCCACGGTGATGTTCGACCTGACCCTGAGCAATCGCCTGCCCGATCTGCTCGAAGAAAGCTACGACATGTCGATCGTCCTCGCCCGCGACCTGCCGGATTCCGGCTTCGTCGCGCAACGCCTGGGCACTACTTACAGCATCCTCTGCGCCTCACCGGCGTACCTGGCCAAACGCGGCCACCCCGCCACACCCGCCGACCTCGCAGCGCACGACTGCCTGCGCATCGTCAACACGGTGATGCCCGCAGACAACTGGGTGTTCGAAGGCCCGCAAGGCATGGAAACGCAGAATATCCCCGACTCACCCTTCCACATCAACACCGCCGACGGCATGGCCACGGCGATCAGAAATGGCATGGGCATCGGCATTCAGCCGCTGGCATCAGCCGTCGAAGGATTGGTCGGAGGAACGCTGGTGCGGGTACTGCCGCAGTACCGCCTGGAGGAATACAACCTGTTCGCGATCTACCCGTCGCGCAAATTCGTCGACGCCAAAATCAAGACCTGGGTGGAGTTCCTGAAAACCGCCATCCCGCAACTGCTGGCATCCGATGAAGACATGGCCGGCGCCAAGGAACTTGCCAACGCTTAGTGCCGCAGACCCGGAGTGTCGACCCTCCAGCGCCGGCATCGACCATCAACCGTTGGAACAACCGCTACCCATCACCTGGTATTGCACGACATGCCGTGCACCGGTCGAGTCGTCATAAGTCATCTGCACCGGCACCGCGCCGCACTGATTGGCCGCTTCGGAGATCGACACCACATGGGCGATGTCTGCTTGAGCGGCGGCGTTGTAGGCCTCGACTTGCGCGGTCTCGTCAGCTGCAAACGCTTGCGCGCCGATACCACCGAAGACCAGAAGAAGAGCGATTTTTGCCAGTTTCATGATGTTCACCGTCTCGTGGGGGAACCGTGTTTGTTCACGGAGTGGAGACGATGTTAGGGGTTCAAGCGCACGGCAAAAATCGGTCGGCTGGACAAACACTGTGTCCAGAATGGTGATGAATAAGACCTGAGTACCGTGGATATCCCATTCGCGAGCAGGCTCGCTCCTACAGGTTTTGCGCCGACCACACCATTCCAGAACACCGCAAAACCATTGTGGGAGCGGGCTTGCTCGCGAAAACGCCAGCCCAGTCAGCGAAAAACCCAAGTCTGCCGCCAGTTCAAAAACCGCCTAGCCATGGCCGTTTTCAACCACCAACAGGCAAACCACTCATATCAAGCCGTTATCACCCCCACATTGGGGCTACAAGCGCCCGCGCATTTGCCTACAAATCTTGCGGAAGTGGCTGGCTTGTAGGCTTTCCGAAGCAGTTCTATCTTTCTCCTCGCATTGCCGTCGACCAATCTGCGCCCATCCCGCCCAAGGCAGTAAGCCGTCCTAAACATTCAGGATGTGCCAAACCCTTGGGCGTTTCGCTGTCCGAAAGGCACCCCGCTCAATCAGACAAAACAAAAAACGGTGGTGAGAGGATTTAGCGAAACATCGCAGCGTCCCGATGGGCCGCGACCGGCCCCAAACCCCAAACTCACCTACTCCAGTCCAAGCCCCGCACGCCCCAGCGAATTCAGACGCTCCACAGGAAAACGCTCCACCCACGAGCGCTCATAATCCTCACGCGGAAAATCATCCGGCGAAGCGCCCTGCTCGAATGCCCTGAACACATCCCGCGCATAACGCAGATTCTTCGGACACATCGGCGCCGCCGGCACGTACATCACGTTGCCCCAGCCCTGCTGGTTCTGCACCGGCGCGACGCTATGGATTAAATCGCAATGCCACCACACTGAATCGCCGGCCTGCACATCCGGAATCGGACTAAGCCCCTCCACCAGCAACGGATGCCATTGCCGCGATACCGGCAGCACCTTGCCCGGCGCCACCCCACACAACTCGTCTTCGGGCACGTCATCGAGCAGCGGCCGCAGCAGCAGGTAGGCCATCGCCTTGGGGATCGGCACGGTGTGCAGCACGCCTTGATCGGCCTGCATGTCCGACAGCGCAGTCCAGCCCTGAAACGTGCGAAACGCCGAGCACTTGACCGTGTCCTTGTAGGCGTATTCATCCACCTCGGTACGAAACGCCGCGTCCCACGGGTCGTAGGCCGCGAAGTCGTTGCTGTAGATGTTGTCGAAGACTTTCAGATACGCCGGATGCAGCCAGCGCTCCAGCGCCCCGGAATCGGTGTGCGGGCCAAGGCCTTTCGAGTGTGTGCCCGGCGGACGTCGGCGCACCCGATCCGGATACAGCGCATTAATATCCGGGTTGAACCAGTCCTGGCCGTGCGAATGAGTCTTCCACAATCGATTGAGAAACGCCTGCGCCGTGCCCATCCGCTCATGCTGGCGCAGCTGCATTTGCGCCGCCGACCAGTAGATCGGAAAAATTTCCGGCCGCGACGCCTCAAGATTGCCGAAAAACTGGTCAATCGGCCCGCGATACAGCGCATCGAATCGATTCTTGTCGAGGTAATCCAGCAAGCCCTGGTCCCACTGCAGCACCTGCTCGCGGGGGAAGTGATTGCGGATCACCACGCAACCCCGACGCTTGATCAAGGCCAAACGCTCGGCAGTCACTTTACCGGCGGCGATCTCAGCGAACTCCAACACCGGCCAACCGGAACCCGTCTGCCCCTCCTGCACTTTGATCGACGCAATTTCGCCGGCAATAAACTCACTGACCTCGGCGAACAGCCCCTGTACATCGCCGATCTGCGCGCGCAAGGTGCGTTTCATTTTGACGATGCTGTCGCGGTAGTTCTCCGGAAGCGTTGCGCTCTCGAATGCCTGGTATTTGCTCATCGGGGGACCTGCAGACCTTATTGTTGGTGCAGGTATGGGACCACTTCCGAGGGTGGCGGCGGCAGCCTGATTTACCGCGTCGAGTAATACGATTGTGGCGCTTAAGCAGCGCGCCGCTTACAGAAAATGATGACCGTGCTGACGACGAAACTCTGAAGGTGTCAGCCCCTTCAACGCCTTGAACTGCCGATTGAACAGCGCCAGCGACGAATACCCCACTTCCTCGGCAATCAGCGAGACCGTCGAATGTCCCTGCATCAACAGCGCACAGGCATGTCCGACTCTTAGCCGTACGATGTAGTCCAACGCCGTACAGCGCGTATGACGGCGGAACATCCGATGGAACGCCGACACACTGACGCACCCCATCTCGGCCAACGCGGGAATGCTGATCGCCTGGGCGTAGTGACCATGCAAATAATCCACAACCCGATGGATGCGCGGGTCTTCAACAATCTGAGTGCCAGCCTGCGAGTCCGAGGCAGAGAGAATTCGCCTGGCATCGACGTCCCGCGTCAGTTTGTTCAACACCACCAGCAACGCGATCGACCGCTCGGACGGCTCCTGCTCGACCATCGCCTCGATCAGCGGGCGAATCTCCCGCGACGCTGCCGCACTGAAACTCAACGCCTGCCGCGCCGCCGCGAGCAATTGCCGAACCGATCCCATTTCCGGAAACAACGTCACCAGCGACTCCGCCCACGCCGCCGAAAACCAGATCACCAACGCCACATGCGGTTGCCCGGCATCGACCCGCTCCGCCGACGACCAGCTATGTGGCACATTCGGTCCGACCAGAATCAGATCGCCGTCATCGTAAGGCTCGACATCATTACCGATGTAGCGATGGCCACGACTGTTCAAGGTCAGCGTCAGCTCGTACTCGGGATGGTGATGCCATTCGAACGGAATCGCCTCCGGCAAACGCCGGTTCAGCAGTGTCCACGAGGCAGTGGCTTCGGTGGGGATTTTTTCGAAACTGGGTTTCATGGTGATCGATTCTGCTCTTTGGCGTGGGTGGCGCGCCACGATCGTATCACCGCGATCGAAATGCTCAAGCCGCGCATCGGTCAGTTTCTCGCTCGTGTTTAAGGTTTTGCCAGAGCCGTTTAAAGACACCCAGTGTTACGTCATCCCAGGCTACAACGCCTTGCGCCATTGCCTACGACTACGCCAGAATCCGCCGGCTTGTGCGCCCAGAGTGCGGGTTCTATCGTGGGTCGGTCGCTGAAAAGCAGCGATCGGGTTTGGTAGCCCGGCACTTCCAGGTCGCATAGCTCCCCTTATGCAGAGGTCGATTTCTCGTCCCTGTTTTATGGTGGTCATGCGTAGGGCGTCTTAGGGCGCGCCGGGCTCCTGGGCCGGTCTACCAACCTGTGCATGGCCGCCACCCTTCGTTTGGTAGCGAAGCGTGATGGCTCCCTAATCGTTTTCCCAGGAGCATCATCATGTTCAAAGTCACACCGAACCCACCCGAAACCGAAACGGTCTCCCCCTACGAATCCCCCGATTCCCGAAAACTCAGCGAAGCCGCCGAACGCGCCCTCGACCACTACCTCAACCCCTCCAGCCAGATCATGGCCACGCCCTACACACCCAACGCCATATTCCTCGCCAACCCCAAAATCGCCACCGAGGAACTGCTGGCGAACGCCAGTGAATCACTGGGTTCGGCGACGGTGATGTTGGGGGATGTCGCGGCGCTGGTTGAGGGGCCGATTCGCAAGACGCTGCTGGGCATTGCGCAGGTGGTGATGCTCGGGGAGTTGGCGGTGAATCAGGCGTTGGATAATGTTGTGCCGATGCAGTAACTCGTAAGGCCTCTGTGGCCGCTAGCTAGCCTGGTGCCACGGAGGGTATTGCCTAATGGACATCAACACTGTCATTTCGACAACTCCCGCTTCCGGGCAGGAAGCGGGATGTACAGACTCGAAGACGCGCCTATTTCGTTAAAGCGCGCGACCACCATCAACAATAATTTCCGTTCCCACCGTCCAGCGAGACTCGTCCGACGCGAGGTACAGCACCGCCTTGGCTACTTCTTCAGGCGTGCCAAAACGGCCAAATGGGATAGTCGCGACAATCTCCTTATTGACCTGCTCGCGGTAGGCATCGGGTATACCCGCCTTGTCGTACAGCGGCGTGTCGATCGGACCAGGGCTGACCGCATTGACTCGAACACCACGCGGTAGAAGCTCGCCAGAGAGCGTTTTCGACATATTCAGGAAGGCAGCCTTGGTTGCGGCGTAAACGGATGAGTTCGCGGCGCCCAGATGTGCACTGATCGAGGTGTTAAGAACCACCGACGCAGGGTTAGAGAAAGTCGGCAGCAGTGCTTGCAGAAGGAAGTAAGGGCCTTTGACATTGATGTCGAAGGAGCGATCAAACATCTCCTCGTTCCAGTCTTCGATTGGCCTCCAGACGGATACGCCAGCATTGAGGAAGGCAACGTCCAGCTGCCCGTAATGAGACTGAACGGCCTGCGCCAGCTCCTTCTGGGCTGCGACGCTAGCTGAGTCGGCGCGCAACACCAGGACTTCGCTACCTAAAATTGCTTGAGCATTTGCCATGGACTCAGGATTGACACCGGTGACGATCACACGTGCGCCTTCGGCGAGAAATTGCTTCGCGGTCTCTAGACCGATGCCGCTTGTACCGCCAGTGATGAGGGTACGTTTGCCTTGTAAACGGGACATCTGAATTTCCTCTTTTTTGGGGCCGCCAAACGGACGACTGGCCCTCTGAGAGCAACTATGTATTCATGCCTGTGCGCTGATAAGATGGGCAAATAGAATAGATCTCATGCGAAAGTCGCATGAATAGGGGTGTGATGGACCGGTTGTTACTGATGAGCTGTTTTGTACGGGCTGTCGAGACAGGCAGTTTTTCTGCTGCGGGACGTGATCTGGGACTAGGGCAACCGAGCGTCAGTCGTTACGTCGCTGCTCTTGAGGACCATTTGCAAACCAGGCTGCTTCACCGATCCACACGAAAGCTGATGCTCACGCCCGAGGGTGAACGGTACTACGCAGATGCGCGGCGTATCCTGGACTCAGTGGAACAGTCCGAGTCCTCACTGAGAGGAAACGTAGCGCCGTCCGGGTTGCTGCGCGTCGCTTGCCCGACCGCATTGGCTCACACCTTCATCGTACCGCACGTCGCGAGTTTTCTAAGCCGCTACCCCGAACTGTCGCTCGATCTTCAAATCAATGATCGCTACGTCAATTTAGTCGACGAGGGGGTAGAACTCGCGATTCGTATCGGTCACCTGGAGGACAGTGCAATGCGAGCCCGGCCACTGGCTTGGTTCGAGCGTGTGTGCGTTGCCAGCCGTGCATATTTGGAAAAACGTGGCACTCCCTCTTCGCCTGATGACCTGAAGAAACACGACTGCCTCATTTATACCCTTCTATCCACTGGAACCAACTGGCGGTTCAGGGATACGGATGTCCCGATCTCCGGACGACTGCGTGTCAACTCGCCTGAGGCGATCCGTGAGTACGTCAATGCAGGGTTGGGCATCGCGCAGGGGCCGCAATGGCTTTATGAGGAAGGGCTGAGAAGTGGCAATCTTCAATTGCTGCTTAACGAATACGTGGCGCCCCCCGTCCCGATCCAAATTGTCTACCTGGCTAATCGGCTGCTGCCTCAGCGAGCCATCGTTTTCATGGATTTCATGGCGGATATTTTTGCTGAATTCCATGAGCGCCCTGAATAGTTTTTTAGACCACGGCCAAGTTGCGAACGAAGCAGCATCAGCATGCGGCCCCTCCCTCGACTCAATTCCCGTCACAGACCTGTCACCCCAAGCTGCTAACCTCCCCTGCGACTAGCAATCCCCCTATCCAAGAGCCCCAACCAAAGGTGCCCTCAAGGTGTCCCCAAACCCCCGCCAAAAAATCATCCTCCGCTCCGAAAACCTCCACTCCGAAGACTTCGGCGCCCTCTTCTCCCGGCTCTTCGGCAATCGCTACGCCGACACCCCGCCGATCCCCTCCAACATCATTATCGGCGGCGTTTACGGCAGACACGATGACGTCAGTTTCCGTCGCATGCATTACCACGGCGATTTCACCGTGACCTTCCCCGACCCGCAGGACGAGATAACTTTCGTGATTCCCACGGCGGGCAAGATTGTGTTCAACCACCGTACCGAGTCCGTCGGTGTGGCGCAGGTGGGGTTGGCGATTGATAAGGCGGATATCCGTTCGATGCGGTTTCTCGACAATCATGCGCAGCACGGGATTTCGGTGAATCGGGGGCAACTGACTGAGCGGTTGGCGGCGTTGTTGGGGCGGCCGATTGTGCAGAAGATTGTGTTTGAGCCGGTGGTGGATCTGCACACGTCGGCGTTCCGGGGGATCAAGGCGTTGATTGATCTGGCGACGGGGACGGAGTTTGATCTGTTGCTCAATAGCGGCACGCTGATGCCGTCGCGGTTGCGCGAGATGTTGATTGATGCGGTGCTGGAGGCGTGGCCGCACAATTTTACCGAGGCGTTGCACCAGCCGGCGCCGAGGGTCGCGCCCCGGCATGTGAAGTTGGCGATGGAGTTTATTCAGGCACATCCGGAGCAACTGGTGAGTGGCGTGGAGTTGGCGCGGTTGAGCAATGTCAGTCAGCGTGCATTGCAGGAGGGCTTTCGGCGGTTTGTCGGGATGCCGATTGTGGCGTATCAGCGGCAGGTGCGGCTGGAGCGGGCTTTTGAGGTGCTGGGGCAGCGGCATTCGGCGTCAGTGACGGAGGTGGCGCTGCGTTTTGGCTTCAGTAATGTCGGGCGGTTTTGTCAGTATTTTCAGCAGGCGTATGGGGTGAGTCCGGCGCAGTTGAGGGGGCGTGGTTGATTGGTTTATCGGCGGGGATGCTGGTGGGTCAGTTGATGGTGATGTGGGCTGACATGACGCCTTCGCGAGCAGGCTCGCTCCCACAGGGTTAGTTGGTGGACTCAAGATTGCGGCTGGTCGGTGCCGTGGGGTTATGTGCTGGGCTCA
>NZ_JARVST010000035.1:0-151783 GCF_030209055.1 Pseudomonas sp. lyk4-TYG-107
GAATCTCAAGGAGTTTTCCGTTTCGACTGCGCCGGAAGTGGGGCGAATTATAGACCTCCTGAATCTGCCGTCAACCGTTAATTTCAGTTTTATTGCAAAACCTGCTTTTTAGTCAGCAAGCGCGGAATTCGACGCGCAACGGCAGGCACCCGCAGCAGCAAAAGCGCCGCCCCCACAAAGGCATAGATCGCCCACTCCTTGAGATCAGCACGCACGATCCACAACATATGAAGCAATCCCAGCCCCAGAATCACGTAGACCAACCGATGCAGTTTCTTCCAGCGCACACCTAAATGACGCTGGCTGTAGCGATTAGAGGTTACTGCCAACGCCAACAACCCGAGAAAACCCAGTGTGCCGACAATAATGTATGGCCGCTTACGCAACTCCACGCCCAACTGCGACCAGTCGAAGCCGAGGATAAACGCCATATAGCTGAACAAATGCAGACCCACATAGGCAAAACACCAAAGTCCCAACTGACGGCGCACAGCAATCCAGCCCGCCCACCCCGTCAATTTCTGCAGCGGCGTCATGCTCAATGTAATCAACAGCAATACCAGCGTTCCCAGCCCCAATCGATCAACCAGGACTTTGCCAGGATCCGGCCCGAGCAAATCGGCGAACGCTTGATAAAACCAAAGCAATGGCCAAATCGCCGCAGCGATAAAAACGCCTACACGCCAGAACGGATATCGCATCAGTAGTTCTTCCGCAGATCGAGCCCTGTATATAAAG
The DNA here is from genome assembly GCF_030209055.1 of Pseudomonas sp. lyk4-TYG-107. Taxonomy (NCBI): domain Bacteria; kingdom Pseudomonadati; phylum Pseudomonadota; class Gammaproteobacteria; order Pseudomonadales; family Pseudomonadaceae; genus Pseudomonas; species Pseudomonas sp. lyk4-TYG-107. Next base: position 739 of record NZ_JARVST010000035.1, read on the forward strand.
AAGCGACTTCATCCGCATAGCCGTTGAACATCTGTGTATCACGCACATTCGGCTTGAACAGACTGTTCGGCAGACGCCGCTCCCGTGCCTGAGTCCAGCGCGGGTGATCAACCGTCGGATTCACGTTGGCATAAAACCCGTACTCATCTGCCGCGATGCTCTGCCAGGTAGTTTTCGGTTGCTCGCTGACCAGACTGATACGCACGATGGACTTCACACTCTTGAAGCCGTACTTCCACGGCACTACCAGGCGCAGCGGCGCACCGTTCTGATTCGGCAACTCACGGCCATACATGCCAACCGCCAGAATCGCCAGCGGACTCATCGCCTCGTCCAGGCGCAGGCCTTCTACATATGGCCAGTCGATCAGGGCGAAACCTGAGCGCTGACCCGGCATGCTTTTGGGATCCTGCAGAGTCTCAAAGCGAATGTACTTGGCGTTGGAGGTGGGTTCGACCTGCTTGAGCAACGCAGAAATCGGAAAGCCAATCCACGGGATGACCATCGACCACGCCTCAACACAGCGAAGGCGATAGATACGCTCCTCCAACTGGTACGGCTTCATGAAGTCTTCCAGCGCGTAACGCCCTGGCTTACCCACTTCCCCGTCCACGACAACGCTCCACGGCTCGGTTTTCAGCGAGCCGGCATTGGCGGCCGGATCACCCTTGTCGGTGCCGAACTCATAGAAGTTGTTGTAATGGGTCGCGTCTTTATAAGGCGTGATCGCCTCATCTTTGACGTTGACGGCGCCCCACTTGGTAGAAGGGAGCTTCTCGGCAAACCAGGCAGGCGCCTTGCCCGGCTCGACATCGGCATAACGCGCCGCATCCCCGGCACTGGCCCAACGCGGCAGGCTGCTCACGGCGATACCGGCAGCGGTAGCTCCGAGCAATTGGCGACGAGAAAGATAAATGGATTCAGGCGTGACATCCGACTCATGGCAGTCGGACGCTTTGGGGATTTTGATCAGCATGGCAACTCCGCAGTTTTGGAGGACAGATGCACCCATAGACTGCGGAGTATGCGGGAAATTACATCATTCGGCGTTTTTGTGACGACGAAGACGCAACAGGTATTGCACAGGGCCGGAAGCGGCGTAACCGAGGAACACCAGCAGTAGAATTCGCGGTGGATCGCTGAACACCACGGCGAACACCAGCACCACAGCGAGGATCGCCACGAACGGCACGCGCCCCTTCAAGTCCAGCTCCTTGAAGCTGTTGTACTTGATGTTGCTGACCATCAACATGCCGGCAGCCGCCACCATCAAGGCGACCAGGAACGACATCTTCGAACCCTGAATGCCGTAATCGCTGAACGCCCAGACGATACCCGCCACCACGCCTGCAGCCGCCGGGCTGGCCAGACCAATGAAATAGCGCTTGTCCGCCGTACCGACCTGGGTATTGAAACGCGCCAGACGCAATGCTGCACCGGCGACATAGATGAAGGCGACCATCCAGCCGACCTTGCCCATGTCGCCCAATGCCCAGCCAAAGGCCAGCAGCGCCGGCGCTACACCGAACGCGACCATGTCCGACAACGAGTCATACTCGGCGCCGAAGGCACTTTGCGTATTGGTCATGCGCGCTACACGGCCATCAAGACCATCGAGCACCATGGCCACGAAAATCGCGATCGCGGCGAAGGCGAAATACTTGCTCGCATTCGCAGAGTCACCGGCGCTCAAGGCAGCCTGGGCACTCATCGAGTTGATGATGGAATAAAACCCTGCGAACAGGTTCGCAGTGGTGAATAGATTCGGCAGCAGATAGATACCACGATGCCGGACTTTACGGCCTTCCGCGTCGTGCCCTTCCTCGACATGTTCATCGATGGGCAGCAGGCTTTCGGCGTCAGAAGCCTGGTTCGGCTCTTCGGGACGTTCGCTCATGGACATTACCTTGCAACGGTTTGGAAAAATTCGACAGGTGCCTGTGACGATGGTTCGGCCACAAACGATGCAGCTTTATACCAGAACCATCGGTTTCAAACGAAAAAACGCGGCCGAGGCCGCGTTTTTCGTACAAGGATGACGACTTAGTTTTTGGCTTTGTCGACGATCTTGTTGGCACCGATCCACGGCATCATGGAGCGCAGTTGCTCGCCGATGATTTCGATACCGTGAGCGGCGTTGTTACGACGCTTGGCGGTCATCGAAGGGTAGCCGGTCGCGCCTTCGCTGATGAACATTTTGGCGTATTCGCCGTCCTGAATACGTTTCAGGGCGTTGCGCATGGCCTGACGGGATTCGGCGTTGATCACTTCCGGACCGGTCACGTACTCGCCGTATTCGGCGTTGTTGGAGATCGAGTAGTTCATGTTGGCGATACCGCCTTCGTACATGAGGTCAACGATCAGCTTCAGTTCGTGCAGGCATTCGAAGTAGGCCATTTCCGGCGCGTAGCCAGCTTCAACCAGAGTTTCGAAACCGGCTTTCACCAGCTCAACGGTACCGCCGCACAGTACGGCTTGTTCGCCGAACAGGTCGGTTTCGGTCTCGTCCTTGAAGGTGGTTTCGATGATGCCGGTACGACCGCCACCCACGCCAGCTGCGTAGGACAGTGCAACGTTTTTGGCGTTGCCCGAAGCGTCCTGGTAGATCGCGATCAGGTCAGGGATACCGCCGCCCTTCACGAACTCGGAACGCACGGTGTGACCCGGCGCTTTCGGCGCGATCATGATCACGTCGAGGTCGGCACGCGGAACAACCTGGTTGTAGTGGATCGCGAAACCGTGGGAGAAGGCCAGGGTGGCGCCTTTCTTGATGTTCGGCTCGATTTCGTTCTTGTACAGCTGGGACTGGAATTCGTCCGGGGTCAGGATCATGACCAGGTCGGCGCCGGCAACAGCGGCGGCCACGTCGGTCACTTTCAGGCCGTGAGCTTCGGCTTTGGCAACGGTAGCCGAACCTTTACGCAGACCGACGGTTACGTCGACACCGGAATCTTTCAGGTTGCACGCTTGGGCGTGGCCCTGGGAACCGTAACCGATGATGGCAACTTTCTTGCCCTGGATGATCGACAGGTCGCAGTCTTTATCGTAGAAAACTTTCATGAATTTCCCCTATATATCCAGGCCGTTCAGGCCATTCGCTAATTTGGTTTAGATGCTGAGTACTTTGTCGCCGCGGGCAATGCCGGTCACGCCGCTACGGACGGTTTCCAGAATCGATGCGGTGCCGATGGACTGAATGAAGCTGTCGAGCTTGTCGCTGGTACCGGTCAGTTGAACGGTATACACGCTGGCGCTGACGTCGACGATCTGTCCACGGTAAATATCGGTGGTGCGTTTGATCTCGGCGCGCTGGGCGCCAGTGGCCTTGACCTTGACCAGCATCAGCTCGCGCTCGATGTGAGCGCTTTCCGACAGGTCCACCAGCTTGACCACTTCGATCAGCTTGTTCAGGTTTTTGGTGATCTGCTCGATGATTTCATCGTGGCCGACAGTGGTCAGCGTCAGACGCGACAGCGTTGGGTCTTCGGTTGGCGCCACCGTCAGGCTTTCAATGTTGTAGTTGCGCTGCGAGAACAGGCCGACTACGCGAGACAAAGCGCCGGGTTCGTTTTCCAGAAGCAGGGAAATAATGTGCCGCATGATTAAGTACGCTCCGTCTTGCTCAGCCACATATCGCGCATGGAGCCGTCTTTGATCTGCATCGGATAGACGTGCTCGCTGGTATCGACCGAAATATCGATCACCACCAGACGATCTTTCATGGCGAACGCCTCTTCCATCTTCGACTTCAAATCCTTCGAATCGGTGATGCGCACGCCGACGTGACCGTAGGCTTCAGCCAGTTTGACGAAGTCAGGCAGCGACTCCATATAAGAGTGCGAGTGGCGGCTGCCATAGCTCATGTCCTGCCACTGACGAACCATCCCCAGAACACCGTTGTTCAGGATGACGATTTTCACCGGCAAGCCATATTGCAGGCAGGTCGACAGCTCCTGGATGTTCATCTGGATGCTGCCTTCACCGGTGACGCAGGCAACGTCGTCATCCGGGAAGCTCAACTTGATGCCCATGGCCGCCGGGAAACCGAAGCCCATGGTGCCCAGACCACCGGAGTTGATCCAGCGGTTCGGCTTGTTGAACGTGTAGTACTGCGCCGCGAACATCTGGTGCTGGCCCACGTCGGAAGTGATGAAGGCATCGCCCTTGGTCACTTCGCACAGGGTCTCGATCACGGTCTGCGGCTTGATCAGGCTGCCGTCGCCCTTTTCATAAGGGAACAAGCCGCGATCACCGCGCCACTCATCGACTTGCTTCCACCAACTGGCAACGGACTCCTTGTTCGGGGTCTCGCCGATTTCCTTGAGGATCGCGACCATTTCGGTCAGGACGCTCTCCACCGGGCCAACGATTGGCACGTCGGCCTTGATAGTCTTGGAGATCGAAGCCGGGTCGATGTCGATGTGGATGATCTTGGCGTTCGGGCAGAACTTCGCCGCGCCGTTGATCACACGGTCATCGAAACGCGCGCCGACAGCCAGGATCACGTCGGCATGGTGCATCGCCAGGTTGGCGGTGTAGCTGCCGTGCATGCCGAGCATGCCGATGAACTGCCGGTCGGTGCCAGGGAAACCGCCCAGGCCCATCAAGGTGTTGGTCACTGGCAGGTTGAGCATTTTCGCCAGTTCGGTCAGCGGTGCGGAACCGTTGCCGAGGATCACGCCGCCACCGGAATAGAGCACTGGGCGTTTGGCTGCCAGCAGCATTTCTGCCGCCTTGCGGATTTGCCCGGAGTGGCCGCGGACGGCCGGGCTGTAGGAACGCAGCTTGGCTTTTTTCGGGAAGATGTATTCGAACTTCTCGGCCGGGTTGGTCATGTCTTTCGGGATATCGACCACGACCGGGCCCGGACGACCGGATTGCGCCAGGTAGAAGGCCTTCTTCATGACTTCCGGGATTTCCGAGGCGTGCTTGATCATGAAGCTGTGCTTCACGATCGGCCGGGAGATACCGATCATGTCGGTTTCCTGGAACGCGTCGGTGCCGACCATGGTGCTTGGCACCTGACCGGAAATGATCACCATTGGAATCGAATCCATATAGGCGGTGGCGATACCGGTGATGGCGTTTGTGGCGCCAGGACCTGATGTCACCAATACCACGCCGGCTTTACCGGTGGCACGGGCATAGCCGTCAGCCATATGGGTAGCCGCTTGTTCGTGACGAACCAGGATGTGGGTCACTTCCGGTTCTTTGAACAGGGCATCGTAAACATGAAGAAGAGCACCACCCGGGTACCCGTAGATATATTTGACGCCTTCGTCACGCAAGAAGCGGACGAGCATCTCACCGCCAGATAAAAGCTCCACGTTGTTCACCTCTAAAACGCCAGAATACCGTCCACACAAAAGGGGCGGGTCTTAATAGGTTTACTTCTCGGCAGAGCATGAGCGACGGTGGTCGCCGACTACGTCAGCACTGACTGAGCAAGTATTGGGATCGTCCCAAGTGTTGCGGGCCTTTCCCACCCAGCGCGAGGTAACGCGTTGCGGGTGTAACAGGTCGACGCGGATATGCGCCTCATGATCTACCGAGTGGGTCTGCTTCTGGCAGTCCCTCTACAGCGGACTTTGGATTCTTCTGTTTCGCCCTCTCCAAGTCAAGCCGTCAATGTGCTTAATTGTGGGTAAGCACATGAGAACGCAAGAAAAAACCTGAAAACAGCTACTCTGTTAGCGTCAATTGCGCAATTTTGCCAAGGAATCAGCATGCGAACGCTTCTACTAACTCTGCTGATCGGCCTCAGCCCCTGGTGCTCGGCCGCTCAAATCTACAAATGGGTAGATGCCCAGGGCGTCACGCACTTCGATGCGCAGCCACCGCAAGGGCTGCCGGCGACGACTGTGCAGACGCCCTCCTCGCCCCCAACGAAACCTGCCGCCATGCCTGGCAGTGGTGCGCTGGGCGATCAGAAAGCCATCGACGACAAGGTGAAGAAACAGGTGGCGGAGCAGCAGGCGCAGCTCAAGGCATTTTGCGAACAGGCACGGACGAACCTGGCGCAATTGCAGAACAATCCGCGGTTGAGGGAGGAAGTGGAAGGACAATTAAGGCGGCTGGATGATGCGCAGCGGCAGGAGCGCATTGTCGAAGCGCAGAAGCAGATTGCGCAGAACTGCGAATAGACACCTGTAGGAGCTGCCGCAGGCTCGGGCCGCGATCGGACGATCTTTTGATCTTTGAAACCAAGATCAAAAGATCGCAGCCTGCGGCAGCTCCTACAGAGGCTTAGCGCGAGGCGGTAATCAGCAGGTCAAACTCTTTGAGCAGCACCTGCAGCTGTCGATCCTTGCCCTGCAGATTGCGCTGGGCGAAGACCATTTCCGCCATTTCCTGAATGCCCGAGGCGTTGGGCAACGGCAGATCCTGCTCAAGGATCATTTTCATCCGTGGCAGGAAGATCCATTGCAGCCATTGCTCGAAATCCAGCGTGTCGACCGAAAACGGTTCGACACTGCTCAGGGCTTCGGCCGATGGCTGGACCTCGTCCCACCAACCCTGCGTGCGCAGTTCGCGCTCGATCAACAGCAACTGATCAGCGATTTTCGGGAACCGGGAATCCATCACAGCGAAACCTTGGCCTTCTGACGAGCCAGCGCTGCGCCGGCGGAATCGCCTTGTTTCTCACGGGACTGCGCGATGATCTCCCATAGGTTGGCCTGCAAGTCCGGACGACCGTTGGCCATGGTCAGTGCACGACGGGCGAACTGCTCGGCCTGTGGCGCATCACCTTGAGCCATGCGTACTTGCGCCAGACGATAGAGCACTTGCGGCTCACGCGGGGCAACGCGTTGAGCGCGCTCCAGACTGGAAGACGCACCGTTGAGGTCGCCACCGGCCTGCTGCTGTTGCGCAGTGGTCAGCAAGGCGAGCACCGGGCCATCGAGCTGTTCGTCCGCCGACAGACCACCGCCACTGCTGGCCGAAGGAATCCCGCTTGGCGTCGAAGGCATGCTGTAGCTGCCGGAGTTGATCGGTGCCGACTCGACCGGCGACGGGTTGTACGGCCCCGCAGTGATACCGCCGGAAGCCGGGCCCGGAACGATCGGCGAGGAGCTGATCGGCGCCGATGTTGTGGCGCCACCACCCGGCACCATCACCACCACGCCGGTATCGCCTTGCGGGATGGCCTGGGATTGCGCCTGGCCCTGGACTGGGCGTGTGACTGTCGTCTTGCGGAAACCGCCGTTGGCCGACAGCCGTTCGCTGTTGGACACGGCTGTGCCGGCGTCCACCACCGGGATCGAACCACGCTGTACGGTAGAGCAGCCACTGAGCAAAGCCACGGCAGTCACCGCTGGAATCAACCACTTGTTCACTTGAAACCCTCTTTGCTTAATTCATCCAGCCCTTGACCCAATCCATCACCGACTCCGGCGAGGCAGGCGTTTCGCTTGCACACGCGGCGCCGGGTGGCGGTTCGCTGCCGCGAATATACGGCATCTGCACCGCCCCCGGACAGTTGGCATCGGAGCCTTGCCCGGTACGCGAATCGACCCACGCCTGCACGATGTTGTCCGGCTGTGGCATGTCCAGCGGCAGCGGATCGGCCTTGCGCATGAAACTGGTCCAGACCTGCAATGCACCGGTCGCCCCGGTGAACGGGGTCTTGCCGTTGTCGTCACGACCCAGCCAGACTACCGCCAGCAGATCCTGACTGAAACCGGCGAACCAGCTGTCACGCGAATCGTTACTGGTACCGGTCTTGCCGGCCAGCGTCAGGGTCTTGGGCAGCACGTTATAAACCGAGCTGCCGGTACCTTCACGCATCACACGCTGCATGGCGTTCTGGATCAGGTAAATGGACGCCGGATCAAATCGCTGCTCGATCTGGAACGGATAACGCTTGAGCGGCTCGCCCTCGGCGGTCAGCACACTGCGAATCCCGCGCATCGGCGTATTGAAACCACCGTTGGCGAGGGTCTGATACATGGTCGCCACTTCGATCGGGGTCATGCCGCCAGCACCCAGCAACATCGACGGGAACGCCGGGAACTCCCGGGTCACGCCCAGACGCGCAAGGGTCTTGAGCACATTCGGCACACCGACTTCCAGACCCAGGCGCGAGGTCGACAGGTTGTACGAATGCGCCAGCCCTTGATAGAGGAAGACTGTGCCGTGGGAGCGACGGTCGTAGTTCTGTGGCTTCCACACCTGGCCGTCCGCGCCTTTGATCGACAGCGGATCATCCGACAGCCAACTGGTCAGCGTGTAACGGCTCGGTTTTTCCAGTGCGGTCAGATACACCGCTGGCTTGACCAGGGAACCGATCGGCCGCACGGCGTCCAGCGCTCGGTTGAAACCGGCGTAACTGGCCTGACGACTACCGATCATCGCCTGCACTTCGCCGGTTTCCGGGTTGGTCACGACCATCGCCGCTTCCACGTCATCGGAGCCCTTGCGTCCAGCCAGGCGTTTAAAGGTGTCATTCACCGACGCTTCGGCCTTCATCTGCAGAATCGGGTCGAAACTGGTGAAGATCCGCAAGCCTTCTTCGGTCAAGTCCTCGTCGCGATAGTCTTCGCGCAACTGGCGTTTGACCAGATCGATAAAGCCCGGGAACGAGCTGTCGGCAAGCTTGCCGCGCGTGGTCACGCCCAAGGGCATTTTCTTCGCCGCTTCAACCTGTTCGGCAGTCGCCACGCCTTGCTGCTCAAGCACGTCGAGCACCAGGTTACGCCGTTCCAGCGCACGCTCGGGATTGCGGCGCGGGTTGTAGTAGGACGGACCTTTGACCATGCCGACCAGCAGCGCGACCTGATGCAGCTTCAGCTCGGAGAGTGGCTGACCGAAGAAGAACTGACTGGCCAGACCAAAGCCGTGCACGGCACGCTGACCGTCCTGGCCGACAAAGACTTCATTGAGGTAGGCCTCAAGGATTTCCTTTTTGTCGTAGTGCAGCTCCAGCAGCATCGCCATCATCGCTTCAGTGAGCTTACGGCTCAGGCTGCGCTCGTTGGTCAGATAGAAGTTCTTCACCAGTTGCTGGGTCAGCGTACTGCCGCCCTGGGTCATCTTGCCGCCAGAGGTGTTGACCCAGATCGCCCGGGCAATCGATTTCGGCGACACGCCCCAGTGGCTGTAATAGTCCCGGTCTTCCACCGCTACCAGGGTTTCCAGCAGGTACGGTGGCACCTGATCGAGCTTGATCAGGATGCGGTCTTCAAGGTTTTTCGGGTAAATGCCGCCGATCATCAGCGGCTCAAGCCGCACCACGGACAATTTTCCGCCATTGAGCCCGGAGAGTTCGGCCACATAGTCGCCGGAGAAGCGCACGCGCACCGGCTGCGGTTTCTCCAGGCCTTCATAGAACTGGAAGCCGCGAGTATTCAGATCAACGGTATTGCCGTTGACGGCGGCGGCACCTGGGCCATTGCTCACGGCTTCGCGGCGATAGCCCAAGGCGTCGAGTTCGGTGAGGAAATCATCCTTGCTCAGCTTTTGTCCGACGAACAGCTCCAGCGGACGCGCGTAGACCTTGGCCGGGATGGTCCAGCGCTTGCCGGAGAACTTCTCCTGCACCACGGCATCGAGGTAAACGGCGAAGCCGGCCAGCACCACAAGGCCGACCAGGCTGAGTTTAATGGCCCAGCTCAACCACGGGCTGAGGCCCTTGGAGACTGGTTTTTTCTTGGTACGGGGGGATCGAGTTCGAGTCATGGCGGCGGATTATACGCACTTTATTCATACTCAACAGGAGCGCTCCGAGGTTTGCGTCAGGCTGGCGAGCGGCCATAATGGCGACCTCGAATTTCCCAGTCTCTGAAGGATCGCCCGTGAGCCAGTCCCTGATCGCTGCCCTGCAAAACCCGGCCCTCTACCCGCACCCCGTCGAAGGGTTCCAGGTCATCGAAACCCATATCTCGTGGGTGATCCTCACCGGCCCCTTTGCTTATAAAGTGAAGAAGCCAGTGAATTTCGGCTTCCTCGACTTCACCAGCCTCGAAGAGCGCGAGCATTTCTGCGCTGAAGAACTGCGCCTGAACCAGCGTCTGACCGACGATTTGTATCTGGACGTGTTGCCGGTGACCGGCAGCGTCGAGGCGCCACAACTTGGTGGCGACGGCCCGGTGATCGAATATGTGCTGAAGATGCGTCAATTCCCGCAGACCGGCCTGCTCAGCACCCTGCAAGCCAACGGTGAACTGACCACCCAGCACATCGATGAAATGGCCGAGCAGATCGCCAAATTCCACCTCAGTGCGCCAAAAGTCCCGGCCGAACACGAGGCCGGGACCCCGGACAGCGTGATGGCCCCGGTGCGCCAGAACTTCGAGCAGATCCTGCCGTTCCTCAGCGACAAAAACGATCTGCTGCAACTCGAAGCCCTGCAAGCCTGGGCCGAAAGCAGCTTCGATCGTCTCAAGGCATTGTTCAGCCAGCGCAAGGCCGAGGGTTTCACTCGCGAATGCCACGGTGACATCCACCTGGGCAACGCCACTGTCATCAATGGCAAAGTGGTGATCTTCGACTGCATCGAGTTCAACGAACCGTTCCGCTTCACTGACGTCTGGGCCGACACCGGTTTCCTGGCGATGGACCTGGAAGACCGTGGCCTGAAATCCCTCGCCCGCCGCTTCATCAGCCAGTACCTGGAGCTGACCGGCGACTATCAAGGCCTGGAAGTGCTGAACTTCTATAAAGCCTACCGCGCACTGGTTCGCGCAAAAGTTGCACTGTTCAGCATGCCGGCGGACGCCACCCCGGTGCAGCGCGCCACCACCCTGCGCCAGTACCGCAACTACGCAAACCTGGCGGAAAGCTACAGCACCATTCCATCGCGCTTCATGGCCATCACCCACGGCGTATCGGCTGTCGGCAAGAGCCACGTGGCGATGCGTCTGGTCGAAGCGCTGGGCGCGATTCGCCTGCGTTCCGACGTCGAGCGCAAGCGACTGTTCGGCGAGCAGACCGTAGCCAACGACGTGCAGGCCGGGATTTACAGCGCCGATGCCAGCGCCGCCACTTATGCCCGCCTGCATGAGATTGCCGGAGTGATTCTGCACGCCGGTTTCCCGGTAGTGATCGATGCGACCTACCTCAAGCGCGAGCAACGCGACAACGCCGCTCAAGTCGCCGAGGCCACCGGCACGCCGTTCCTGATCCTCGACTGCAACGCACCGCAAGCCGTGATCGAGAGCTGGCTGGCGATTCGTCAGGCAGACAAGAAGGATCCTTCCGACGCCACGCTGGTGGTCATCGAGGCCCAGCAGGCCAGCCGCGAAGCGCTGACGCCAGAAGAAATTCTGCGCAGCAAACGCGTGCAGACCAATGAAAGCGGGACCCTCGACACCGTAGTGGCGCAGATTCGTCAGCGCCTGCCAGGCCTGTAAGAAACTATTTCGGCCGTGAAGCCCTCGCTTGCTTCACGGCCGTCAAATAGTGGCACTATACTGGCGTCATAAAACCAACAGGTGATGTGACATGAGCCAGCCGAAACTTCTCGACACCCCGCTTTATGCCCTGCTGCACAAAGACGACATCGCAGGCTTCAACAAGGAACGCCCGAACGACGGCCCGATCGACATGGTCGGTGGCGACTTCCGTGGTCTCGACTTGCGTGAACTGAACGCCGATGGCGTGGATTTCCGGGACGCGTACTTCCGCTCTGCCGATTTGCGCGGCATCGATTTCCGTAACTCCTCGCTGGAAGGCGCAAGCCTGGCGCACGCACAGATTTCCGGAGCGTACTTTCCGCCGGAACTGAGTGCCGACGAGATTCTGATGTCGATGAATTTTGGTACACGCCTGCGTTATCGCACCCGCTGATACTTTTTTATCTTTCTCTGACCCGACGCCTTTCCCCTGTGGGAGCGGGCTTGCTCGCGAAGGCGTAGTGTCAGTCGATACATCTGTTGGCTGAAAGCCCCCCTTCTCGAGCAAGCCCGCTCCCACATTATCTCCGCGTTTCTTCCCTCCTTTTCTGCGTTCGCAGCCCCTTTCTTAGAAGCGTTTGCGTCTAATCCGACCAAACAACCACGCTTTTCCTACTGATGGCTACACTCCTGAGAAGATCGCCCACGCACCATTCGGCCGTCGCAAGGAGGCTTGATGAATGATGAACTGCAACACCTGAAGAATCTTGGCAAGACGTCGGCGCAGTGGCTGCATGCCGTGGGCATCCACAGCGCCTCGGACTTGCGTCGCCTGGGGGCGGTGGACGCCTATCGGGCCGTGCGTACCCGCGGGTTTCGCGCATCAAAGGTGTTGTTGTACGCGATCGAAGGGGCGCTGATGGATGTGCACTGGAACGACATCCCGGCCGAACGCAAAGACGCCTTGAACAAGCAGCTCGAAGCCATCTCCTCGCGTCACAAGAACTGAACAGGCGCTGACGGCCATGTATTTGCTCGGGGAACAATCGGCACCGGTCGATGCACTGATCAATCGTTTGCAGAGCTTGCCCGCGCGCTGGCTGGAAGGCCTTGCGCCGTGCGGGCGAGCCTTTGAGCCAGAAGTCTCTGACGACCTGATGGCGCAGCTCCCACACGATCAGCTGTTTCTACTGACAGAAGGCGTGATCCACGGCTACATCGGCGGCCGTGCGTTGTTTTACTGGCAGGAAGGTGATCTGCTCGGTCTGCAGCAAGGTGACGCCTGGGCCGATTGCCGACTGCGCAGCGAAGGGCCATCGCGCTTGTTGCCCTATCGGCGAACCGAACTGTTCCAGCATTTGTATGCCGAACCGGATCGGGCCGAGCAATGGCTTGAGTATCTGCTGGGGCAGATGGCGCTGCTGGCACACGCGGTGGCCGAACTGAAGCCACGGGAGTTTCGCAGCACCAATGGCTTCAAACGGGTCGAAAGCGGTGAGGTGTTGATCCAGCAGGGCGATGCCGCCGATCACGTCTTCGTGATCATCGATGGGCAAGCCGAAGCGTTCGTGGATGGACACAAGGTTGGCGACGTGCCCAAGGACGAGATTTTCGGCGCCATGGCGGTGTTCACCGGTGAACCGCGCAATGCCACTGTCATCGCTCGCGAGCCAAGCACGGTGATGCTGATTCCAGGCGAGCAGTTTCTGAGCATGACCCGCAACAATCCGAAAATTGCCCACAGTCTGATTGAGAGCATGGCCCGGCGTATTGGCCAGCTCAATCAGCAAATTACGCAACTGGATGCGATCAAGGCTGCGCGTTAAGCCCCCTGTTTCCGGGACATTCCGGCCATTTGCACGACTAAATCAAGTAAATGGAAAAACAGTGGTTGACTCGCTAATGAGAATCGCTATGATTATCACAACTGGTCGCGAGATCAGTCGATATTCTGAAAAGCCCTTGGTTCGGACTCTCAGATTATCTCCTCATCAGGCTAATCACGGTTATTTGACCCGGTTTTTTACCGGGTCTTTTTTTGCCTGTGGAAAAGTCACTGGCCGAACTGTTTGCGCATCTGTGCGCAGTAATCCTGCGCGGGCGTGGCCGGGGTGTACCAGACGTAATCGGCCATCGCCGCAGTCACCTCGGCGCCCTGCTCGGCCAGCATCAGCACCGTTGGCGCTTGGGCTGCGCCCAAATCCAGCACATGCAGCGGCACGCCAACATCCTTGCGCGCATGCCAGGCACCCGCCAGCAGCAAGGCTGGCGTCGGCGCTGCCAGCAAACGTTCGGCCATGCGTCGATCGCGCTGTTGCTGAACCGCGAGCATCGCCGGCATCTGTGATTTGGGCAGCAAGCCGCAATGTGAATCGCTGATCTGCTCAAACAGCCTGGCTTTCACCGAGGCCGCATTGCTGCGGACACCGTTCAGGGCTGGCGGCTGACGATAGACAGCGCGGATTTCACTGTCGTCCAGATTGGCCGCCAACAGCGGATAGGGTTGCGTGAGGGCAAACCGAATGATCGGTCCATAGAAATTCCAGTCCCAGCCATCCTGCCAGGCCAACGCGGCGGGAAGATCAGTAGAGGGCGCTGCTGCATGGCGAACCTGGTCAACGTTCGGCTGTTGCTTCGGCGTGAGCATTTCCAGCAGCAGACTGCCCTGAGGACGCTGCTCCTCAAGTGCCTGCAACAGCCACAACTGCGCGGCGTGGTGATCGGCGTTGTCATGCTGCTCGCCGATGATGAGCAGTTGCGGCCCCGACAGACGCGTCAGCAGTTCCTGTGCCGTCAGTATCTGGCCGCTGTGCAGATCACGAATTTCGCCACTGATTGGCGGGGGCGGGGCAACATGCTGACACCCAGCAAGCAGCAACACCGCTAACAACCACATCCCGCGCATACCATCACCTCGATGAGAAATCAGCGGGCGATGATCAGCGGATGCCCGCGCTCCGGGTGCGCCTGCACCAATACCTCGAGACCGAACACAGCTTTGAGCGAGTCCGGTCGCAAGACTTGCTGCGGCGTATCCAGCGCCACCGGGCGCCCGCCTTCGAGCAGCAACACCCGATCACAATAGCGCGCCGCCAGATTCAGATCATGCAGGATGACCAGCACCGCCGCGCCACGATCGGCAAACTCGCGCACCGCCTGCAACGTGGTGTGTTGATGCAAGGGATCGAGCATCGAGGTCGGCTCATCCAGCAACAAGGTTTGCCCGACCTGCCCCGGCCATAACTGCGCCAGCACCCGCGCCAGATGCACACGCTGGCGCTCGCCGCCTGACAACGCCAGATAACTGCGCCCGCTCAGATGCCCGGCATCCGCAGCGTCCAGCGCTGCCGCAATGATTTCGTCGTCGCGCACCCGACCGCTTTGATACGGCAAGCGGCCCATGCCGACCACTTCTTCCACGCGAAAGGCAAAATCCAGCGTCGACACCTGCGGCAACACCGCCAGGCGCTGAGCGCGCTGTGAACCTGTCCAGTGACTCAGCACCTTGTCGTCGAGCAACACCTCACCGTCACTGGCCGTCAGCTCACCGCACAAGGCACCGAGCAAGGTGCTTTTGCCGGCACCGTTCGGCCCAAGCACACCCAACACCTCACCGGGCTCAAGTTGCAGGGTGACGTCGCTGAGCACGGTCTTGCGTCCGCGACGGATGTGCAGATTGTGCGCACGCAGCATCAGGCACGACCTCGCAACAGCAGGTAGAGGAAGAACGGCGCACCGATAAACGCCGTGACGATACCGATCGGCAATTCCGCCGGCGCCAGCGCCAGCCGCGCCACCAGATCCGCCAGCAACAATAGACTGGCACCGGCCAATACCGAGGCGGGCAATAGCACACGGTGATCGGGCCCGGCCAATAAACGCACCAGATGCGGCACCACCAACCCGACGAAGCCAATCATCCCGGCTGCTGCCACCGCTGCGCCAACACCCAACGCCGTGCAGAACACCAATTCACGCTTGAGCCGTTCGACATCGACCCCCAAGTGCCCGGCTTCGGACTCCCCGAGCAACAGCGCATTCAGCGCCTTGGCACGCCGCGGCAACCACAGCGCGACGCCAGCACTGATAATCAGCAACGGCCACAAACGCGCGTAACTGGCGCCATTGAGGCTGCCCAGATTCCAGAACGTCAGCGTACGCAAAGTCGCGTCATCCGCCAGATAGGTGAACAGACCCACCGCCGAGCTTGCCAATGCCGTCAGGGCGATCCCGGCCAGCAGCATGGTCGCGACGTTAGTCTGGCCGTTGCGCCGACCGAGCCGATAGACCAGCGCCGTCACCCCCAGTCCACCGAGAAACGCGCACGCCGACAACAGGTACGGCCCGAACCACTCCGGCAAACCGCCAAAAAATGACCCGCCGACAATCGCCACCGCCGCACCCAGCGCTGCCCCACTGGAAACCCCGACCAACCCGGGATCGGCCAGCGGATTGCGAAACAAGCCCTGCATCGCCACACCCGACAGTGCAAGCACACCGCCGACGGCCAGACCGAGCAAGGTGCGCGGCAGACGGATCTGCCCGAGGATCAGCTCGGCCTGCTCCAGACCGTCCGGCGCCAACGGCACACCGACCATGCGCAATGCAGCGCGTAACGTATCGAACAGCGGCAGGCTCACCGGCCCCAGCGCCAACGACAGCCAGATGGCCAGCAAACACAGAAGCGCCAGGCCGATAAACAGGCTTCGTGGTTTGACCAGCACGGTCATTGGCCGCTCGCGGTCGGGTAGAAGCCGTCAGACAAATCCTTCAACGCCGCCGGTAAACGCGGCCCGAGCCCGCCGACCAGCAGCGTCGGATCCAGCTCCAGCACCCGTCCGGCCTTGGCCGCGCGGCTTGAATTGAGAATGGGGTTTTCCTTGAACAATGCCGCTTTTGCCGCCTCACCGCTCAACGCCCGATCAGCGAACACCAGCACTTCAGGATCGAGCCCGGCCAGCGACTCCACGGAGAACGGCTTGTAACCGGTATGCGTCGCCAGGTTATGTCCGCCGGCCCGTTGCAGCAGCCAGTCGGCGGCAGTGTCCTTGCCGGCAATCAATGGCTTGCCGCCGGCATGCCCGATCAGCACCAGCACACCGGGCGCATTATGTTTGGTCTGCAACTCGGCGACTCGGGCTTTCTGCGCGGTTAGCTGCTTTTGATAACTTTCCAGCAACTGCGCCGCCTGGGCTTGCGCGCCGAGCAACTGCCCGAGATGCGTGATGTTTTTTTCCAGGGTCGACAGATCCGGCTGCGCCGAGAACAGTTCGACCTGTACCTTGGCGCTTTTCACTTGAGCGATAACCGGTGGCGGGCCCATTTCTTCGGTGCCGATGAGGATGTCCGGGCGCAGATTGAGAATGCCTTCTGCCGAGAGACTGCGTTGATAGCCGATGCTGGGCAGCTTCTTCAGCGACTGCGGATGCTGGCTGGTGGTGTCGACCCCGACCAGTTTGGATTCGCCACCCAATGCACTCACCCACTCCGAAAGCGCCCCACCGGCGCTGACCCAACGCTGTGGCAAATCGGCAGCTGTCGCCTGAAGGCTGGCGAGCAGTCCGACACACAGCAGGGCAACGCGGGTAATCAGGCGCATACGCAGCTTTCCTTGAAAAGTTTTCCCGGGCAGCGAACCGGCGGGCCAAGTATCCTTGACGGCGGTTGCGCGCAGTGGGCGAAGGCGGCCATTTGATAATTGTTTGCATTTAAACGTCAAGCTCGGACATTTCCTGAAACGAGCAGACATTTGAGGATAGCCATGAAGTTTTTGTGCGCCGGCGCCGATCTCGCTGAGGCCGGCAGCCGTGGGTTCGACATCGATGGCAACAAACTGTTTGCCGTGCGCCGCAATGGCCAGGCCTATGTTTATCTCAATCGTTGCCCGCATCGTGGCGTCGGCCTGGAATGGCAGCCCGACCAGTTTCTCGACCCGAGCAACAGCCTGATCCAGTGCGCCACCCACGGCGCACTGTTTCTGATCGAGGACGGTGAATGCGTCGCCGGGCCCTGCGCCGGGCAATCGCTGACCGCCATCCCCTGCCGCGAAGATGCGCAGGGGCTGTGGATAGATGTTTAACCGTTGAGCAAAACGTCCAGCCGCCGGTCGATCACCATCTCTTCGTGGTTCAAGCGCACGCCGTAGGCCAGCACTTCGACCCCGCATGCAACGGCCTCGCGCAGGGCATCCGCGTAGGCCGAATCGATTTCCTCGGCCGGCCGCACCGCCTCGATGCCGCTGAGATTGACGCAATACAACTGCACCGCACGAATACCGTCACGGGCCAAATGCGCCAGTTCACGCAGGTGCTTGGCACCGCGCTGGGTGACCGCATCGGGAAACGCGGCCACGTTGGTTCCATCGAAGCCTAACGTGACGCTTTTTACTTCCACGTAGGCCGGGCCACTCGGGTATTCGAGGCGAAAATCGATACGGCTCTTTTCCTGACCGTACGCCACTTCACGCTTAAGCGTCGTAAAGCCGTTCAACTCGCTGATGACTCCGGCTTGCAGCGCCTCCTCAACCAAGGCGTTGGCGCGGCCGGTATTCACGCAGAACAGCCGGCCCTGCGGGGTTTCACCGATTTCCCAAGTGCCGGGCAGTTTGCGCTTCGGGTCATTTGAGCGACTGAACCACACTTGCCCGCCTTCGACCTGACAGTTGAGCATCGAGCCGGTGTTCGGGCAGTGCAGGGTCAACAACTCGCCATTGACCGTTTCAACGTCCGCCAGAAAACGTTTGTAGCGACGAATCAGCCGCGCCTCTTCCAGAGCCGGATAAAAGCGCATCAGCCTTGCCAGCTCTTCAAGCCGCGAGCGATACGTTCCACCGCTTCCTGTAAGCGAGGGAGGTTTTGCGTGTAAGCGAAACGCACATGGTGGCTGGCCTGATAACGCCCGAAATCCAGCCCCGGGGTGAAGGCAACGTGCTCGGTTTCGAGGAAATGTCGGCAGAACGCGAAGGCATCACCGCCGAACTGGCTGATATCGGCGTACAAGTAAAACGCCCCTTCAGGCTCGACGGCGATATTGAAACCCAACTCGCGCAACGCCGGCAGCAGGAAGTCGCGGCGGCGGCCAAATTCGGCGCGGCGCTCTTCGAGGATGCTGATGGTGCCCGGTTCGAAACAGGCCAGTGCCGCGTACTGCGCCATGCTCGGGGCGCTGATGTAGAGGTTCTGTGCGAGCTTTTCCAGCTCACTGACCGCAGCCTCCGGCGCCACCAGCCAGCCGAGCCGCCAGCCGGTCATGCCGAAATATTTGGAGAAACTATTGAGGACAAAGGCACTGTCATCCACTTCCAGCACGCTGGCGGCATCGGTGCCATAAGTCAGGCCGTGGTAGATCTCGTCCACCACCAGATGCCCGTGCCGCGCCTTGATCGCGGTGGATAACCCGGCCAGTTCATCGCGGGTCAGGATGGTACCGGTGGGGTTGGCTGGCGATGCCACCAACGCACCAACGCTGTCGTGGTCCCAGTGGCGTGCCACCAGATCCGGAGTCAGTTGGTAACGCACGTCCGGCCCGACCGGGACCAGTTGCGCCGCGCCTTCGACCAGACGCAGGAAGTGCCGGTTGCACGGGTAGCCCGGATCCGCCAGCAGCCAGTGTTTGCCGGGATCGACAAGCAAGGCACTGGCCAGCAACAGCGCACCCGAGCCACCCGGCGTGATCAGGATCCGTCGTGGATCGATGTTCAAGCCGTAACGTGTCTGATAGAAACCGGAAATCGCCTCGCGCAGTTCAGGAATGCCCCGCGCGGCGGTGTAGCGGGTCTTGCCCGCCGTCAGCGCCGCTTGCCCGGCACGGATGATCGGCTCGGCCGTGGTGAAGTCCGGCTCGCCGATTTCCAGGTGGATCACGTCGTGACCTTCGGCCTGCAGTTCGTTGGCCCGCGCCAGCAGCGCCATCACATGGAACGGTTCGATCGCACGACTGCGCGCACTGTAAGGCTGAGCCATTGGTTTTCCTTCGACGGGGAAAAAGAGACGATTCTACCCATCTGCCGGAACGAGCGAGAACCCGTCGCGGTCACAGCCTCAAGAACGCTGGACTGTAACGATATGCGCGTACGCTCCAGGATTGACTAAAATCAGAGATTGATCAGGTCTCCATCACTGTCAGACATGGCTTGCCAGACTTCTGCAAGCGCCACCCGCCGGGGCCTCGACATCCGGGAGTAGCGCAGGCCGAATTGATCTGGTAAGTTCGCCCGCTTGCAGCCGCAGGGCCGGCAGGTGTCGGTGATGGAGCAATCCTGCGCAATGGATTACAAGAGTAGAGGCGGTCCATTTCATGCCCACCCAAGCAAAGCAACAGCAGCAAGTGACGATCAGCGGCTTCGAACCTTACGTTCCGAAGGAAGGCGAGGAGTACATGGGCGCCCCGATGCGCGCGCACTTCACCAAGATCCTGAACAAGTGGAAACAGGACTTGATGCAGGAAGTCGACCGTACTGTTGATCACATGAAAGACGAAGCGGCCAACTTCCCTGACCCGGCCGACCGTGCCAGCCAGGAAGAAGAATTCGCCCTTGAGCTGCGCGCCCGCGACCGCGAGCGCAAACTGATCAAGAAGATCGACAAGACTCTCGAACTGATCCAGGACGAAGAGTACGGCTGGTGCGAGTCCTGCGGCATCGAGATCGGCGTCAAGCGCCTCGAGGCCCGTCCTACTGCGGATCTGTGCATCGACTGCAAGACCCTGGCGGAAATCAAGGAAAAGCAGGTCGGCAAGTAATCTCGACCTGAATGAAAAACGGAGCGTGCGAACGCTCCGTTTTTGTTTCTGCCTTTTGCTTTTTGCCCTTGTGGGAGCGAGCCTGCTCGCGAAAGCGGTGTGTCATTCAACATTTAATCGTCTGACACCAAGCTTTCGCGAGCAGGCTCGCTCCCACAAGTTGACCTGCGTATAGCCTGAAAAGTAGTTTCGTTTCCATGACTGCCAAAACCGCTTCCGCCTACATCGGCCGCTTCGCCCCGACCCCCAGTGGCCACCTGCACTTCGGTTCGCTGGTTGCCGCCCTCGCCTCTTATCTCGACGCACGCGCGGTCGGCGGGCGCTGGCTGGTGCGTATGGAAGATCTCGATCCACCCCGGGAAGAGCCCGGCGCGCAGGCGGCCATTCTCAAAGCGCTGGAAAGCTACGGTTTCGAATGGGACGGCGAAATGGTGCGCCAGAGTGACCGGCACGACGCCTACGCCGAAGTCCTCAACAGTCTGTTCAATCACGGCCTGGCCTACGCCTGCACCTGTTCGCGCAAGCAACTGGAGCCGTATCACGGCATTTACCCGGGCTTGTGCCGCAATGCCGGGCATGAGCAGCAAGACGCGGCGATCCGCCTGCGCGTGCCGGAACTGGAATACCACTTCATCGACCGCGTGCAGGGCGAGTTCCGCCAGCATCTGGGGCGCGACGTCGGCGATTTCGTGATTCGCCGCCGCGACGGCCTCTACGCCTATCAACTGGCCGTGGTGCTGGATGACGCCTGGCAAGGCATCACCGACATCGTGCGCGGTGCCGACCTACTCGATTCCACGCCGCGCCAGCTCTACCTGCAAGAACTGTTGGGCCTGCGTCAGCCGCGCTATCTGCACTTGCCATTGATCACGCAGCCGGACGGCAACAAGCTCGGCAAATCCTACCGTTCGCCGCCGCTTGAGTCCGATCAGGCCACGCCGCTGCTGTTGCGAGCCTTGCGTGCGCTGGGGCAAAACCCCGGTGCCGAGCTGGCGCATGCCACCCCCGAGGAATTGCTCAAATGGGGCGCAGCCCACTGGGATGCGACAAAGATCCCGCGCACACTGACCCTGCCCGAAGCGCAACTGCAATGACGACACTTGCAGTGGCGCGCCCATCCGTTACCATCGCCGCACGTTTTCGGGCACGCGCATAAAAAAGAGAGGCCGGGATGTACATCTATCGCTTGGTCCTGCTTCTGGTCGTGGGAATCTATCTGTTTTCGCCAGCCATCATGGATTGGTGGATCGACGCCACGGGCGCCTGGTATCGGCCGTATCTGCTCTGGTTGATCCTGATTGTCGTGACCTTCATCCTGCAGAGCCAAAAAGATGCCGATGAGCTTTAGCCTGACCCAGATGATCCTGATCAGCGCCGCGTACCTGGCGGTGCTGTTCGGCGTTGCCTGGATCAGCGAA
Source organism: Pseudomonas sp. lyk4-TYG-107 (assembly GCF_030209055.1). Taxonomy (NCBI): domain Bacteria; kingdom Pseudomonadati; phylum Pseudomonadota; class Gammaproteobacteria; order Pseudomonadales; family Pseudomonadaceae; genus Pseudomonas; species Pseudomonas sp. lyk4-TYG-107. The sequence continues at coordinate 22,229 of NZ_JARVST010000035.1, forward strand.
CGGGGCATGATCCCGCGGGCGATCATTCGCCACCCGCTGACCTACACCCTGTCGCTGGGGGTCTACGCCAGTGCCTGGGCGTTTTACGGCACGGTGGGGCTGGCCTATCAGTATGGCTACGGCTTTCTGTCCAGTTACCTCGGGGTGTCTGGTGCGTTTCTGCTCGCACCGGTGCTGCTGTATCCGATCCTGAAAATCACCCGCACCTATCAATTGTCGTCACTGGCCGATCTGTTCGCGTTCCGCTTTCGCAGCACCTGGGCCGGCGCGCTGACCACGATCTTCATGTTGATCGGCGTGCTGCCGCTGCTGGCGCTGCAGATTCAGGCGGTGGCCGATTCCATCGGCATTCTTACCGGTGAGCCGATCCAGAGCCGCGTCGCGCTGGCGTTCTGTGCGCTGATCATTCTGTTTACGATTTTCTTCGGTTCCCGGCATATCGCCACTCGCGAGAAACATGAAGGGCTGGTGTTCGCGATTGCTTTCGAATCGGTGATCAAACTGATCGCCCTCGGCGGCGTCGGTCTGTATGCGCTGTACGGCGTGTTCGACGGCCCGCAACAACTCGAACTGTGGCTGCTGCAAAACCAGACCGCCCTCGCCGCCCTGCACACGCCCCTGCAGGAAGGCCCATGGCGCACGCTGCTGCTGGTGTTTTTCGCCTCGGCGATCGTGATGCCGCACATGTATCACATGACCTTTACCGAAAACCTCAACCCGCGCTCACTGGTCAGCGCCAGCTGGGGCCTGCCGCTGTTCCTGTTGCTGATGAGCCTGGCAGTGCCGCTGATCCTCTGGGCCGGCCTGAAGCTCGGCGCCACCACCGACCCGGAATACTTCACCCTCGGCATCGGCATCGCCGCCAACAGCAAACCGCTGGCACTGCTGGCCTATGTCGGTGGGCTTTCAGCCGCCAGTGGCCTGATCATCGTCACCACCCTGGCACTGTCGGGCATGGCGCTGAACCACCTGGTGCTGCCGCTCTATCAGCCGCCGGCCGAAGGCAACATCTATCGCTGGCTGAAGTGGACACGTCGGGCGCTGATCGTCGCGATCATCATGGCCGGCTTCTGCTTCTACTTGATGCTCGGCGCCGGGCAGGATCTGGCCAACCTCGGCATCGTCGCTTTCGTCGCCACTTTGCAGTTCCTGCCCGGCGTGCTCTCGGTGCTGTACTGGCCGACCGCCAACCGGCGCGGCTTTATCGCCGGCCTGCTGGCGGGGATTGTGGTGTGGGTCGTGACCATGCTGTTGCCGCTGGTCGGCAATCTGCAGGGTTTCTACATTCCCCTGCTGAACATGATTTACGTGCTGGACGACACCAGTTGGCACATGGCGGCGATCGCCTCGCTGGCAGCCAACGTATTGATGTTCACCCTGATCTCGCTGTTCACCAATGCCAGCCCCGAAGAAGCCAGCGCCGCCGAAGCCTGCGCGGTGGATAACGTGCGTCGTCCGCAACGCCGCGAACTGCACGCGGCTTCGCCCCAGGAATTCGCCACGCAACTGGCCAAACCACTGGGCGCCAAGGCGGCGCAGAAAGAAGTCGAGCAGGCCCTGCGCGACCTCTATCTGCCGTTCGACGAGCGCCGTCCTTATGCCTTGCGCCGCTTGCGCGACCGCATCGAAGCCAACCTCTCCGGCCTGATGGGCCCGAGCGTGGCGCAGGACATGGTCGAAACCTTCCTGCCGTACAAGGCCGGCGGCGAAAACTATGTGACCGAAGACATCCACTTCATCGAAAGCCGTCTCGAGGATTACCACTCGCGCCTCACCGGGCTGGCCGCCGAACTCGACGCCCTGCGCCGCTACCACCGCCAGACCTTGCAGGAGTTGCCAATGGGCGTCTGCTCGCTGGCCAAGGATCAAGAGATCCTGATGTGGAACAAGGCCATGGAAGAACTCACCGGCATCGCAGCGCAACGGGTGGTCGGTTCGCGCCTGAGCACCATCGCCGATCCGTGGAAGCCATTGCTGCAAGGCTTCATCAACCTGCCCGACGAGCACTTGCACAAGCAACACCTGGCTCTCGACGGCCAGACCCGCTGGCTCAATCTGCACAAAGCGGCGATCGACGAACCGTTGGCGCCGGGCAACAGTGGTCTGGTGCTGTTGGTGGAAGACCTGACCGAGACGCAGATGCTCGAAGACAAACTGGTGCACTCCGAGCGCCTGGCGAGCATCGGTCGGCTGGCGGCGGGTGTGGCCCATGAAATCGGCAACCCGATCACCGGCATCGCCTGTCTGGCGCAGAACCTGCGCGAAGAGCGCGAAGAAGACGGCGAACTGACGGAAATCAGCGGGCAGATCCTCGAACAGACCAAGCGCGTGTCGCGCATCGTGCAGTCGCTGATGAGCTTTGCCCACGCCGGCAGCCATCAGCACAGCGACGAACCGGTTTGTCTGGCCGAAGTCGCGCAGGACGCCATCGGTCTGTTGGCGCTGAACCGGCGCAACTTCGAAGTGCAGTTCTACAACCTGTGCGATCCGGATCACTGGGTCGAAGGCGATCCCCAGCGGCTCGCCCAAGTGCTGATCAATCTGCTCTCCAACGCCCGTGATGCCTCGCCTGCGGGCAGCGCCGTGCGGGTCAAGAGTGAAGCCGGCGAACACACGGTCGATCTGATCGTCGAAGACGAGGGCAGTGGTATTCCGCAGAACATCATGGACCGATTGTTCGAACCTTTCTTCACCACCAAGGACCCGGGTGAAGGTACCGGTCTGGGCCTTGCACTGGTCTATTCCATCGTTGAAGAGCATTATGGACAAATCACCATCGACAGCCCGGCTGATGTACAAAGCCAGCGCGGCACCCGTATCCGGGTGACCTTACCGCGTCATGTCGAAGCGACGTCCGCTGTGAACTGAGACCGTCGAGAGTATCGAATCAATGCCGCACATTTTGATCGTCGAAGACGAAACCATTATCCGCTCCGCCTTGCGCCGCCTGCTGGAACGTAACCAGTACCAGGTCAGCGAAGCCGGTTCAGTGCAGGAAGCACAAGAACGCTTCAGTATTCCCACATTCGATCTGATCGTCAGCGACCTGCGCCTGCCTGGCGCCCCCGGCACAGAGCTGATCAAGCTTGGCCAGGGCAAGCCGGTGCTGATCATGACCAGCTACGCCAGCCTGCGCTCGGCGGTCGACTCGATGAAGATGGGCGCGGTGGACTACATCGCCAAGCCTTTCGATCACGATGAAATGCTTCAGGCGGTCGCGCGGATCCTGCGTGATCACCAGTCGACGCCTGCCGCCAGCGAAGTGCCTGCCGGCAAAGCAGCCAATGGCAGCGGCAAGTCGTCTGTCGACAACAGCAACGGCGAGATCGGCATTATCGGTTCGTGCCCGCCGATGCAGGATCTGTACAGCAAGATCCGCAAAGTTGCGCCGACCGATTCCAATGTCCTGATCCAGGGCGAGTCCGGCACCGGTAAAGAGCTGGTGGCCCGCGCCCTGCATAACCTGTCCAAGCGTGCCAAGGCACCGATGATTTCGGTGAACTGCGCTGCCATTCCGGAAAGCCTGATCGAGTCCGAACTGTTCGGCCACGAAAAAGGCGCGTTCACTGGCGCCAGCGCCGGTCGCGCCGGTCTGGTGGAAGCGGCGGACGGCGGCACGCTGTTCCTCGACGAGATCGGCGAACTGCCGCTCGAAGCCCAGGCCCGTCTGCTGCGCGTGCTGCAGGAAGGCGAGATTCGCCGCGTGGGGTCGGTGCAGTCGCAAAAGGTCGATGTGCGTTTGATCGCCGCGACCCACCGTGACCTCAAGAGCCTGGCGAAAATCGGCCAGTTCCGTGAAGATCTGTATTACCGCCTGCACGTGATTGCCCTGAAATTGCCGCCCCTGCGTGAACGTGGCGCCGACGTCAACGAAATCGCCACCGCGTTCCTCGCTCGCCAGAGTGCGCGCATCAACCGTACCGACCTGAAATTTGCCGCCGATGCCGAACAGGCCATCCGGCACTATTCCTGGCCGGGTAACGTGCGCGAGCTGGAAAACGCAGTCGAGCGCGCAGTGATCCTGAGCGAAAGCCCGGAAATCTCTGCCGACCTGCTGGGCATCGACATCGAGTTGAGCGATCTGGAAGACGACGAGTTCATCGGCTTGCCTGCGCAAACCGCAGGTAACACCAGCAACAGCAGCCATGAGCCGACGGAAGACCTGTCGCTGGAAGATTACTTCCAGCACTTCGTTCTTGAGCATCAGGACCACATGACCGAGACCGAGCTGGCGCGCAAACTGGGCGTCAGCCGCAAGTGCCTGTGGGAACGCCGTCAGCGCCTGGGCATTCCACGGCGCAAGACCGGGGTCGCCAGCGAGAGCTGAACGTTACCTGTCGAGTGTGCGCGTAACGCTTGAAGATGTGAAAAAACTGTTACCTCAGTCCTTTCACGTAACAGAAGCCGGGGTTATCGGTAACGAAACCCCGGCTTTTTTTCGCCCCGAGAAAACCGTTATATCGACCTAACCCCTTGTTTTATTGGGCTTCGCAAAAGTTGGCACGGCACCTGCTATATGTTTGGTACAAGAACAATAACAAGCAATGCACAAGACAATAAAAATAAGACGAATCGACTCACGCACAATAAAAACAAGACGGCGAGAGGCGCAGCTAACTGATTCTTTTGGAGAGGCGTTGTATTTGGGGCTAGCCCCACGACCAGGCCGAGAACAACAAAAACTGTCCTAAGACAGAGCCTGTACTGGTTGGATCGCAAGATCACTGCAACACAGCGACCAAAGCAATCCGTTTGCTCTTGGCTCCCGATTGGGAGGGTCATGAAGGAAAAGCTTCATGGCGAGGGCACTCAACAAAAACAAGAAGCCCGAATCAATAATAAAAAGAGCACGCAACTACTTCTGGGGGAGCTTCGGCTCCCCTTGTAGTTTCTTCCCCCCCCGCAAAAACCCGCCCCCAAAGCCTTTAGCCTGCGACTTACAGCGCAAATCCGCTGCGTCCTACACCATCCCCCGACTAAATGCTAGAATCTGCGCCCATCATGCGGTCATTCTTTGGTATGGCCGAACATTCCTTCAAACAGTGCATCCCATGCTGAAGAAGCTGTTCCAGTCATTCCGAACTCCCGTGCGTCGTACGCAACACATCCGCAGCACCCCTGAAGTGCTCAACAGCGGCCAACATTCGCTGCAGAAGGGGCAATTCAGCCGCTATGCGGTCAATATCGTCGAACGCTTGCAGGGCGCCGGCTACCAGGCCTATCTGGTCGGTGGTTGCGTGCGTGACATGCTGTTGGGCATCACGCCCAAGGACTTCGACGTCGCCACCAGCGCCACCCCCGAGCAAGTCCGTGCCGAATTCCGCAATGCGCGGATCATCGGTCGCCGATTCAAACTGGTGCACATTCATTTCGGTCGCGAAATCATCGAAGTCGCGACCTTCCGCGCCAATCACCCGGTCAATGAAGACGACGAGGACAGCAACCAGTCTTCGCGCAACGAGAGCGGGCGGATTCTGCGCGACAACGTCTACGGCACCCTGGAAGAAGACGCGCAACGCCGCGACTTCACCATCAACGCCTTGTATTACGATCCGGTCAGCGAGCGCATTCTCGATTACGCCAACGGCGTACACGACATCCGCAATCACCTGATCCGCCTGATCGGCGATCCGAAGCAGCGTTACCAGGAGGACCCGGTGCGCATGCTGCGTGCCGTTCGTTTCGCCGCCAAGCTGAATTTCGGCATCGAAAAACACACTGTGCAACCGATCCGCGAACTGGCGCCGATGCTGCGCGAGATCCCGTCGGCTCGCCTGTTTGAGGAAGTGCTCAAGCTGTTCCTTTCCGGCCACGGCGCGATCACCTTCGAGATGCTGGTCGATCTGCAACTGTTTGCCCCACTGTTCCCGGCCAGTGCCGACGCCCTGGAATACAACCCGGAATACACCCATACGTTGATCAGCGAAGCGCTGACCAACACCGACCTGCGCATCAAGCAGAACAAACCGGTAACCCCGGCATTCCTGTTTGCCGCCCTGCTCTGGCCTGCCCTGCCGGCCCGCGTGTTGCGTCTGCAAGAGCGTGGCATGCCGCCGATTCCGGCGATGCAGGAAGGTGCGCACGAGCTGATCGCCGAACAGTGCCAGCGCATCGCCATTCCAAAGCGCTTCACCATGCCGATCCGCGAAATCTGGGACATGCAGGAACGCTTGCCACGCCGCAGCGGCAAGCGCGCCGACCTGCTGCTGGACAATCCACGTTTCCGCGCCGGTTACGATTTCCTGCTGTTACGTGAAAGCGCTGGCGAGCAGACCGATGGCCTGGGCGAATGGTGGACGGATTATCAGGACGCCAACGACAGCGAGCGTCGCGAGATGATTCGCGAACTCAGCGGCAAGGGTGATGACGCCAGCGGCGCGCCGCGCAAACGTCGCCGCAGCAGCGGCTCCAAGCGCAAGCGCGCCGGGGCACCGAGCGCATCGGGCGAATAAGGCATGGAACGCATCTATATCGGCCTGGGCAGCAACCTCGCTGACCCGGCCGAACAATTGCGCAGCGCGCTCAGCGCGCTGGGGCAATTGCCGCAGACTTCCCTTGCTGGTGTTTCGGCGTTCTATCAGAGCGATTCACTGCTGCCAGGGCAACCGCGTTACACCAACGCGGTCGCCGCCCTCGACAGTGATCTCGCGCCGCTCGATTTGCTCGATGCGCTGCAAGCCATCGAGAACGACCAGGGCCGCGAACGCCTCGAACGCTGGGGCCCGCGCACGCTTGATCTGGACATCCTGTTGTTCGGCGATCGCCTGATCGATGAGCCACGCCTGAAAGTCCCGCATTATCAGATTCAGGAACGGGCGTTCGTTCTGTATCCGCTGGCCGAACTGGCTCCCGCAGACCTGCGCCTGGCCGATGGCCGCGCGCTGTCCGATCTGCTCGCCGCCTGCCCGTTCGTCGGCCTCGAACGCCTCCCGACAGATTGATTACAATCCCCTGTGGGAGCGAGCCTGCTCGCGAAAGCGGTGTGTCATTCAACACTGCGTTGACTGATCCGTCGCCTTCGCGAGCAGGCTCGCTCCCACATTGGTTTATTGCATACGCTGGATTTTGTCGGACAAAAAACCCGCCAATCAGCCCCGCCGCGCCGCTGAATCGCATCAGTAACGCCGGTAACACTCCCCTCGTAACAATGCGGTAACACACGCAATTGACTTCCGCTTGGCTCCTCACGACTATAGGCGTCCCGCTGCCGCCAACCCGGCACATACGGGCGCAATCCAGGCCTTATAAGCACGACAAAAGAGCGTGCGCCTGAGTAGACGAAGAATCACGCGCGTTACTCGCAGTAGTTTCCAGAGCGCCTGAACGAGGATTTTTTACATGCCAGCCATCACCCTGACCACGCTCCAGAGCCTCAAGCAGAAAGGTGAAAAGATCACCATGCTGACCTGCTATGACGCGACCTTCGCCCACGCCTGCAACGAGGCCGGTGTCGAAGTGCTGCTGGTGGGCGACTCCCTCGGCATGGTTCTGCAAGGGCACGACAGCACCTTGCCGGTGACCACCGCAGAAATGGCCTACCACACCGCCTGCGTCAAACGCGGCAACACCGACGCCCTGATCCTGGCTGACCTGCCGTTCATGGCCAACGCCACCCTCGAACAAACCATGACCAACAGCGCCATGCTGATGCAGGCCGGTGCGCACATGGTCAAGGTCGAGGGTGCGCTGTGGCTGGCGGAGTCGATCCGCCTGCTGGCCGAGCGCGGTGTGCCGGTCTGCGCGCACATGGGCCTGACTCCACAAGCGGTGAACATTCTTGGTGGCTATAAAGTGCAGGGCCGCAACGAGAACCAGGCGCGGCAGATGCGTGCCGACGCGATCTCGCTGGAACAGGCCGGTGCTTCGATGCTGCTGCTCGAATGCGTGCCGAGCGAGCTGGCTGCGGAAATCAGCCAGGCGGTGAAGATTCCGGTCATCGGCATCGGCGCCGGTAGCGATACCGACGGCCAGGTACTGGTGCTGCACGACATGCTCGGCCTGTCGATCACTGGCCGCGTACCGAAATTTGTCAAGAACTTCATGCAGGGTCAGGACAGCATCCAGTCCGCCCTGAAGGCCTACGTCAACGAAGTCAAAGGCGTTACTTTCCCTGGGATCGAACACGGATTCTCTGCATGAACACCGTTAAAACCGTACGCGAACTTCGCGCCGCCGTGGCGCGCGCCCGCAGTGAAGGCAAGCGCATCGGCTTCGTGCCGACCATGGGCAACCTGCACAGCGGCCATATCGCGCTGATCACCAAAGCCACTCAGCGCGTGGATTTCGTGGTCGCGAGCATTTTCGTCAACCCGCTGCAGTTCGGCGCCGGCGAAGACCTCGACAAGTACCCGCGCACCCTGGCGGCGGATCAGGAAAAGCTGCTGCAAGCCGGCTGCCACTTGCTGTTCGCCCCGACCGTCGAAGAGATGTACCCCGACGGCATGGCCGGGCAGACCCGGGTCAGCGTTCCGCAACTGTCCGAAGGCCTGTGCGGCGCCAGCCGTCCGGGGCACTTCGAAGGTGTGGCGACGGTGGTCAGCAAGCTGTTCAACATGGTCCAGCCGGATCTGGCGATCTTCGGCCAGAAGGACTTCCAGCAACTGGCGGTGATCCGCGCGCTGGTGCATGACCTGAACATGCCAATCCAGATCATCGGCGAACCGACCGTGCGCGCGGCTGACGGCCTGGCGCTGTCATCGCGCAACGGCTTCCTCAACGAAGATCAGCGCGCGGTGGCGCCGGTGGTCTATCGCACCCTGAGCGCGATTGCCGAGTCGATCAAGCAAGGTGAGCGCGACTACCCGGCGCTGATCGCCGCTCAGGTACAACAGCTGGAAGCCGCCGGCCTGCGTCCGGATTACCTGGAAATCCGCCACGCCCTGACCTTGCGTCCGGCGACGGCAGAAGACCGCGATCTGGTGATTCTGGTGGCGGCGTTCCTCGGCACCACGCGGTTGATCGACAACCTGCACCTGAACCTCGATAGCCCGACTTAACCAACACCGCAATATCCCCTGTGGGAGCGAGCTTGCTCGCGAATGCGATCTGTCAGCTGACAACGATGTCGACTGTTCCGACGCTTTCGCGAGCAGGCTCGCTCCCACATTGGTTTCTGGTGTCCACACAGACCATATTGCCGCCCCCAAAGCCTTCGGGCACACTGCCCGCCGTTTGCTTCCAACCCGGGAAATCCCTCATGCACGCCATCATGCTCAAGGCCAAACTGCACCGCGCCGAAGTCACTCACGCGGTACTCGATTACGAAGGTTCCTGCGCCATTGATGGCGAATGGCTGGACTTGTCCGGCATCCGTGAGTACGAGCAGATCCAGATTTATAACGTCGACAATGGCGAGCGTTTCACCACCTACGCGATTCGTGGCGAAGAAGGTTCGCGGATGATTTCGGTGAACGGCGCAGCCGCGCACAAAGCCAAGGTCGGCGACCGCGTGATCATTTGCGCCTACGCCCATTACAGCGAAGCGGAACTGCTGAATTTCAAGCCGCGCATGCTGTACATGGCGCCAGGCAATGAGCTCAGCCACACCAGCAACGCCATTCCGGTTCAGGTGGCCTGAGCCGCTTCGACGCGCCACTCCCCTTCCGTTGGTCGGCCCGCTCCCGGTATTGATGTTAAAAAAGTACAGGGAACAGGTCAGAAGAAGTCAAGACAGATCGCAGCGCGAGGTTTACTGTATTCGCCCTGCGTTGAAAAATCGTGTCGACGCATTTGACCCTCGCCCAAACATGGCGTATCGGTCTGTTCTGTGTTCAAAAGGCCGTTCAAGTAAAAAGGAAAACCGCAGCGATGGCGTACTACCGCACTCCTCATGACGTTACCGCTCTGCCTGCCTGGCAAGCGTTGAAAGATCACCGCCAAGCCATGCAGGATTTCAGCATGCGCGAAGCCTTCAACGCCGATCCGCAGCGCTTCAATCAATTCACGCTCAGCAGCTGCGGACTGTTTCTCGATTATTCGAAGAACCTGATCAACGCCGAAACCCGCAACCTGCTGGTGGGTCTGGCCAATGAAGTCGATCTGAAAGGCGCGATCAAAGCGCTGTTCGACGGCGAAATCGTCAACGCCTCCGAAGGCCGCCCGGCGCTGCACACAGCCCTGCGCCGTCCGGTCGGCGACAAGCTGTCGGTCAACGGCGTCAACGTGATGCCGGAAGTGCACAAGGTGCTGAACCAGATCACGGATCTGGTCGGCCGCATCCACGACGGTCTGTGGCGTGGTTACACCGAGAAGCCGATCACTGACGTGGTCAACATCGGCATCGGTGGTTCGTTCCTCGGCCCGGAGCTGGTCTCCGAAGCGCTGTTGTCCTACGCGCAGAAAGGCGTGCGTTGCCATTACCTGGCGAACATCGACGGCAGTGAGTTCCACGAACTGACGCAAAAGTTGCGCGCCGAAACCACACTGTTCATTGTTTCGTCGAAATCCTTCAACACCCTCGAAACCCTGAAGAACGCTCAGGCCGCCCGCGCCTGGTATCTGGCTCAGGGTGGTTCGGAAGCCGAGCTGTATCGCCACTTCATCGCGGTATCGAGCAACAACGCTGCGGCCGTTGCGTTCGGCATCCGTGAAGAAAACATCTTCCCGATGTGGGACTGGGTAGGCGGTCGTTACTCGCTGTGGTCGGCCATCGGTCTGCCGATTGCTTTGGCCATCGGCATGTCCAACTTCAAGGAACTGCTGTCCGGTGCCTACACCATGGACCAGCATTTCCAGAGCGCACCGTTCGAACAGAACATGCCGGTGCTGCTGGCCCTGCTCGGCGTCTGGTACGGCAACTTCTGGGGCGCGCAAAGCCACGCGATCCTGCCGTACGACCACTACCTGCGTAACATCACCAAGCACTTGCAACAGCTGGACATGGAATCCAACGGCAAGAGCGTGCGTCAGGACGGCACCTCGGTGTCGACCGATACCGGCCCGGTGATCTGGGGTGGCGTCGGCTGCAACGGTCAACACGCGTATCACCAGTTGCTGCACCAGGGCACCCAGCTGATCCCGGCCGATTTCATCGTGCCGATCGTCAGCTTCAACCCGGTCTCCGACCACCATCAGTGGCTGTACGCCAACTGCCTGTCGCAGAGCCAGGCGCTGATGCTCGGCAAGACCCTGCCGGAAGCCGAAGCCGAACTGCGCGAAAAAGGCATGAGCGAAGAGCAGGTGCACAAACTCGCACCGCACAAGGTGATCCCGGGCAACCGTCCGAGCAACACCATTGTGGTCGAGCGCATCAGCCCACGGCGTCTCGGCGCGCTGGTCGCCATGTATGAGCACAAAGTGTTCGTGCAGAGCGTGGTCTGGGGCATCAACGCCTTCGACCAGTGGGGCGTGGAACTGGGCAAGGAACTGGGCAAAGGCGTTTACAACCGTCTGGTCGGCAGCGATGAAACCGTTGCTGACGATGCTTCTACCCAGGGCCTGATCAACTACTTCCGCGGTCGTCACCGCGGGTGATGTGAATGGGTTGCCCACAATTCCTGTGGGCAACCCATTTCCAATGTGGGAGCGAGCCTGCTCGCGAATGCGGTGTGTCATTCAGCATCTTTGTGACTGATACACCGCATTCGCGAGCAGGCTCGCTCCCACAGTTGTTTTAGGGATGACTTGAACCTCCGGGCCGCTCGGCGCATCTTTATTCCTGTCGCACAACAAGAATAAGGAACCGTCATGTTCGATATCAGCACGTTCCCCAAAGCCGATGCCGTCCGCCGGGCTGCGCAGTTGAGTCAGGACGACTACAAGCGTCTGTACCGCGAATCGATTGAACACCCCAGCGCCTTCTGGGCCGAACAGGCCACCCGCTTCCTCGACTGGAGCACACCGTGGCAGACCGTTCAGCGTTACGACCTGAAAACCGGTGAAGCGTCCTGGTTTGCCGGCGGCCAACTGAACGTCAGTTACAACTGCATCGACCGCCACCTCGCCCAGCGCGGCGAGCAGACCGCGATCCTCTGGGAAGGCGACGACCCTGCCGAATCAGCGCAGATCACCTACAAAAAACTTCACCATCACGTCTGCCGCCTGGCCAATGTGCTGAAAAGCCGTGGGGTGAAAAAAGGTGATCGGGTGTGCATCTACATGCCGATGATCCCCGAGGCGGCCTACGCCATGCTCGCCTGCGCGCGAATCGGCGCGATTCACTCGGTGGTGTTTGGCGGTTTCTCCCCGGACTCATTGCGTGACCGCATTCTCGACGCCGACTGCCGCACGGTGATCACCGCCGATGAAGGCGTACGCGGCGGCAAGTTCGTGCCACTCAAGCACAACGTCGACAAGGCCCTGCAAAACTGCCCGGACGTCAGCACCGTCGTTGTAGTCGAGCGCAGCCAAGGCAAAGTCGATTGGGTCGAAGGCCGTGACCTCTGGTATCACCAGGCCGTGCGCGACGTCAGCGATGATTGCCCGCCTGAGCCGATGGACGCCGAGGATCCGCTGTTCATCCTCTACACCTCCGGCAGCACCGGCAAACCCAAAGGCGTGCTGCACACCACCGGCGGCTACCTGCTGCAGGCGGCGATGACCTTCAAATACGTGCTCGATTACCGCGATGGCGAAGTGTTCTGGTGCACCGCCGACGTCGGCTGGGTGACCGGCCACAGCTACATCGTCTACGGCCCGCTGGCCAACGGCGCGACCACGCTGATCTTCGAAGGCGTGCCAAGTTATCCGAGCACTTCGCGCTTTTGGCAGGTGATCGACAAACACAAAGTGAACATCTTCTACACCGCACCGACCGCCCTGCGTGCGCTGATGCGCGAAGGTGCCGGGCCGCTGCAGGAAACGTCGCGCCAAAGCCTCAGATTGCTCGGCAGTGTCGGTGAGCCAATCAACCCGGAAGCGTGGGAATGGTATTTCAACGTGGTCGGCGAGCAGCGCTGCCCAATTGTCGATACCTGGTGGCAGACCGAAACCGGCGGCATCATGCTCAGCCCGCTGGTCAGTGCGCAACGAATCAAGCCGGGTTGCGCCACGCAGCCGATGTTCGGCGTGCAACCGGTGCTGCTCGACGAGCACGGCAAGGAAATCAAAGGCGCCGGCAGCGGCGTGCTGGCGATCAAATCCAGTTGGCCGGCGCAGATCCGCAGCGTCTACGGCGATCCGCAAAGAATGGTCGACACCTATTTCAAACCCTACCCCGGCTATTACTTCACCGGTGACGGCGCACGCCGCGACGAGGACGGCGATTACTGGATTACCGGGCGCATCGACGACGTGATCAACGTCTCCGGCCACCGCATCGGCACCGCCGAAGTGGAAAGCGCGCTGGTGCTGCACGACAGCATCGCCGAGGCCGCCGTGGTCGGTTACCCGCACGATGTCAAAGGCCAGGGCATCTACGCCTTCGTCACCCCCATGAACGGCGTCGAGCCGAGCGATGAGCTGAAGAAAGAACTGCTGGCCCACGTCAGCAAGGAAATCGGCAGCTTCGCCAAACCGGACCTGATCCAGTGGGCGCCGGCCTTGCCGAAAACCCGTTCAGGCAAGATCATGCGGCGGATCCTGCGCAAAATCGCCTGCAACGAACTCGACAGCCTCGGCGACACCTCGACCCTGGCCGACCCGAGCGTAGTACAAGGGTTGATCGACAAACGCCTGAATCAGTAACGTCCCCGGCGCGGTCAACCGGCCGCGCCCGTCCACCACCAATGAGTTGTCATGGAATTCATCCGCAGCCGCATCGAAAACCAACTCATGAGCCTGACCGGGCTGTCCCTCGGTCAGCTCGACCTGGAAAACCCCAAGGGCGATCCCGGGCTGTTCGGGCCGAACTCGGTCAGTTGGCAAGTGCATGGCGATTTCAGCAGCATGCTGATCGGCGGCATCAGCGCGTTGTTGCTGCAAGCCCTGCATCCGCTGGCGCTGGCCGGGGTCTGGGACCATTCGAATTTTCGTCAGGACATGCTCGGACGTTTGCGCCGCACCAGTCAGTTTGTCTCCGGCACCACCTTCGGCTCGCGCCGCGACGCCGAATGGCTGATCGACAAAGTGCGCACCATTCACCTGCAAGTGGTCGGTACCGCACCGGATGGCCGGCCGTATGCCGCCAGCGATCCGGACCTGCTGACCTGGGTGCATGTGGCCGAGGTCAGTCACTTTCTTGCCGCGCATCTGCGTTACCGCAACCCGCATTTGTCGGCGGCGGATCAGGATCGTTACTACGCGGAAATCGCCGTGGTCGCCGAGCGCCTGGGTGCGCGGGACGTGCCGAAATCGCGGCAGGCCGTGGCCGACTATCTGCAACGCATGCGCCCGCAATTGCTCTGTGATGAACGCAGCCGCGAAGTTCTGCGCCTGCTGCTCGACGCCCCGGCTCCGAGCGTTCTCGCGCGGCCGTTTGGTGACCTGATGATGAAGGCCGGCATCGACCTGTTGCCGGAGTGGGCCAGCGCCATGTTCGGCATACGGCAGAATCCGCTGCAACGCCAGTTGATCCGCGCCAGCGTCAAGCGCAGCGCGCCGATGCTGCGCTGGGCGATGCGCAACGGTTCGGTGCAGCGGGCCAAGCGGCGGATGGGAGTGCTGACCTGAAAAGCTTCGCGAGCAAGCCCGCTCCCACAGGGAATCCATGGTGTAAATCAGCCCCCTTGTGGGAGCGGGCTTGCTCGCGAAGGGCTTAACTCGGTTGCCCGCCAAACTGCTAAACTCTCGCGCCCCCATTCTCACCAGCAAGGCGCACGCATGTCTTCCTTGAATCAGGCGCTGCGCGCCGCCCTCGATAAACGCCAGAACCTGCTCGCTGAGCTGCACAGCCAGGGCACCGATTGCTATCGGCTGTTCCACGGCAGCCAGGAAGGCGCCGGTGGCCTGACCGTTGACCGCTACGGCCCGCAATTGCTGGTGCAGAGTTTTCACCAGACCCTGGAGCGTGACGACCTGCTGCAACTGCACACCATGGTCAATCAGACCCTGGGCTTTGAAACTCTGCTGGTCTACAACGACCGCTCCCGCGGCAACTCGCGCATCGATCGCGAAGACAGCGTCTACAAGGCCGACGACGCCGCGCTGGCGGATCTGGTCGGCCACGAATGGGGCCTGAACTATCGCGTGCGCGGGCGGCATGCCGGGCAGGATCCGCTGCTGTTCCTCGACCTGCGCAACACTCGCGGCTGGGTCAAGGATCACGCCAAGGGTAAAAGTGTGCTCAACCTCTTTGCCTACACCTGTGGCGTCGGCCTGAGTGCCGCTGCCGGTGGTGCGCGCGAGGTGTGCAATCTGGATTTCGCCGAGGGCAATCTGGCGGTCGGCCGGGAAAACGGTCTGCTCAACCCGCAATTGCCCGAGATGCAATTTATCCAGTCCGATTATTTCCCGGCGATCCGTCAGCTCGCCGGCCTGCCGATCAGCCAGCGACGCGGGCAGAAGCTGCCGAGCTATCAGCGCCTCGACCAGCGCCAATACGATCTGGTGCTGCTCGACCCGCCCGCTTGGGCCAAGAGCGCCTTCGGCACCGTCGACCTGCTGCGCGACTATCAGAGCCTGCTCAAGCCGGCGCTGCTGACCACCGCTGACAACGGCGTGCTGATCTGCTGCAACAACCTGGCAAAAGTCAGCATGGACGACTGGCGCGAACAGGTTCTGCGTTGCGCCGAGAAAGCCGGGCGACCGGTGCGCGAATGGAGCGTGATGACTCCGGGCGCGGATTTCCCGTCGCTGGACCAACAGCCACCGCTGAAAACCCTGATCCTGCAGTTGTAACCCTCCTCTGCGGCTGACAGCTGCCCACTGTGGGAGCGAGCCTGCTCGCGAAAGCGGTGTATCAGCCACCAGATAGGGTGACTGATAGAACGCCTTCGCGAGCAGGCTCGCTCCCACAGGGTTTTGTGTTGCTGCAGAACAATCTGAACAATCCTGCACCCCACGAGGTACTTCGGAACCAGAATCGCGTGCCATACTCCAAGGCACTCCGATTCAGAGATGACGCCGCACATGCCCAAAGGATTGATTCGCGCGATTGGCGCCTTGTTGACTGCTCTGGCCCTCTACAGCCTGCTGGGGTTTCTGATTTTGCCGGGCATCGCCCTGCGCATCGCCAACCAGCAACTGGCGAACTACGCCACGGTGCCGGCGCATATCCAGCGCATCGAACTCAATCCGTTCAGCCTTGAAGTCACCCTGTGGGGGCTGGTCGTCGGTGAGCCGGGCAAGGAGCAAGTCGGCTTCGAGCGGCTGTACGCCAACCTGCAACTCGACAGCCTGTGGACCAAAGCGCTGCACTTGGCCGATATCGAGCTGGACAAGCCCAAGACCGAAATCCTCTTCGCCAAGGACGGCCAGCTCAATCTGCTGGGCCTGTTCAAAATTCCCGCCAGCGAACCGACCCCGGCCGATCCGAATGCCAAGCCGTTCCCGCTGCGCATCGATCGCATCCAGCTGGCCGGTGGCAACGTACATTTCCAGGACGCGCGGCCGAGTGAACCGATCGAGTTCATCTACGACAAACTCGACTTCGAGCTGAAAAACCTCAGCACCCTCCCCGACGATAACGCCGATATGACCCTGGTCGCCGCCGGCCCGGCCGGTGGGCAGATCGACTGGAAAGGCAACTTCAGCCTGATCCCGTTCACCTCCGAAGGCACCTTGAAAGTCACCGACGGCAAGATGAAATCCTTCTGGCCTTACGTGCGTGACGCGCTGCCGCTGGTACTCGAAGACGGCGTGCTGAATCTCAGCACCGAGTACAAACTGAATCTGTCGAAAGAAACCGAACTGCTGTTGAACAACGTCGCGGTGAACATTGCGCCGTTCGCGATCAAGGCGCCGGACGGCCGCCCGCTGGCAAAACTTGAACGCCTCGACGTCAGCGAAACCTCGCTGGACCTGGCCAAACAGCAAGTGGTGGTCGGCAAGATCCGCAGCAACAAACTGGAAACCTGGGCCGCGCTCGAAGCCGACGGCCAACTCGACTGGCAGAAACTGTTCGCCAGCCAGCCATCGAAACCTGCCGCCAAGGCCGCCGCCGAACCCAAGACCACTCCGGCCGCCGCCGACTCGCCGAAAGCGCCGGCCGCGCCGAGCAAGCCCTGGCAAGTGCTGCTCAAAGACGTCCAGCTACGCAACTACACCGTGCATCTCGCCGACCGTTCGGCCAACCCGCCGGTGGCGCTGGATGTGACGCCGCTGAACATTGATCTGCAGGATTTCGACAGCCTCAACGGTTCGCCCTTCAAGGTCAGGCTCGACAGCGGCTTGGGCAAACAAGGCAAGATCAACGCCGATGGCGTGGTCAACCTCGCGCCGGTCACCGCCCAGCTCAATGTGAAAACCCAGGACATCGACCTGCGGGTTGCACAGTCCTACATCAATCCGTTCATTCGCCTTGAGCTGCGCAGCGGCATGCTCGGCAGCGACCTCAAGGTCAACCTCAAGAGCACCGCCCCCCTGGCACTCGGCGTGACCGGGCGCGCGCAGATCGATCAACTGCACACCCTCGACACCCTGAAAACCCGCGACTTCCTCAAGTGGCAGCAAGTGGTGGTTGAAGGCATCAACTATCAACACGGTGACAGCCTGTCGATCGACAAGGTCAACCTGTTCCAGCCCTATGTGCGTTTCATGATCAACGATGACCGCACCACCAACATCGACGACCTGCTGATCCCGCAGCCCGCCGACAATGGTGCGAAAACCGCAGCGGCGAAACCGGCCAGTAAAGACAAACCACTGGGCATTCACATCGGCGCGATTGCGATCAACGACGGCTCGGCCAACTTCGCCGACTTCAGCCTGACGCCGAATTTCGCTACGGCGGTCCAACAGCTCAACGGCCAGATCGGCACCATCGACAGTCGTCAGGCGAAACCGGCCAGCGTCGACATCAAGGGCAAGGTCGACCGCTATGCCCCGGTGACCATCAAAGGCGCGGTCAATCCATTCGACCCGATGGCCAGCCTCGACATCGCCACCAGTTTCAAACGCGTCGAGCTGACTACCCTGACCCCGTATTCCGGCAAGTTCGCCGGTTACCGCATCCGCAAGGGCCGGCTCAACCTCGACCTGCATTACCTGATCACCAAGGGCCAGTTGAAGGCTGAAAACAAAGTGGTGGTCGAGCAACTGCAACTCGGTGAAAAAGTCGACAGCCCGGATGCCGTGAGCCTGCCGCTGAAACTGGCGATTGCCCTGCTCAAGGACGTCGATGGCAAGATTTCCATCGAACTGCCGGTGACCGGCGACCTCAACAACCCGCAGTTCAGCGTGATGCCGATTGTCTGGCAGACCCTGCGCAACCTGATCGTCAAGGCCGCCGCCGCACCGTTCAAGATGATTGGCGGGCTGATCAACGGTGGCGGCTCCGAAGACCTCGGTACCGTGTCCTTTGCTGCGGGCTCAAGCGATTTGAGCAAGGATGCCGAAGCAGCGCTGGATAAACTGTCCCAAGCCCTTAAGGAACGTCCAGCCCTGCGTCTGGAAATCGAAGGCACTGCCGCACAGAGCAGCGACGGCCCGTTGATTGCCGAGCAGCGTCTGGAGCGCGAATACCAGTACAACTACTACAAGATGCTCCAGCGCCGTGGTGACAAGGTGCCGGCCCAGGCTTCCCTGTTGCAAGTGCCGGAGAACGAGAAAGGCCCGCTGCTCGAAGGCATCTACCGCACACGTCTGAAAACCCAGCCACCGGCCGAATGGAAGGATCTGGGCAAAGAAGAACGCACGGCGAAAATGCGTGATGGTGTGATCAAGTTCTGGAGTTCCAGCGATGTACTGCTGCGGCAGCTGGGTCAGGAACGCGCCAGCAGCATCAAGGACTATCTGGTCGACAAAGGTCAACTGGCCGATGATCGGGTGTACTTCATTGATGCCAATCTCGGCGAAGCCGAGAGCGATGGTCGGGTCGTGACGCAAATGCACCTGGACGCCGAATGATGAACCACAAATGGCGGGTTGCGCTGACGCTGCTGCTCGTCGCCAGCCCTGCGCTGGCCTCCGACACGCTGCGCTGCGGCAGCCAACTGGTCAGTCTCGGCGACCGCGCCAGCGAAGTACTGCAGAAGTGTGGCGAACCCGTGAGCCGCGATGTCCTCGGCTACAAGCGCAGCGTCAATCGCCGCGAAGAATTTCAGGTCGAGGAATGGACCTACGGCCCGAGCAACGGCATGTATCAATACCTGCGCTTTGAAGGCAATCGTCTGCGGCAGATCAACAGCAAGCGCGGTAACTGAACCACAACCTATATCCCTGTGGGAGCGGGCTTGCTCGCGAATGCGGTGGGTCAGTTGATGAATATGCCCTGCTGACACACCGCATTCGCGAGCAAGCCCGCTCCCACATTTCGTTTTTTATCACCTGAAAATAGAACAGGCCCCGACACAAGTGCCGGGGCCTGTAATGGTCACATCCGTGTGACCGTTCGCATGAACTCTAAAGTTGCGGCAGACGTATTGCTCGGCCCGTCTGTCGCGTCTTCTCCCGGTCCAGGCGAGAAGTCATGCCTTACTCGGCTTTCAGGCCGTCAGCGGAGACCGCTTTGACGCCTTTGATTTTCTTGGTGATGTTCACAGCGGTGGTTTTCTGAGCTTCGGTGACAGCGACGTCAGAAGACAGGGAAACCACACCCTTGTTGGTTTCGACTTTGATATCGGTACCAGGAATGCCTTTTTCGGTTACCAGGTCGCTTTTGACTTTGGTAGTGATCCAGGTATCGGAAGTAGCTTCTTTAGCCTTGGTCATTTCACCAGCAGCCAGAGTCATTGGAGCCTGAGTAGCCTGGGTGGATTGTGCGAAAGCACCGGAAGCCATGGTCAGGGTCAGCGCGGTAGCAGCAGCGGCAGTGATAGCGAACTTCTTCATACGAGTAACTCCTGTTTTTCTGGAAAGTCTGCTGGTTGTCTTGTCAGCAGGGTTACTGGGTATATTGCGAAGGCTGTGCCAACTTTTCGAAACGCAATAAATCGTTGCAAATCAAATAGTTACGAATTCAGCAAATTTTCAAAATCATGCAATTTGCATGACAAGTGCATTATCGACATGCAAGTTGCGGCTTTTCGGAAAGTTCCTAACACGCTGAAATTCTTGAAGCTTTTTCCAGTGCCAAAACACAAAAAAATGCCCCGCAAAGCAGGGCATTTTCCTTCAGACCATCGCATCAAGTGCCGCTGGCGGTGCAGCCTTTTGGCGAATAGTCAGCATTGACTGTTGTGGCGCAGGTCCACACACCAGAGGTGTTGCCTGTTGCGGCACCCGAACGGCTGAGTGTGATGGTTTTGCCCAATACCGGACCCGGTGCGTTCACCAATGTGCAAGTAATCGAGCCGGCACCGGTCGAGGCAGTTCCCGACGCCGCCAGCGTGCAGTTGGAGGTAGTGGCTGAAGCGCCCCCCGCCACCAGTGTCAGCGTAGGGTCAGTACCTTGATTAATGGTGTCCTCGAACGGCACCTTCAGCGCACTGATTTCGGCCAGACCTGCCGTCACTTTCGAACGCGCCTGGTATTTTGAGTATTGCGGCAAGGCGATGGTCGCCAGAATCCCGATGATCGCCACCACGATCAGCAGCTCGATCAGAGTGAAACCTTTTTGGTTGTTCATAGACAGGCTCTCCATGCATGAGTCGGAATCTCATGATCTGCAAAGGGCTCAGCATAGGCCGTGCCAACCGCTTGCAGACCCCGCACGTTCGGCATAAAGGTGCCGTGTCGCGCTTTCCTACAACCTGTAACCGCACTATCTGACACTTTTTGTCACCTGTACCGGGCGTGTTTGGCGCTGTCACTTGACTAGGCTATAAGTCATGAACTGTCAGCATCCGGAATCCCCATGAATGACATCGCTCTGAGCGGTCTGGCCAAGCAATTGGTGCAGGCCGAACTGCTTACGGAAAAAAGCGCCCAGCAGGCCTGGCAACAGGCGCAGCGCAATCGGCTGTCGCTGGTCAGCTACCTGGTGCAGAACAAACTGGTGAAGAGCTCACAGGTGGCCGAGATCGCTTCCGAGCATTTCGGTATGGCCTTCATGGACCTCAATTGCCTGGACAAGGAAACCCAGCCCAAAGGCCTGGTCAGTGAAAAACTGGTGCGCCAGCATCACGCCCTGCCCTTGTGGCGCCGTGGCAACAAGCTGTTCGTGGGCATTTCCGACCCGAGCAATCATCAGGCGATCAATGACATTCAGTTCAGCACCGGGCTGAGCACCGAAGCCATTCTGGTGGAGGACGACAAGCTCACCGAGGCCATCGAGAAATTCTTCGACACCCACGCCAGCGGCCTCGAAGAAATGGCCGACGTCGATCTCGACGGCGTGGATGTCGAGTCCGTCGACGACAGCCGCCAGGACGCCATTGGCGGACTCGACGCCGATGACGCGCCGGTCGTGCGTTTCGTGCACAAGATGCTGCTCGACGCGATCAAGAGTGGCTCCTCTGATCTGCACTTCGAACCTTACGAAAAGACCTTCCGGGTGCGGGTGCGCACCGATGGCATGCTGCGCGAGGTGGCCAAACCGCCGATCCAGTTGGCCGGGCGAATCGCCGCACGCCTGAAAGTCATGGCCAGCCTGGACATCTCGGAACGCCGCAAACCCCAGGACGGGCGGATCAAGATGCGCCTGTCGAAGACCAAGTCCATCGACTTCCGGGTCAACACCCTGCCGACCCTGTGGGGCGAAAAAGTGGTGATCCGGATCCTCGATCCGTCCAGCGCGCAGATCGGCATCGATGCATTGGGCTACGAACCGGCACAGAAAGACCTGTACATGGCCGCGCTCAAGCAGCCCCAAGGGATGATTCTGGTTACCGGGCCTACGGGTTCGGGGAAAACCGTATCGCTGTACACCGGCCTGAATATTCTCAACACCGTCGACATCAACATTTCCACCGCCGAAGACCCGGTGGAAATCAACATGGAAGGCATCAACCAGGTCAACGTCAATCCGAAACAGGGGCTGGATTTTGCTCAGGCCCTGCGTTCGTTTCTGCGGCAGGATCCGGACGTGATCATGGTCGGGGAAATCCGCGACCTGGAAACCGCCGAAATCGCGATCAAGGCTGCGCAGACCGGCCACCTGGTGCTGTCCACGCTGCACACCAACAGCGCCGCCGAAACCCTGACCCGTCTGCACAACATGGGCATTCCCGGGTTCAACATCGCCACCTCGGTCAGCCTGATCATCGCCCAGCGCCTGGCGCGCAAGCTGTGCAGCCACTGCAAGAAACCGATCGAGATCCCCCGCGAAACACTGATCAAGGAAGGTTTCCCGCCGGAACAGATCGGCAGTTTCACGATCTATGAGCCGGTCGGTTGCGACCTCTGCAACGGCGGCTACAAGGGACGCGTGGGGATTTACGAAGTGGTGAAAAACACTCCTGATCTGCAACGGCTGATCATGGCCGAAGGCAATTCGCTGGAAATCGACAGCCAGATGCGTCGCGACGGCTTCGACGACCTGCGCACCTCCGGCCTGCACAAGGCCATGCAAGGCATCACCAGCCTGGAAGAAATCAACCGGGTCACCAAGGACTGAACATGGCGGTCAAGGCAGCGAAAATCAGCATCTACGCCTGGGAAGGCACGGATCGCAAAGGCAGCAAAGTCACGGGCGAGTTGAGCGGGCAGAACCCCGCGCTGATCAAGGCCCAACTGCGCAAGCAAGGAATCAATCCGGGCAAGGTACGCAAGAAATCCACCTCCCTGCTCAGCCTCGGCAAACGCATCAAGGCCCAGGACATCGCCCTGTTCACCCGGCAGATGGCAACCATGATGAAGGCCGGCGTACCGCTGTTGCAGTCGTTCGACATCATTGGCGAAGGCTTCGACAACCCGGCGATGCGCAAACTGGTAGACGAGGTGAAGCAGGAAGTGGCCGCCGGCAACAGCTTCGCCGCCGCATTGCGCAAGAAACCGCAGTATTTCGATGAGCTGTATTGCAACCTGGTGGATGCCGGCGAGCAATCCGGCGCCCTCGATACGTTGCTTGAGCGGGTCGCGACCTATAAGGAAAAAAGCGAAGCGCTCAAGGCCAAGATCAAGAAAGCCCTGACCTACCCCAGCGCCGTGGTGCTGGTGGCAATGGTCGTCACCGGGATTCTGCTGGTAAAAGTGGTGCCGCAGTTTCAATCGGTATTTTCCGGCTTCGGCGCCGAATTGCCGGCCTTCACCCTGATGGTAATCAGTATCTCGGAGTTCATGCAGCAATGGTGGTGGGCGGTGCTTGGTGCGCTGATCGCGGCGGTGTTCGGCATCCGCCATGCGCTGAAGAAATCCCAGGCCTTGCGCGACCGCAAAGACACCTGGCTGCTGAAGCTGCCGCTGGTGGGCACGCTGATGTACAAATCGGCGGTGGCGCGATTCGCCCGCACCCTGTCGACTACCTTTGCCGCTGGCGTACCGCTGGTGGAGGCACTGGATTCGGTGGCGGGTGCCACCGGTAACGTGGTGTTCAAACGCGCGGTGCTGCGCATCCGTCAGGACGTCGCCACCGGCATGCAGCTGAATTTCTCGATGCGCAGCACCGGAGTCTTCCCGAACATGGCGGTGCAGATGACCGCCATCGGTGAGGAATCGGGCGCGCTGGATGACATGCTCGACAAGGTCGCCGGTTTTTATGAAGAGGAAGTGGATAACATGGTCGACAACCTCACCAGCCTGATGGAGCCGTTCGTCATGGTGGTGCTCGGGGTCATCGTCGGCGGGCTGGTCGTGGCCATGTACCTGCCGATCTTCCAGCTTGGCTCAGCGATCTGACATGCCTATCGACGAACTCTTCAGTCTGTATCCGCTGGCCTTTGTGTGCACCGCCCTGCTGCTGGGTCTGGTGGTCGGTAGTTTTCTCAATGTACTGGTCTGGCGCCTGCCGAAAATGCTCGAGCGCGATTGGCGCCAGCAGGCGCAGGACGTCCTCGGCCTGCCAAGCGAAACGCCACTGCCGACCTACAACCTGATGCTGCCGCACTCCCAGTGCCCACACTGCGGCCACCGGATTCGGGCTTGGGAAAACATTCCGCTGCTCAGTTACCTGGTGCTGCGCGGACGCTGTTCGGCGTGTGCCGCGCCCATCAGCAAACGTTATCCTCTGACCGAACTGGCCTGCGGCCTGCTCTCGGCATTCGTCGCCTGGCATCTGGGGTTCGGCTGGCCGGCTGGTCTGTTGATCGTCCTCACTTGGGGGCTGCTGGCGATGAGCCTGATCGACACCGAACATCAACTGCTGCCCGATGTGCTGGTGTTGCCGTTGTTGTGGCTGGGGTTGATCGTCAACAGTTTCGGGTTGTTCGTCTCGCTGCACGCGGCATTGTGGGGTGCGGTGGCCGGTTACATGGCGCTGTGGTCAGTGTTCTGGCTGTTCAAGCTGCTGACCGGCAAGGACGGCATCGGCCACGGCGATTTCAAGCTGCTGGCGCTGCTCGGGGCCTGGGGCGGCTGGCAGATTCTGCCGCTGACGATCCTGCTGTCATCGCTGGTGGGGGCGATTGTCGGGGTGGTTCTACTGCGTCTGCGTGAGCAGAAAACCTCGACGCCGATGCCCTTCGGCCCGTATCTGGCAATTGCCGGCTGGATTGCCTTGCTTTGGGGTGGTCAAATAACCGACTTCTATTGGCAGTTTGTCGGTTTGAAATGAATACCCCTGTGGAAAAACCCTGGATTCTCGGCCTGACCGGCGGCATCGGCAGCGGCAAAAGCGCCGCGGCCCAGCACTTCATCGATCTCGGGATCCATGTGGTCGACGCCGACCACGCGGCGCGCTGGGTGGTCGAGCCGGGGCGTCCGGCACTGGCGAAGATTGCTGAACACTTCGGTTCCGGTGTCCTGCAAGCCGATGGCACGCTGGACCGTGCGGCCCTGCGCAAATTGATCTTTGAAGTGCCTGAAGAACGCCGCTGGCTCGAAGCCCTGCTGCATCCGTTGATCGCCGAGGAAATCGCGCACCATCTGGCGCTGGCAAAATCGCCTTACGCGATTCTGGTTTCACCGTTGCTGATCGAATCCGGGCAGTACGCGATGACTCAAAGAATTCTGGTGATCGATGCCCCGCAACAACTGCAGATCGAACGCACCTTGCAGCGTGACCAGACCAGCGAACAGCAGGTCCAGGCGATCCTCAAGGCCCAGTCCAGCCGTGAAGACCGCGTGAGCCGTGCCGATGATGTGGTCGTCAACGACCGCGACCTCGCCTGGTTGCACAGCGAAGTCGAGCGCCTGCATCACTTTTACCTGACTTTATCCGGAGGCCAGTCATGAGCCCTACAACCGTCGAATGCCCAACCTGCGGCGCCCCCGTGGAATTTACCCCCGAGAACAAATTCCGCCCGTTCTGCTCCGATCGCTGCAAGCTGATCGACCTCGGCGCCTGGGCGTCCGAAGAGCACAAGATTCCGGTCGCCCCGGATGCCGAAGACGAAATGTTCTCCGGCGATTTCGACCCGCGTCACTGATCGCGATCAGGGCCGCATGAAGCCGTAGTCCTGATCGTCGTCGAGGTTTTCCGCGAGAAAGCGCAACTCGTCGGCCAGGTCTTCGGCGTTGCGCACCGTCTTGCTCTGTTGCACCACCGCGCTGAGCAAGGCGCGCAGACTCAGGCCCGGATCGAAGCCCACCTCCAGCGCCATGTCCAGACTCTGCCGCGTCTCCTGCCTCGCCCACTCGTAAACACTCATGCCGCTGCTCCTGAAGGAATTTGGCCGAGCATGAAATGCCGCGTGGATGACGGATTTGATGTGGATCAAGACTTGGGATCGTCGTCCTTCCACGGCGCCGAAAGGTAGCGGGTGCGGTTGAAGGTTTCCAGCCACTCGGGGCTGAACACCACCAGCGCGCTGATCACCATGCCGTTGATGAACGCTTCGGGAAAGATCAGCAGCCACAGGTAGCCGATGAAGTCTTCCAGCCATTCCGGCATGGCAAACAGGCCGTCGTACCACAGCAGGCCCAGACTCAGCGTCAGACACAGCAATGCGGACAACGCTGCGGCAAAGAACCCGGAACAGAAGATGTACACAAACGGATTACGCGGCTGGGCGCGCTCGACCACCATCGCCACGCACTCGGTGATCAACACCGGCAACAGGATCAGCAACGTACCGTTGACCCCGACCGCCGCCAGATCCTGACGTCCGAGCAACACCAGCCCGAGCTGCGCCACCAGCCCGCCGATGATCGCCAGCGGCCAGTCGAGCAGCAACGTCACGGCGGTCATGCCGATGAAGTGATAAGAAACCCCGGTGTCGAAATCCCTGCGCACCATCCACAGCAGAAACAAGGCGAACACAGTGCCGAACAGCAGATGCTGACGACGACTGTCGCTGAACAACTCGACCCACGGCGCACGACAGATCGCCCACAACAGCACCGGCAGGTAAATCAGCCAGCCGAGTGTCAGGCTCGTCGAGGACAGCAGTTCTGCACCGATCATGAATCCCTTACCTTCTCCATGGGTTTGATTCCTTCATCGGAGTCTACACCGCCCTCTTCCGGGCATCAGCCGATGCAAAGCTTTCTGCTTGTCGCATTTGAACGCTAAGCTTGGCCTATGGATGACTCAGATTACTTACGCCTGCTGACCATTGCGGCCGAGCAAGCCAACGCGTTCCTGTCCAATGCCCGCAAATGGGAGCGTGAGCGTTGGGTCTGCCAGCGCCTGCTGCAAGGCTTGAACATTCCCTACCGTGTCGATGAGTTCGCCCCCGCCGGCGAGCCGCCGGACGTGCTGTTTCGCGATGCCAATTTCGAAGTGTTCTTCGTTCTCGATGAAGGCCGCCGGCTCAACGACGAATGGCGCGATGAACTGCAACGCCGCCGCAGTGCGTTTTCCCTCAGCCAGTTGGTGCGTCGTGAAGCCAAGCCACGGCGGATCCCGGCCAATGAATTCTTACTGCGACTGGCGCCGACCTTGCGCAAAAAAGCGCACAACTACAAGGAACGCGGCATGGATCTGGGCGAACTGGACATCATCGCCTTCGCCAGCCTCAAGCGCGAAGTGCTGGACCTCAACAGCCATTTTCCACCACCGACCGAGTATCTGCGTCAGGGTTGGCGCTCGCTGTCGCTGGTCGGCCCGACCTTCGCCCGGGTGCTGTTCGCCCATCCCGATGCGCCGGACTTTCTGCGCAGCAACCTCGGTCGCAGTATCGTCTTCGATGTCGGGATCAGCCTGTGACGCCGCTGCAGCAGTTGATTGCCGACGTCCCGCAGACTGGCCGCGTACGCTGGATCGGCGTGCGCCCCGAGTCTCGCGGCCCGATGATCGAGCTAGACGCGGTCGAGGCACGGCTCGAAGCCGGATTGACCGGTGACCACGCCCGCCCCGGCGTGCGCAACGCGCGGCAAGTAACGTTGATTCAGTTCGAACACCTGGCCGTGATCAGCGCGTTGATGGGCCGGCCTGAAGATCAACCCGTGAGGCCTGAAGACCTGCGGCGCAATCTGGTCATCAGCGGTATCAATCTGTTTAGTCTCAAGGGTCGGCGCTTTCGCATCGGTCAGGCAATATTCGAGACCACCGGTTGGTGCCAGCCCTGTGCGCGCCTGCAAAACAACCTCGGTCCCGGCACCTTTCAAGCGGTGCGCGGGCATGGCGGAATAACCGCGCGGGTGTTACAAAGCGGGATCATTCGCCTCGACGACGGTGTGTCTGTCGAACCGGTTCCGGACAGCGGCTATGCTGCGTTCAACCCCGGTTGAAAACCGCTGTAGCTTCTGCACATTCAGCAACGTCTACCTGACGAGGCCTTTATGACCAGCCGCCTGAACCCCGAAGACCAAAAGCATGTCGAAGAGTACCTGCAACTGTCCCAACACCGTGTCGAGCGCCGGCCTTTTCGGCCGTGGATGCTCCTGGTGCTGGTGCTGGCAGTGACCATTGGTCTGGGCCTGCTGAGCCGACTTATCAGTTACCTGACGCTATGAGCAGCATTGCGCTCGCGAAGGTGATTGCACCGATTTCCTTTAAAAACCTTGCGAGTGATCCCTATGTCCCATCGTATTGTTATTGTCGGCGGCGGCGCCGGCGGTCTGGAGTTGGCTACCCGTCTGGGTAAGACTCTGGGCAAGCGCGGCACGGCCAGTGTGATGCTGGTCGACGCGAACCTCACGCACATCTGGAAGCCCCTGCTGCACGAAGTGGCCGCCGGATCGCTGAACTCTTCCGAGGATGAACTCAACTATGTTGCCCAGGCGAAATGGAACCACTTCGAGTTCCAGCTGGGACGCATGAGCGGGCTCGATCGCGCGCAGAAGAAAATCCAGCTGGCCGCCACCTACGACGAAAACGGCGTGGAACTGGTTCCTGCGCGTGAAGTGGCCTACGACACGCTAGTGATCAGCGTCGGCAGCACCACCAACGATTTCGGCACCCAGGGCGCAGCGCAGCACTGCCTGTTCCTCGACACCCGCAAACAGGCCGAACGCTTCCACCAGCAGTTGCTCAACCACTACCTGCGCGCGCATGCCGGGCAGACCGATGTGATCGAGCAGATCAGTGTGGCGATCGTCGGGGCCGGCGCCACGGGTGTCGAGCTGGCGGCAGAACTGCACAATGCCGCACACGAACTGGCGGCCTACGGTCTGGACCGAATCAAACCGGAAAACATGCACATCACCCTGATCGAAGCCGGCCCACGGGTGTTGCCAGCCCTGCCGGAGCGCATCAGCGGCCCGGTGCACAAGACTCTGGAGAAACTCGGGGTCAATGTGATGACCAACGCTTCGGTCAGCGAAGTGACCGCCGACAGCCTGATCACCGCCGATGGCAACGTGATCAAGGCCAGCCTGAAAGTCTGGGCCGCCGGCATTCGCGCGCCGGGTTTCCTCAAGGACATCGACGGTCTGGAAACCAACCGTATCAATCAACTGCAAGTGCTGCCGACGTTGCAGACCACCCGCGACGAAAACATTTTCGCCTTCGGTGACTGCGCCGCCTGCCCGCAACCGGGTTCGGATCGCAACGTGCCGCCGCGTGCGCAAGCCGCGCACCAACAGGCGTCGTTGCTGGCCAAGTCGCTGAAGCTGCGTATCGAAGGCAAAACCCTGCCGGAGTACAAGTACACCGACTACGGCTCGCTGATTTCGCTGTCGCGTTTTTCGGCTGTGGGTAACTTGATGGGTAACCTGACCGGCAGTGTGATGCTGGAGGGCTGGCTGGCGCGGATGTTTTACGTGTCGCTGTACCGCATGCACCAGATGGCACTGTACGGACCGTTCCGCACGGCGATGCTGATGCTGGGCAGCAAGATCGGCCGCGGCACCGAGCCACGCTTGAAGCTGCATTGATCTAAAACTGTGGGAGCGGGCTTGCTCGCGAAGAGGTCGTGTCATTCAACATTCATGTCGACTGATACACCGCTTTCGCGAGCAAGCCCGCTCCCACACTGTTCTGCGCAGCTCAAAAATCCAGCTCACTCCTGCAATCGATCTCTGCACATCAGAGCTGGAAGCGCCGCACCATGCCTTGCAGCGCGTTGGCCAGTTGCGACAGTTGGTGACTCGACGCGCTGGTCTGATCGGCTCCCGCTGCGGAACGGACTGACAGGTCGCGAATATTCACCAGATTACGATCCACTTCCCGCGCGACTTGCGCCTGCTCCTCCGCCGCACTGGCAATCACCAGATTGCGCTCATGAATCTCATGCACTGACGCGGTGATGGTTTCCAGCGCCTCCCCCGCGCGCTCGGCCAACGCCAGCGTGGATGTGGCCCGCGCAGCGCTGGCCTGCATCGAATCCAGCGCCAGGCTTGAACCGGTGCGCATGCCCTGCACCATCTGCTCGATCTCCTGCGTCGATTGCTGAGTGCGATAGGCCAGCGCCCGCACCTCATCGGCAACCACCGCAAAACCGCGTCCGCTCTCCCCTGCGCGTGCTGCCTCAATGGCCGCGTTGAGCGCAAGCAGGTTGGTCTGCTCGGCAATCGCACGGATCACATCCAGCACTTTGCCGATGTCTTGCGACTGGTTGGCCAGCGATTGCACCAATTCGCCGGTGTGCTGCACATCGCTGGCCAGTGCATTGATCGCCGATGCGGTGTCGCTGACCCGCGCCTGCCCCAGTTGCGCCGACTCACTGGATTGGCGGGTGGCATCGGACGTCGACACCGCGTTGCGCGCGACTTCTTCAACCGCCGTGGTCATTTCATTGACCGCCGTGGCGGCCTGTTCGATTTCGTTGTTCTGCTGCTGCAGGCCTTGTGTGCTGTCGAGCGTTACCGCGTTGAGCTCATCGGCAGCGGTGGCCAATTGCGTGGCCGAACCGCTGATGCCTTGCAGCGTTTCCCGCAGGTTCTGCTGCATGGTTGCCAGCGCCTTGAGCAAACGGCTGACTTCATCGTTACCGTGGGTTTCGATCGGTCGGGTCAGGTCGCCTTGGGCCACACTTTCGGCAGCGCTGACGGCCGTGCTCAACGGACGAATGATGCTGCGGGTGAGCAACATGGCCAGCGCCACCGTGGCCAGCGCCGCCAGCGCGATGAACAGACTGACGATGGTGCGTGAGGTCTGGTAGTGGTCAGCGGATTTCTGGCTCTCCGCAGCAACCTGTTTGGCGAACAGATCTGCCAGGTCATTGAGCTGCTTGCCGGAGCCGTCGACCACGGTTTTCATATCAACCAGCAACAATTTGGTCAGTTCGTCACGCTGGCCTTGATCGGCCAGGGTGAAGGATTGCGCGATGCCGGTGCGATACGCGGCGAAGGTTGTTTTGAACTGGTCATAGAGCTGCTGGCCTTCCGGCGTGGTGACCAGTTTGTCGTAGGCGGCGATCTTCTCGCTCAGCTCCTTGTCGCGGGTATCCATCTGGCTGCGGTAAGTCGCGACGTTCTTCGGATCCTGATCAAGCGCCATGCGCAGGGAAATCGTGCGGATCCGCAACATCAGCTCGCGAATCTCGTCACCGCCGCGAATGCTCGGCAACCACTGGCTCTCGACCGCGACCTCACTGTCACGGATGCTCGACATCTGCCCCAAGGCGAATACCCCAAGCAGCGCCACCAGGACCGCGATCAGGGCAAAACCCAATGCGGCACGTGGTGCAATATTCAACTGACGAAGCAACATGACGGACGCCCTTATTCTTGTATTGGCCAGATTGAAGGGGCGAACAGCGGCAGTCCCCTCTCGTTAGCGGGCTATCGGCAAGTTGTACGATGACTTGAAGGGAATTGTCTTTCGCGAGGACAAAAAAAATCCCCGTATCTTTCGATACGAGGATTTTTAATATGGTCGGGGTAAGGGGATTCGAACTCCTGACATCCTGCTCCCAAAGCAGGCGCGCTACCGGACTGCGCTATACCCCGGTAAAAAAAAGGCGACCTTTCAAAGATCGCCTTCTTCGATCAGCGCTTTTGGCCTCTGATCTTAAGATTCGATCCCAGTGTTACCTGGTTTCAAAAATGGTGGGTCGTGTGGGATTCGAACCTACGACCAATTGGTTAAAAGCCAACTGCTCTACCAACTGAGCTAACGACCCAAAAATGGTCGGGGTAAGGGGATTCGAACTCCTGACATCCTGCTCCCAAAGCAGGCGCGCTACCGGACTGCGCTATACCCCGGCTTGAAATTGGCTCCGTGACCAGGACTCGAACCTGGGACCCAATGATTAACAGTCATTTGCTCTACCGACTGAGCTATCACGGAACTACATATTTCAATTTACAACGGTGAAACTTACAGCTCTTAGACTTCCGTTCGCATCGCTGCGTTCGTGTGTCTGAGGCGCGCTATTCTACAACCTAGAACACCTCTGTCAACCCCCTAAATCGCTTTCAAGTTAATGATTTGCAACTTATTTCAGATTTCAGCTCAGTGAGCTGAGATGCTGCGGGTGACTGACTGCGGGGCGCACTTTACAAGCCTTTTCCTTAGACTTCAACAGCCTAACGAAAAAAAGGCCTCGCAAAGCGAGGCCTTCCTTATTTCATTGGCGTTGCCGCTCAGTCGAAAACGATTTCGTCGTTCACGACCTTGCCGGTTGCCGTATCGCCCGGCATGAAATGCCCCGACAGGATCAACTGCGCCAACGGGTTTTCGATCCAGCGCTGGATCGCACGTTTGAGTGGACGTGCGCCATAAACCGGGTCGTAACCCACGGCAATCAGCTTGTCCATCGCTTCCGGACTCAGTTCCAGCTTCAGCTCGCGCTCGGCCAGACGACTGCGCAGACGGCCCAACTGGATCTCGGTAATCCCCGCGATCTGATCCCGCGCCAGTGGCTCGAAGATCACCACTTCGTCGACCCGGTTGATGAACTCGGGACGGAAGTGCGACGTCAGCGCGTCCATCACCGCTGCACGCTGGGCCTCACGATCACCGACCAGTTCCTGGATCTGCGACGAACCGAGGTTCGAGGTCATGACGATCACGGTATTGCGGAAATCCACCGTGCGTCCGTGGCTGTCGGTCAGCCGTCCATCCTCAAGCACTTGCAGCAGGATGTTGAATACATCCGGATGCGCCTTCTCGACCTCGTCCAGCAGGATCACCGAGTAAGGCTTGCGACGTACCGCTTCGGTCAGGTAACCGCCCTCCTCGTAACCCACGTAGCCTGGTGGCGCCCCGATCAGCCGCGCCACGGAATGTTTCTCCATGAACTCGGACATGTCGATCCGCACCATTGCCTCTTCGGTATCAAAGAGGAATTCGGCCAGCGCCTTGCACAGCTCGGTTTTACCGACACCGGTCGGGCCGAGGAACATGAACGAGCCGCTCGGACGATTCGGATCCGCCAGTCCGGCACGCGAGCGCCGTACCGCGTTGGCGACCGCGACCACCGCCTCGTCCTGACCAATCACACGCTGATGCAACAGGCTTTCCATCTTCATCAGCTTGTCGCGCTCGCCTTCGAGCATTTTCGACACCGGAATACCGGTCCACTTCGAAACGACTTCGGCGATTTCCTCTTCGGTCACCTTGCTGCGCAGCAGCTGGTTTTCGCTCTTGCCGTGCTGATCGACCATTTGCAGGCTGCGTTCCAGATCCGGGATCACCCCGTACTGCAATTCGGCCATGCGGTTGAGGTCGCCTTTACGGCGCGCCGCTTCCAGCTCCTGACGCGACTGCTCGATCTTCTGCTGAATCTGCGCCGAACCCTGCACCTCGGCTTTTTCCGAGTTCCAGATTTCTTCCAGATCCGAATATTCACGCTCGAGGCGGACGATTTCTTCCTGGAGTTTTTCCAGGCGTTTCATCGCCGCTTCATCGCTTTCTTTCTTCAGGGCCTGAGATTCAACCTTGAGCTGAATCAGGCGACGCTCCAGACGATCCAGCACTTCCGGCTTGGAGTCGATCTCCATGCGAATACGGCTGGCGGCCTCGTCAATCAGGTCGATGGCCTTGTCCGGCAACTGCCGGTCAGTGATGTAACGATGGCTGAGCTTGGCCGCGGCGATGATCGCGCCGTCGGTGATCGCCACTTTATGGTGAACCTCATAACGCTCCTTGAGGCCACGCAGAATGGCGATGGTGTCTTCTTCGCTCGGCTCGTCCACCAGCACTTTCTGGAAACGCCGTTCGAGGGCCGCATCCTTCTCTATATATTGGCGGTACTCGTTGAGCGTGGTAGCGCCGACGCAGTGCAGCTCACCGCGCGCCAGTGCCGGTTTGAGCATGTTGCCGGCATCCATCGAGCCTTCGCCCTTACCCGCGCCGACCATGGTGTGCAGCTCGTCGATGAACAGAATGATCTGCCCTTCCTGCTTCGACAGTTCGTTGAGCAGCGCTTTCAGGCGTTCCTCGAACTCACCGCGATACTTGGCACCGGCAATCAGCGCGCCCATGTCCAGCGACAGCAGACGTTTGCCCTTGAGGCCGTCCGGCACTTCGCCGTTGATGATGCGCTGGGCCAGACCTTCGGCAATCGCGGTTTTACCCACGCCAGGTTCACCGATCAGCACCGGGTTGTTCTTGGTGCGACGCTGCAGAACCTGAATGGTGCGGCGAATTTCGTCGTCACGGCCGATCACCGGATCGAGCTTGCCGTCTTCGGCGCGCTTGGTCAGGTCGACGGTGTATTTGTCCAGCGCCTGACGCGACTCTTCGTGGTTGGCGTCATTCACCGCCTCACCACCGCGCAGGTTGTTGATCGCGTTTTCCAGGGCTTTCTTGCTCACGCCCTGGCCGAGCAGCAATTTGCCGAGCTTGCTGTTCTCGTCCATCGCGGCGAGCAGCACCAGCTCGCTGGAAATGAACTGGTCGCCCTTCTGCTGGGCCAGACGATCAGCCTGATTGAGCAGGCGCGCCAGATCCTGCGACATGTTGACGTCGCCGGTCGGGTTCTGGATTTTCGGTAATTGGTCGAGCTCTTTGGTCAGCTCTTTGCGCAAGCTGTTGACGTCGAAGCCGACTTGCATCAACAGGGGTTTGATCGAACCACCCTGCTGTTCAAGCATGGCTTGCATCAAATGCGCCGGCTCGATGGCCGGATGATCGTGGCCAACGGCCAGGGATTGGGCGTCGGACAACGCCAACTGTAATTTGCTGGTTAAACGGTCTATACGCATGGGTCACCTTCCTTTTGAGCAGGCCGGACCTAAAAACCATCCTGAATAAAGAAACCTGCCAGATACCACTGTAGATGCGGTCGATTCTGGGAGATTCAAGCGTCAGCGAGTTGATTCAGGTCAGGCAAGTCTAGCGGGTGAGCCAGACAAGGGAGGCGAAACGGCCAGTGCGCGACGCACGGCGGTAAGAAAAGAAGCGTGGATCGGTCACAGTGCAGAAACCGCCGCCATAAACCGCAGTGACACCCCGTTCAGCCAGACGCAGGCGCGCCAGCAGATAGATGTCAGCCATGAACTTGCCAGCATTGTGGCTGGGGGCGAAGGCGGATGCCGCTTCCGGCAATTGATTGACGAAGACTTCGCGGACTTCCGGGCCGACTTCAAAGGCCTTCGGGCCAATGGCCGGACCGAGCCAGACCAGTACGTCCGCCGCAGCGGTGTCGAGATGATCGAGAGTGGCTTCCAGTACGCCCGCCGCCAAACCGCGCCAACCAGCGTGAGCCGCCGCGACGCGAGTACCGGCACGGTTGCAGAACAACGCCGGCAGGCAATCTGCGGTCATCGCCGTGCAGGCAATCCCGGGAGTCGCCGTCCAACTGGCATCGGCGGTGGCAACCACGCCCGGATCAGCATGAGCCACGGCAGTCCCGTGTACTTGCTGCAACCAGGCAGGCTTTATCGAGAAGTGTTCGGTCAGACGCCGACGATTCTCGGCGACTGCTTCCGGGCGATCATCGACATGATCGCCCAGATTGAGGCTGTCGAACGGCGCCTCGCTGACACCCCCCTCGCGGGTGGTGACACAGGCGCTGACGCTGGCCGGCGCAGGCCAGTCCGGCGTCAGCCAGTTCATCCGACGAATGCCTCGCGATCCTGCTTGAGCAGGGTCAGCAGCCAGACGAAATCTTCCGGCAGCGGCGATTCCCAGCTCATGCGCTCACCAGTGGTCGGATGATCCAGCTCAAGGAAGCGCGCGTGCAGGGCCTGACGCGGGAAGTGCTTGAGCGACTCGACCATGGTCGGGTTCGCGGCTGGCGGAATGCGGAAACGACCACCGTACGCCGGGTCGCCGACCAACGGGAAGTTGATGTGCGACATGTGCACACGAATCTGGTGGGTCCGGCCGGTTTCCAGTTTGACCCGCACATGCGTGTGGGACCGGAAACGCTCCAGCACGCGGTAATGACTGACGGCCGGCTTGCCGCCTTCCATCACTGCCATGCGCTGGCGCTGCTGACCATGACGGCCGATCGGGGCGTTGATCTTGCCCCCGGCGGTCACGACACCGATCACGATGCACTCGTAGATCCGGCTGACGCTGCGGCTTTGCAGCTGGGCAACAAGCTTGGTCTGCGCCTGAATGGTCTTGGCCACCACCATCAGACCGGTGGTGTCCTTGTCCAGGCGGTGCACGATACCGGCGCGCGGGACATTGATGATGTCCGGCACGTGGTGCAGCAAGGCATTGAGCAAGGTGCCATCAGCGTGGCCGGCAGCCGGGTGCACCACCAGGCCCGCAGGCTTGTTGATCACCAGGATGTCGTCGTCTTCATAAACGATGTCGAGCTCGATGTCCTGGGCGATCCACTCGCCCTGGGCTTCCTGCTCGGCAGTCAGCTCAAGAATGGCACCGCCATGCACGATGTCGCGCGGGCGGATGACCGCCCCGTCCACAGTCAGGCGACCTTCTTTGATCCAGGCGGAAAGGCGCGAGCGTGAGTGCTCAGCGAAGAGTTGGGCGGCGACTTGATCGAGGCGTTGGCCGCCCAAATCGGACGGCACCTCTGCGCGAAGTTCAATTTTATCGGACATGCTCTGACTGGCGTCGGCACAGCCTTTGGTTTCGGCTGCGCGCTTGTGGTTAAATACGGCGTCTTTTGCCCCGAGGCTTTTCAACGGGGCGCTCATCATAACAGGACGGCCCCGCCCAAGACAGCGGCCGTCATAGGGACGCAAGCCGCCATGCAAGTGAAACACCTGCTGCTGATCGCCATCCTCGCATTGACCGCTGCTTGCTCATCGAAGGAAGTCGTAGACGAAAACCTCAGCGAAGCCGAGCTGTATCAGCAGGCTCAGACTGACCTGGACAACAACAGCTACACCAGCGCCACAGCCAAGCTGAAGGCCCTGGAGTCGCGTTATCCGTTCGGTCGCTACGCCGATCAGGCACAGCTGGAGTTGATCTACGCCAACTACAAGAACGCCGAGCCGGAAGCTGCAAAGTCCGCCGCCGAGCGTTTCATTCGTTTGCATCCGCAGCATCCGAACGTGGATTACGCGTACTACTTGAAAGGTCTGACCTCTTTCGACCAGGACGTCGGCCTGCTGGCGCGTTTCCTGCCGCTGGACATGACCAAGCGTGACCCCGGCGCTGCCCGCGACTCGTACAACGAGTTCGCGCAGCTGACCAGCCGCTACCCGAACAGCCGCTACGCACCGGACGC
This sequence comes from Pseudomonas sp. lyk4-TYG-107, assembly GCF_030209055.1. Classification (NCBI taxonomy): domain Bacteria; kingdom Pseudomonadati; phylum Pseudomonadota; class Gammaproteobacteria; order Pseudomonadales; family Pseudomonadaceae; genus Pseudomonas; species Pseudomonas sp. lyk4-TYG-107. The sequence goes on from NZ_JARVST010000035.1 coordinate 59,101, forward strand.
CAAGCAGCGCATGATTTACCTGCGCAACCTGCTGGCGGCCTACGAAATCCACGTAGCCGACTACTACCTGACTCGTCAGGCCTACGTCGCCGCCGCCAACCGTGGCCGTTATGTAGTGGAAAACTTCCAGGAAACCCCATCGGTCGGCGACGGCCTGGCGGTGATGACCGAGGCTTACCAGCGTCTGCACCTGGACGATCTGGCCGCCACCAGTCTGGAAACCCTGAAGCTCAACTACCCGAACCACCCAAGCCTGCAGGACGGTCAGTTCGTGCCATCGGTCGCCGAAGCCGACAACCGCTCGTTCCTGAGCAAGGCGACGCTGGGTCTGATCGAATCGCGTCCACCGCTGCCGCCGGGAGAAACCCGCGCCAACCAGGACGTGCAGAAGCAGTTCCAGGACGCGAAAGACGCAATCCCGAACGAGCTCAAGCCTAAAGACGAAAACGGTGACGTGATCGAGGAAGAACATCACGAGGCTGAAGGCAACAACGATGACCGTTCGTGGTTCAGCTACATGACCTTCGGCGTGTTCGACTGATCACACCGGGCGTTACAAAAAAGGGAGATCTGCGGATCTCCCTTTTTCATGGCTGCGCATTAATAGTCTGTGCGCTTGCCGGCGCCTTGGCTAAACTGCCGAATCATTAGCCGAAAAGCCGCCCATCATGCTTCGTTTACTGTTCTGGATTGTCCTGATTTTCGCTGCGGTATGGCTGTGGCGCAAATTCAAGGCGCCCGCCTCGTCTACCCAATCGCCCCGCGAGCAAGACGCCGCGCCGATGGTGCGCTGCGCTCACTGCGGCGTGCACCTGCCCCGCGACCGCGCGCTGAACCTTCAGCAACAATGGTATTGCAGCCAGGCTCACCTTGAGCAAGGCCCGGGTGCCAGTGGTCGCTGAGGTCGCCAACGCCGACCGTAAACAGGCTCAGCGCCTGCTGCGCCTGTATCATCTCTACCGTTTGAGCGTCGGCATCACGCTGGTGCTGCTGATCTCCAGCAACATGGACAACCGCCTGCTGACGTCAGCCGACGACGATCTGCTGCGCAGCGGTAGCTGGTTGTATCTGGTGCTGAACATTCTGCTGGTGGTGTTCCTGGAGAACACCCGCCGCCCGGCGCAGTTGTTCACCCTGGCCTTGGTCGATGTGCTGTTGCTGTGCGGCCTGTTCTACGCGGCGGGCGGCGTGGCCAGCGCCATCGGCAACCTGTTGATTGTCTCGGTGGCGATCGCCAACACCCTGCTGCGCCGGCGCATCGGCCTGCTGATTGCCGCCATCGGCGCACTCGGCATTGTCGGCTCCAGCTTTCTGCTGGGCTTCAGTCACCCCCTGAGCGCCAATGACTATCTGCAAGCCGGGACCCTCGGCGCTTTGTGTTTTGCCGCATCGTTGCTGGTCCAGGGCCTGATCCGGCGTCTGGAAGTCAGCGAAAATCTCGCCGAACAGCGTGCCAGCGAAGTCACCAGTCTTGAAGCCCTCAACGCCCTGATTCTGCAACGCATGCGCACCGGCATCCTGGTGCTCGACGAACAGCGCCGGGTACAGCTGGCCAATCACAGCGCGAAAAATCTGTTGGCCCAGTCGCATCTTGAAGGGCATTTGATCAGCGACTACTCGCCGGCATTGGTCGAGCGTCTGCAGCTGTGGCTGAGCAACCCGACCCTGCGCCCGCAGAGCCTGAAGATCCCCGGCAACGGCCTGGAACTGCAACCCAGCTTCATCGCCCTCGACCAGAGTCCCAACCAGCAAACCCTGGTGTTCCTCGAAGATCTGGCGCAAATCGCTCAGCAAGCCCAGCAGCTCAAACTCGCCGCACTGGGGCGTCTGACTGCCGGCATCTCCCATGAAATCCGCAATCCACTGGGCGCCATCAGTCATGCCGCGCAGCTATTGGCGGAGTCCGAGGAACTCGATAGCGCCGATCGGCGTCTGACGCAGATCATTCAAGACCACTCCCAGCGCATGAACCGAGTCATCGAAAACGTCCTACAACTGTCGCGCCGCCAGCAAAGCGCTCCGCAACGGCTGGATCTCAAACCGTGGCTGGAACACTTTGTTGCCGAGAGCCGCGAGCAGGCGAGCGAGCGCCAGTCGATTCATTTGCGGATCAATTCCGGGGACTTCATCACGTTGATGGATCCCGACCAGCTCACGCAGATTCTCGACAATCTGTTACGCAACGGCTGGCGGCACAGCGCCCTGCTGCACCAGCAGGCCGAAGTCTGGCTGGCGCTGTTCGTCGACCCCGACAGCCAGCTGGCGGTGCTCGAAGTACAGGACAACGGCCCCGGTGTCCCGTCCGATCAGCAGGCGCATCTGTTCGAACCGTTCTTCACCACCAGCAGCCAAGGCACCGGCCTTGGGCTTTATCTGTCCCGTGAGCTGTGCGAAAGCAACCAGGCGCGCCTAGACTTCAAACCACGCCAAGGCGGCGGCTGCTTTCGCATCACCTTTGCTCACGGACGGAAACAAAGTTGAACACGAGCCCACGGCAAAAAATCCTCATCGTCGACGACGAACCGGATATCCGCGAACTCCTGGAAATCACCCTGGGACGGATGAAACTCGACACTTTCAGCGCTCGCAACCTCGGCGAAGCCCAGGCACTGTTGCAGCGCAATGCGTTCGACCTGTGCCTGACCGACATGCGCCTGCCCGACGGCACGGGGCTGGACCTGGTGCAGCACATCCAGCAACGTCATCCACAACTGCCGGTGGCGATGATCACCGCCTATGGCAGCCTGGAAACCGCGATCAATGCGCTGAAAGCCGGAGCCTTCGACTTCCTCACCAAACCGGTTGATCTCACGCGCCTGCGCGAACTGGTCAGCACCGCGTTGCGCATGCCAGCGGCGGGTGGCGTCGCATCGTCGATAGATCGGCGCCTGCTCGGCGACTCGCAGCCCATGCGCGACCTGCGCAAACAGATCGACAAATTGGCGCGCAGTCAGGCCCCGGTCTACATCAGCGGCGAATCGGGCAGCGGCAAAGAACTGGTCGCGCGGCTGATCCACGAACAAGGGCCGCGCGCGCAACAGCCGTTTGTACCGGTCAATTGCGGGGCGATCCCTTCAGAGCTGATGGAGAGCGAATTTTTTGGCCATCGCAAAGGCAGCTTTACCGGCGCGGTGGACGACAAACCGGGGCTGTTTCAGGCCGCGCACGGCGGCACCCTGTTTCTCGATGAAGTGGCGGATCTGCCGCTGTCGATGCAAGTCAAGCTGCTGCGGGCGATTCAGGAAAAAGCCGTGCGCAGCGTCGGCGGCCAGCAAGAAACCGTGGTCGATGTGCGCATTCTGTGCGCCACACACAAAGACCTGGAAGCGGAAGTCGCCGCCGGGCGCTTTCGCCAGGATCTGTATTACCGCTTGAATGTGATCGAACTGCGCGTGCCATCCCTGCGCGAACGGCGCGACGACATCGAAGTGCTGGCCACGCACATGCTCCAGCGTCTGGCCAGCAACAGTGGCCAGCCGGCAGCCCAATTGCACCCGCAAGCGCTTGAAGCACTGAAGCGTTATCGTTTTCCCGGAAATGTGCGAGAACTGGAGAATGTCCTCGAACGCGCGCACACGCTGTGCGAAAACCAGGTGATCGAGGCTGCGGATTTGCGCTTGAGCGAAGGCAATTGCGCAGTCGAGGACGGCATTGCCGACCTGACGCAGATCGACAATCTTGAAGATTATCTGGAGAACGTCGAGCGCAAACTGATCCTGCAGGCGCTGGAGGAAACGCGCTGGAATCGTACAGCGGCGGCGCAGCGTTTGAGTCTTTCGTTTCGGTCGATGCGTTATCGCCTGAAGAAACTCGGGCTGGATTGAGGGCCCCTTCGCGAGCAGGCTCGCTCCCACATTGGATTTTGTGAACGACAAAAATCAACTGTGGGAGCGGGCTTGCCCGCGAAAGCGGTCTGCCAGCCAGCAGGGAAAAATCTGACTAAATGCGACCTGCAGGCGCATACGGCGTCGGATCGATAATCGGCGCACCCCCCAGCATCATATCGGCAAACAACTGACACGACGCCGGCGCCAGCACCAGGCCATTGCGGTAATGCCCGCAGTTCAGCCACAACCCCTCAAACCCCGGCACGCGGCCGATATACGGGATTCCCTCAGGCGAGCCCGGGCGCAAACCGGCCCAGTGCCCCACCACTTCGGCCTCCGCCAGCGCCGGCAGCAGCTCGACCGCCGAAGCCTTGAGGCTCTGCAACGCGACATCGGTCGGGGTCTTGTCGTAGCCTTCGTGCTCGAGCGTACTGCCGATCAGAATGTGCCCGTCACGACGCGGAATCGCATAACGCCCCTTGGCCAGCACCATGCTCGGCAGGAAATCCGCTGCGCACTTGTAGAGAATCATCTGGCCCTTGACCGGCTCCACCGGCAGCGTCAGGTCCAGCGTCTTGAGCAGATCACCGCTCCATGCCCCGGCCGTCAGCACCACCTGAGCGCCACTGATCACGCCTTTGGACGTCTCGACGCCAACCACCCGCTCGCCTTCGCGAACAAACCCGCTGGCTTCGCATTGCTCGTGAATCGTCACGTTCGGCAGCGCCAGCAAAGCGGCTTTCAATGATTTGACCAGACGCGGGTTACGCACATTGGCCACATCGGCCATGTAGATTGCCCGGGAGAACCCGCCGCCCAACACCGGCACTGCGTCGTGCGCCGCCGAGATATCAACAGCCCGCAGCGGACGGTTTTCCCGCTCGGCCCAAGCCAGCGCCTCGGCTTCATCCTCCAGATCCAGCCAATACAGGCCGGTGGTGTGCACTTCGGGATCAACCCCGGTATCGGCAAACAGCCGCTCGCCCAGCTGTGGATAAAAATCCTGCGACCAATGCGCCAGCGCGGTGACTGCCGGGCTGTAGCGCCACGGGTACAGCGGTGAAACGATACCGCCGCCCGCCCAGGACGATTCCTGGCCGACGTTCGAGCGATCCAGCAGCACCACGCTGCGCACTTCGGAGGCGAGGTTGTAGGCGGTCAGCAGGCCAATCACCCCGCCACCGACAATCACCACTTGCTGTTGCCTGGTCATGTTTGATCCAACCGTAAAAAAGACAGTGGGCGCAAAAAGGCGCCCTTAAGAAGGTACCTCAGCGGCCCCAGCAATCCTTGGTGGTCAGCCCGGTGGTAGCGTTGTTCATGCTTCTGACGCCGGTGTTGGTCAGGGTGAAGTCCCCGCACTTGTCGGTGGCCATGGCAGTGCCGGCCTTGCGGGTGGCCGTCAGCAGGAAGGTCTGATCAGCGATCGTCGGGGTGATGGTATAGAAATCATTGCCCGCGCTCAGACCAGTGATACCGGTGTAGACGTTGTTTTTGGTATAGAAACGCTCGAGGCTCTGCGCCTGCTCCGAGAGCAGCGACACCACTTCGGCGCGTCGGCCCTTTTTCAGGTATTCGGTGTAGCTCGGTGCGGCGATGGTGATGATGATCCCGATGATCGCAATCACGATCATGATTTCGATCAGGGTGAAACCTCGGTTGAATCTGCGCATGCCTCAAACTCTCACTTACTGTATTTGTCGCCACATGATACGCCGGCTGCCGCCGCCGGATTTTTCCACCAGTGTGGTGACAGTGCCACTGGAATCGTTGACGATCTTGCGCGTCGCGCCATTGACGATGGCGTTCAGGGTCGGAATCCCGCCGGTGAACACCACGCCGCTGGAAATCGTGTCGTTGCTGTCGACCACGCCATCGGCGTTGGTGTCGAGCACCGCGTAGTTGAGCATCTTACCGCTGAACGCATCGAGTTCGACCAGTTTGCCGGTGCCGAAACTGGCACACGGGTCGGTGGTGTCGACACTGGCGGTGGTAAACACGATGCGTCCGAGCACCAGACTGGCCTGATTGATCACCCGCTCGCCGGTCAGTACGTTGTTGTACACCAAGGGCAGGTACCAGCCCTTCTCCGCCGGATAGGTCGTGTCGTTCTGGCTGGTGGTGATGAACTGCCCGGTGCTGCCGGAGAACACCCCGGTCACTGCTTGCGCCTGCAAGCTGCTGACAGTCAACTGGCCGGAACCACCATCGGCGTCCCACACTGAGTAGAACGCCTGCAAATCCTTGTTGGTCTTGTCGGCGGTCTCGTTAAATTTGCCGGTGCCGACGAAGATCTGTTTGCCCCCCAGCGAATTATCCGCCAGCAGCGGCTGCGCGGTGATCGGTTGAGTCGCCCCGCCCGCCGTGGTGAACAGCGGCTTACCGGAAAACGCCACGCCCCAACTGTCGGTCGATGTCGCGCTCAGATCGAACTTCCACAAGCGACCTTTCAGGTCACCGCCGTAAGCGGCCTGCACCACGTTGGAAGAATTGACCTTGAGCTTCACCGACGACAGGCCATTGGTGGTTTCGGTGCTGTCGATCACGATCTTCTTGATCAACGATCCGTCACGCACATCCAGCACATACAACGCCGCCACCCCGGAGCTGCTGCCATAACCATTGGCAATGAACGCCGCCCAGCGACCATCGGCCAAGCGTGCCACTTCCGGCCGGGCATAGGCGTAACCCAGATCATTGAATGCGTTGGCGGTGTTAGCCGTGGCAGGTGCACTGACTTCCCACAGGGCATTGAGCACATTGCCCGCCGACGCGTCGAACAGTTGCAGCGCATAGAAAGTCTTGCCGCCAGCACCGGTACCGCCGATGGCCAGGGTTTTCCAGGCGCTGTTGATTTGCGCGTCATACACACCGACCTGACCGTCCACCAGAAACTTGTGGCTGACGCCATTGATGTAAGCCGGGTCGGCAATCAGCCGCAGCGACGGCAACACGCTGGACGGCATGTAGGCATAACGCCGGGTGCCGTTAGCCGAGTTGATCACGTTGACGAAACCGTCGTTGGCATTCACCACCAGATTCGAATTCATGTTCGCCGCTTTGGTGGTCAGGTACGTAGTGTAGGTGGTGTCACCCGAAAGGTCGGAGGCGGTTTTGTCGCTGGGCGAGGCCAGCACCAGCGGCGAGTTGATGATGTCGCCGAGCAATACGCTGCGCACTTTCAGCCCGGTCTTGTTGGTGCCCTTGCTCCACTCCACCAGATCGCTGCCGCTGATACCGGTGGGCAGGCTCTGGCTGAGCGTCGTCTGTTGGGCTGCGGAAAAGTTGCCATAGGCCAGGGTGACGGCGGCGTTACTGGAGGTGTTCCACGATTGATAGGTTGGAGCGGTCGCGCCCGGCACGATCGTGGTATCGGTGGTCCACAGGGCTGTCGAAGTATTCACCGCGCCGGCCGAGGTGAAGCCGAAAGACTTGATCGTCCCGCGCCAGTCCTTGGGATCGTAGCTGGTCTGGAAATAACTGGTGCCACTGGCCAGCGTGGTACCGCTGGTGACCCCGCTGCCGCCGGAACCGGCCTTGGAAGTGATGTCGCTCAACGCCGAGGACAGCGCGGTGTTGAGACCGGCGCTGTCGGTGGCTTGGTAATACCTGCCCTGCCCGTAAGCGGCGGCGTCCGACAGCATGTCGTTGTCGGCGGTAAAACCCACGGTGTAGGTGTTCATGTTCTGTTTGGGAAAATCCACGGCATTCCAGCTTTTGCCAGCGGCGTCAGTCCCCGTGGAACGCATGTCGATGTCGAAGGCGAATTTGGCAATGTCATCCAGATACAGCGTGTCACCCTCGTTATCGCCATTGAGGTTGTTGCCGTCATTGTTGATACCGTCCCAGTTCGGCAGGCGACTGCCACCCAACGGATCATTGGTGGGAAACGTGCGGTCGTAGGTCGGCAAACCGTCGGTGATCACCACGCCGTAGTTCTTTTGGCAGCGGTACTGAATCGGGCTGGTGTAGGTCGCCGGCGTACTGTTGTAGTAAGGCGCCATGCCACGCATGTAGCGGGTGATTTCGTAATAGGTTTCTGCCAGCGGCGTATTGGCCACGGCGCTCAAACCGTTGATCGAAGAAATCAGCGCGTTGTAGTTGGCGTCGGCCTGCGCCTGGGTCACGCTGCCGGAGACCGGGGACAGGTCGCTGATCGATCGCGCGATATATCCGCCATTGCCCGAATTGTTACTGGTGGCCGGATTGAAGGTCGACAGGCCCATGCGCAAGGTACGGTTGCTGGTGACCAGCGCGGTGGACACATTGCGCGCGACGTTGATCCGATAGTCGTTGGGAATTGCCCCGTTGGTGAAGTCGCGGGTGCCGTTGTTGATCGCCAGCCCGACAACGTAGGCGATGTAGTCCCCGGTGTAGCGGGTGTTGCCGCCACCCACCGGATCCGGCAGTTTCAGGCATAGCGGCGCGATACTGTTGTTGTAAAAGGCATAGGCCCCACTGGAACAACCCGAGGTCGGCAGGCTCGAGAGAAACACCGAATCACCAGTGATGGCAGTAGAACTCAGGCACAGTCCGAGCAACGCGTTGCACTGCCGGGCGGGTGTGCGATCAACGCCGGGGTCGAATCCTGGCGCATAAATAATGCTGTTCATACTGCCGGAATCATCGATCAGCAACATCACGTTGGGCGGCACCGCTGCAGCGCTCAACAGTGGCGAGTCGGACGGCGTGAACGCGTAGGCCGGTGCCGCCAGATACAAGCTCAGCAGCATGCCGGTCAATAACGTCCAGCAGCGCTTAATACTTCGCATAGACGCTCTCCACCACACTGCGCGAAGTACCGGCGATGCCGACTGCCGTAACTCGATACAGCGTCGCCGAAGTGTTGCTCGGCACGTTGACCGCCGTCAGGGTGGTGCCAATGTTCTGCACACCATAAAAGCCGTTACCGGCAGCGATCCACGTAACTCCGGAAGTCGAATTGAACCCCGCCGCGCTGACCACAGAAGACTCCGCCGGCGGCGCACATTGCGTGGTACTGGCACACACCGCCAGCGAATAACTGTCGAGTTGCACCGCACTCTCGCCGATGCGCAACGCCGCCTCGGCGGTCTGGAACGACTGATTGCGCAGGCTGACACTGCCGGCCATTTTCTCCTGCAGGTTGGCACTCTGCATCGACGATAGCCCGATCAAGGTCAGCAGCAACAGAAACACCAGACTGACCAGTAACACCATGCCGCGCTGGTTTTGCCGCTGGTTGAAAGTCATCTTCATCGGCCCGGCCCTCATTGCAAGCGGTTGCGCAACGCGGCAACCACGTTGAAGGTTTGATTGGCCACCCGGTTGTTCGGGTCGGTGAGAGTCAGGCTCAGGCGCACACTGCGGATGCGCGCCGGATCGCTGGGGTTGGCGCTGTAGGAGGACGCCGCGACATCAGTGGCGGCCGTCGCCAGACCGAACATGACGCTGAACGCACTGACATTGTTCACCAGCACCTGTTGGGTCGGAGTGCCGCTGCCGGTGCCCATGAGAATCTGGTTGTTGCTGAAGCTGTAGATCAAGCGGCGGATCGGAAAAGCGATCTGCCCGCTCGCTGCCGCCCGCAACCCGGTATAGGCCGTGGCACTGTTGCGGCAATCGGAGACCACCGTCCAGGTCGGCGTGCCACCACTGCCGCCGACATCGGCGGTAACCAGAGTCAGCTTGAGGTTGCTGTTGTCCCAACTGATCGGGATGATCTGCGCCGCGTTGAAATCCCCTGCCGAACTCGCGTCAGTAATCGTGCCCAGGCAGCCGAACATGCCGACCATGCGCAGTTCCTGAATCATCTTGCTCAATACGAAGCGCGCATCTTCCTGCATCGCTGCAGCGGTGTTCTGACTGACGTAAGTGTTTTTAGCGGCGAGAAACGTCTGCACCACCCCCAGCACGATGATCAGCCCAAGGGCCAGGGCGATAAGCATTTCGATCAGGCCGAAACCACGATTGGAGTGCTTCATGGCGTGGCCACCGGATCGACCGTTGCACGGCTGGTCAGGACGAAACTGCGCGTGGTACCGGTGGCATTCGCGGCCCGTGAGTCATTCCAGTTGATGGTGATGGTGTACACCCGCTGATTGCGGGTGATCGTGCCGGTGGCGGTCGGCCCGCCGAAATTGACGATGTTGGTGGTGAAATCGTAGAGATCCTGATCGCGGGCCACACTGAGGTTGCCCGAGGTCGGCGGTGTCACCGTGTAATCGGCGGCGGAGTTGGCACGGATGCGGTCCATCATGTCGTAGGCGATGAAGCTGGCCTGACTGGTCATTCGCGAACTGTCGGTGTACTTCAGCGCATTCACTTGAACGGCAGCCGCGCCCAATATCCCGACGGTCAGAATCAGCAACGCGACCAGCACTTCGATCAGCGACATGCCCTCCTGTGCCTGTGTGCTCCCTGCCCTCATCCGCAACTTCCACCCAATTGAATTCGTCCATTCAGACACACGTTCAGCGTCCTGCTTTGCGTGCCCAACACGTAACTGATGGCCACCGCCGTCGACGGCGCCGCCAGGCCACCCAGATTATTGAAATCCAGTGCGGTCACTCCTGAGGGTAGCGTCAGAGTCGCGCCGCTGCTCATCGCTGGAACAACCCGCAATACATTGGCCGGTGTGCCAGTACTGTCGTAGACCGACAATTCGCCGGTCCACACGCTGCCGCCGGCGCTCGGGCGCAAGCGCGTGGTCACGCCGCGATCAATCGCCTCCAGCCGGGCATAGTTGATGGCGCGCTGCAGGTCGCCCATTTCCGTGTCGGCCTTGCTGCTCTGGATCGAGCGGGTAAAACCCGGCACCGCGAGGGTGATGAGGATCACCATCACCGCTACCGCAGCCAACAACTCGGGCAGCGTGAAACCTTTTGTACGAAGATCCATCGATGCCCTCCGTTGCCGTCGGCTATACCTGCTTCTACAAACTAGAACATTCAACCGGCCTGCGTCGGTTGATTTGCCCTGCCCGGCGAAAAGGATCGCCCCGGGCTTCATGCTCCACGGAGGGAGTCGTCATGCCGCAACAGGGTTTCAGCCTGCTCGAATTGCTTATGGGACTGGCAATTGGCGCAATTGTTCTGGCGCTGGTCAGTCCGGCGTTCGCCGCCTTCACCGAGTCGACTCAGCGCGACCAGGCGGCGCAGTCGCTGCTCGACGGAATTCGCAACGCCCGCACCCTGGCCATCACCCGCAATCAGAGCGTGGTTATCCATGGCATCAACGGCGACTGGAGTCAGGGCTGGCGGATCATTCTGGATATCAGCGGCAAGGGGCCGCTGGACAGCAGCAATCCGCTGCTGGTGGAGCATGCGAGTGACGGGCGGACACCGATCGTCGGCAATTGGCTGGTCAGTCGTTATGTACGTTTCAGCAGTCTGGGACAACCGCTGATGCCCGGGCGGGCGTTTCAGGCAGGGACTTTACATATCTGTTCGGCACACGAGCCGGTCAGCCAGCGCCAGGTGGTGCTGGCGGCAACCGGCCGGGTGCGCCTGACCAGCGCAAAGGCTGAGCAAGCGCTGTGCCTGAAGGCGAAGAGCGTCAGATCGAACGGACGCGCAGCTCTTTCGGCATCGAGAAGGTGATGTTCTCTTCGCGGCCGGCCAGTTCATCGGCACCGGTCGCGCCCCAGGCTTGCAACTGCTGGATCACGCCCCGCACCAGCACTTCCGGTGCGGAAGCACCGGCGGTGATGCCGATGCGCTCGACACCCTCGAACCAGCTCTTCTGCAGGTCTTCGGCGCCGTCGATCAGGTAGGCCGGCGTGGCCATGCGTTCGGCCAGTTCGCGCAGACGGTTGGAGTTGGAGCTGTTCGGACTGCCCACCACCAACACCACGTCGCATTCGTCAGCCAGTTGCTTGACCGCATCCTGACGGTTTTGCGTGGCGTAGCAGATGTCGTCCTTGCGCGGGCCACCGATGGCCGGAAAACGTGTGCGCAGGGCATCGATCACCCGACTGGTGTCGTCCATCGACAGGGTGGTCTGGGTCACGAACGCCAGTCTTTCCGGGTCACGCACTTGCAGTTCAGCGACGTCTTTCTCGTCTTCGACGAGGTAGATCGCGCCGCCATTGCTGGCGTCGTACTGGCCCATGGTGCCTTCGACTTCCGGGTGACCGGCGTGGCCGATCAGGATGCACTCACGACCGTCGCGGCTGTATTTGGCGACTTCGATGTGCACCTTGGTGACCAGCGGGCACGTAGCGTCGAAAACTTTCAGGCCACGGCCGGCGGCTTCGCTGCGTACGGCTTGAGAAACGCCGTGAGCACTGAAGATTACGATGACGTCGTCCGGCACCTGATCCAGCTCCTCGACGAAGATCGCGCCACGGCTGCGCAGGTCTTCGACGACAAATTTGTTGTGCACCACTTCATGACGCACGTAGATCGGCGGCCCGAAGACTTCCAGGGCGCGGTTGACGATTTCGATCGCCCGGTCCACACCGGCGCAGAAGCCACGGGGGTTGGCGAGTTTGATTTGCATGCTGTGCCTCGTGTCTTGCGCGCAAGAAATAGCGAAAACGGTTGAAAACATTGTGGGAGCGAGCCTGTTGTGGCGAGGGGATTTATCCCCGATCGATTGCGAAGCAATCGTCAAAACAGTCAACGCTTTCCGGTTCTGAATCGCGGTGATCAGATTCGGGGGCGCTTCGCACCCCATCGGGGATAAATCCCCTCACCACAAAAGCCCGCTCCCACAGTGGTTTTGCAGTGTTACTCAGATCGCTTTGACGTTGATGATCTCGACGTCAAAGGTCAGCGTCTTGCCGGCCAGCGGGTGGTTGAAGTCGATGGTCACTTGCGCGTCATCGAACTCTTTCACCACACCCGGCAGCTCAGTATTGGCCGCATCATTGAAGATCACCAGCAAACCCGGCGACAACTCCATGTCGACGAACTGCGAACGCGGGATGATCTGTACGTTTTGCGGGTTCGGCTGGCCGAAAGCGTTTTCCGGCTCGACGGTCAGCGTACGCTTGTCGCCGGCCTTGAAGCCGAACAATGCTGCTTCGAAACCCGGCAGCAGGTTGCCGTCGCCGACCTTGAAGGTCGCCGGAGCCTTGTCGAACGTGCTGTCGACCGTGTCGCCGTTCTCCAGGCGCAATGCAAAGTGCAAAGTGACTTCCGTGTTCTGGCCGATGCGTTGCTCAGCCAATACCTGTTCAGTCATGAACGGCTTCTCCGGTTTTCTTACTTTTGAACATGTCCAGTGCCAGCATCACCGCACCGACGGTGATGGCGCTGTCGGCGAAGTTGAACGCCGGGAAGTACCAGCGGTTTTGCCAGTGCACCAGAATGAAGTCGATCACATGGCCCAGGGCAATGCGGTCATACAGATTGCCCAGCGCGCCGCCCAGCACCAGCGCCAAAGCGACAGCCAGCCAGGTATCGTTGCGGCCCAGACGCTTGAGCCAGACCACCAGCACCGCACTGACCACGATCGCGATCAGGGCGAACAGCCAGCGCTGCCAGCCGGAGCTGTCGGCCAGGAAGCTGAACGCCGCGCCGGTGTTGTAGGCCAGGGTCCAGCTGAAGTAATCGGGAATGATCACGATCTGCTGGAACATTTCGAGCTTGCCTTCGAAGTAGAACTTGCTGGCCTGGTCGATGACCAGAACCAGCAAACTCAACCAGAGCCAGCTCAACCGTCCGAAACGGCCAACGGCTTTAGGCATAGTGACGAACCTCGCCGGCGCCGCTGATGTTGTCGACGCAACGGCCGCAGATTTCCGGATGCTCCGGGTTCACGCCGACGTCTTCGCGGCAATGCCAGCAACGCGCGCATTTCGGGAAGGCCGATTTGACGATCTTCAGTTTCAGGCCGCTGACTTCGGTGGCTACCGCGTCCGCAGGTGCCTGAACGAAAGGTGCCACGCTGGCAGTCGAAGTGATCAGGACAAAGCGCAGTTCGTTGCTCAGCTTGGCCAGGTCGGCGCTCAGCGCTTCTTCGGCGAACAGCGTCACTTCGGCTTGCAGGTTGCCACCGACGGCTTTGGCCGCACGCTGGATTTCCATTTCTTTGTTGACCGCCACCTTCACTTCCATGATGCGATCCCAGTACGCGCGACCCAGCTCGAAGCCTTCCGGCAACTCGGTCAGACCTTCGTACCAGGTGTTGAGCATCACCGATTCGTTGCGCTCGCCCGGCAGGTACTGCCACAGCTCGTCGGCGGTGAACGCGAGGATCGGCGCGATCCAGCGCACCAGCGCTTCGGAGATGTGGAACAGCGCGGTCTGGCACGAGCGACGAGCCTTGCTGTCGGCGCCGGTGGTGTACTGGCGATCCTTGATGATGTCGAGGTAGAAACCACCCAGCTCCTGCACGCAGAAGTTGTGGATCTTCGAGTAGACGTTCCAGAAACGGTATTCGCCGTAGTGCTCTTGCAATTCGCGTTGCAGCAGCAGCGTGCGATCCACCGCCCAGCGATCCAGTGCGAGCATGTCTTCAGCCGGCAGCAGGTCGGTGGCCGGGTTGAAACCGGTCAGGTTGGAAAGCAGGAAGCGCGCGGTGTTACGGATGCGACGATAGGCGTCCGCGCTGCGCTGCAGGATCTGCTCGGACACGGCCATTTCGCCGGAGTAGTCGGTCGACGCGACCCACAGACGCATGATGTCGGCGCCCAGGGTGTCGTTGACTTTCTGCGGCGCAATCACGTTGCCCAAGGATTTGGACATCTTGCGGCCGGACTCATCGACGGTGAAACCGTGTGTCAGCAACTCGCGGTACGGCGCGTGGTTGTCGATGGCGCAACCGGTCAACAGCGACGAGTGGAACCAGCCGCGGTGCTGGTCGGAACCTTCCAGGTACAGGTCGGCGCGCGGGCCGGTTTCGTGACCCATCGGGTGCGAACCGCGCAGCACGTGCCAGTGGGTGGTGCCCGAGTCGAACCACACGTCGAGGGTGTCGCTGATCTTGTCGTACAGCGGCGCTTCGTCGCCCAGCAGTTCGGCGGCGTCGAGCTTGAACCAGGCTTCGATGCCTTCGACTTCAACGCGCTTGGCGACTTCTTCCATCAGCTCGACGGTGCGTGGGTGCAGTTCGCCGCTTTCCTTGTTCAGGAAGAACGGGATCGGCACGCCCCAGTTGCGCTGACGGGAGATGCACCAGTCCGGACGGTTGGCGATCATCGAGTGCAGGCGCGCCTGGCCCCAGGCCGGAACGAACTTGGTGTCTTCGATGGCTTTGAGCGAGCGCACGCGCAGGGTGTCGCCGCTGACCGGCTCCTTGTCCATGCCGATGAACCACTGCGCGGTGGCGCGGTAGATCAGCGGGGTTTTGTGGCGCCAGCAATGCATGTAGCTGTGTTCGATGACGGTGGTGTGCAGCAGCGCACCGACTTCGGTGAGTTTTTCGACGATGGCTGGGTTGGCCTTCCAGATGAACTGGCCGCCAAAGAACTCCAGCGACGGCACGTACACGCCGTTGCTTTGTACCGGATTGAGGATGTCATCGTTGACCATGCCGTACTTCTTGCAGGTCACGAAGTCGTCCACACCGTAGGCCGGGGCGGAGTGAACCACACCGGTGCCGGCGCCCAGTTCGACGTAGTCGGCCAGGTACACCGGCGACAGGCGGTCGTAGAACGGGTGACGGAAGTTGATCAGTTCCAGCGCCGAACCCGGCGCGGTGGCCAGTACGGTGCCTTCAACGCCGTAACGGGACAGGCAGGATTCAACCAGCTCTTCAGCCAGCACCAGCAGCTTGTCGCCGATATCAACCAGCGCGTAGTTGAATTCCGGGTGTACGTTCAGCGCCTGGTTGGCCGGGATGGTCCACGGGGTGGTGGTCCAGATCACGATCGAAGCGGGTTTGCTCAGCGACGGCAGACCGAACGCGGCGGCCAGTTTGGCTTCGTCGGCGATCGGGAAGGCCACGTCGATGGTCGAGGACTTCTTGTTCTCGTACTCGACTTCGGCTTCGGCCAGCGCCGAACCGCAATCGAAGCACCAGTTCACCGGCTTCAGACCCTTGAACACGAAACCGCCCTTGACGATTTCGGCGAGGGCGCGGATTTCACCGGCCTCGTTCTTGAAGTCCATGGTCTTGTACGGGTTGGCGAAGTCACCCAGCACGCCGAGACGGATGAATTCGCTCTTCTGCCCTTCGATCTGCTCGGTGGCATAGGCACGGCACAGCTCGCGGGTCTTGTCCGCGCCCAGGTTCTTGCCGTGGGTCACTTCAACCTTGTGCTCGATCGGCAGGCCGTGGCAGTCCCAGCCCGGAACATAAGGCGCGTCGAAACCCGACAGGGTCTTCGAGCGGATGATCATGTCCTTGAGAATCTTGTTCAGCGCATGACCGATGTGGATCGTGCCGTTGGCGTACGGAGGGCCGTCGTGCAGGACGAACTTCGGACGATCCTTGCCAATCTCGCGCAACTTTCCGTACAGGCCAATACTGTCCCAGCGCTGCAGGATCTGCGGTTCGCGCTGTGGCAGGCCGGCCTTCATTGGGAAGGCGGTGTCCGGAAGGTTTAGCGTGGCTTTATAGTCGGTCATTTAAGGCTCTTCATTAGCGATGGGCGCTAGGTGCGGCTAGTGCACGGGCGGCGGCGACATCCGCGTTGATCGCCGTTTTCAGTGCCTCCAGGGAGGCGAAACGCTGCTCTTCACGCAGCTTTTGGTGGAAAACCACCGTCAGACGCCGGTCATACAGATCGCCGGCAAAATCCAGTAGATGAACTTCAAGGTGGGCTTTGCCATCACCTTGGACCGTAGGCCGCACGCCAATATTGGCGACGCCGGGCCAGGTCTTGCCGTCGATGTCCACATCCACCAGGTAAACCCCGGTGAACGGTACGCGACGGCGCTTGAGTTGAATGTTGGCAGTGGGCGTACCCAGTTGCCGGGCCAGTTTCTGACCGTGCAGCACGCGACCGGCGATCCGGTACGGGCGGCCGAGCAGGCGTTCGGCCAAGGCAAAATCGGCGGCGGCCAACGCGTTGCGCACCTGAGTGCTGCTGACGCGAATGCCGTCCAGCTCGACGGTTTGCGCGGCTTCCACGGTAAACCCGTGGACCTGGCCGGCCTGCAGCAGAAAATCGAAATCGCCGAGGCGATCGCAGCCAAAGCGGAAATCGTCGCCGACTTCCAGATGCTGCACGCCGAGACCGTCCACCAGGATGGTATCGACGAATTCACTGGCGCTGAGCTTGCTCAGGCGCTGATTGAAAGCCAGGCACAACACCCGGTCGACGCCTTCGGCGGCCAGCAGCTGCAGCTTGTCACGCAAGCGGGCCAGACGCGCCGGAGCGGTCTCCGGGGCAAAGAATTCCCGTGGCTGCGGCTCGAAAATCACCACGCAGCTGGGTACGCCCAACTCGAGCGCACGCTCACGCAGCCGGGCCAGGATAGCCTGGTGACCACGGTGAACACCGTCAAAGTTGCCAATAGTGGCGACGCAGCCCCGATGCTGGGGGCGCAAGTTGTGGAGGCCTCGAACCAGCTGCATAACGCGCTTCTTGCTCATAAAGTGGTCGATTATAACCACACCCGACGGTCGACGACAGGCAACACCGTAACGCAAAGTGATCGAGCCGACAAAACTGCCGGCCCGTGCCCGGTTATAAAGGCTGAAACCTCAGCTCAAAGCCTTGCGATTGAAGTCGCGCAGACGGAAACCGAGCAGCAGCAACATACCGAAATACGCCACCACACCAGCAACCACCAGCGCCCCCAGACGCAGAAAGCGCTCCAGCATGTGCCCCTGATCCCAGGCCGGCATGAAATGCATGCCCAGCAGCAATACCGCCGACATCACCGCCACTGCCACCACCAGTTTGAAGCCAAATGTGTACCAGCCTGGTTGCGGCTGATACATCTTTTGCTTGCGCAGTTGATAGAACAACAGCCCGGCATTCAGACAGGCACCGGCACTGATCGCCAGCGCCAGCCCGGCGTGAGCCAGCGGGCCGATCAGCATCAGGTTGAACAGCTGTGTGCACACCAGTGTGAAGATTGCGATTTTTACCGGGGTGCGGATGTTCTGTTGCGCGTAAAAGCCCGGCGCCAGCACTTTGATCACGATAATTCCGAGCAGACCGACAGAATAGGCAATCAGCGCACGCTGGGTCATGGACGCATCAAACGCGCTGAATTGACCGTACTGGAACAATGAGACGGTCAGTGGCTCGGCGAGAATTCCCAGAGCCAGTGCACACGGCAACACCAGCACGAAGCACAGGCGCAGCCCCCAGTCGAGGATCCGCGAATATTCGTGGCGATCCTTGCTCGCATAAGTCTTGGCCAGCGTCGGCAGCAAAATGGTGCCCAACGCTACGCCGAGCACACCGGACGGCAATTCCATCAAACGGTCGGCGTAATACATCCACGACACCGAGCCGGCGACCAGAAACGAGGCAAAAATGGTGTTGATGATCAGCGAAATCTGGCTGACCGAGACACCGATGATCGCCGGCAGCATTTGCTTCATCACTCGCCAGACGCCGCTATCGCGCAGATTCAAGCGCGGCAGCACCAGCATGCCGATCTTTTTCAGGTGCGGCAGTTGATAGAGCAACTGCGCCAGACCACCGACCAGTACCGCCCAGCCGAGAGCCATCACCGGCGGATCGAAATACGGCGTGAGGAACAGCGAAAACACGATCATGCTGACGTTGAGCAGGGTCGGCACGAAGGCCGGCACCGAAAAGCGGTTCCAGGTATTGAGGATCGCCCCGGCCAGCGAGGACAGGGAGATCAGCAATATATAAGGGAACGTCACCCGCAGCAGGTCGGAGGTGAGCTGGAATTTTTCCGGCGTGTCGGCAAACCCCGGCGCCGTGGCCCAGATCACCCACGGTGCGGCGATCATCCCCAGCGCAGTGACCAGCGCCAGCACCAGTGTCAGCAGGCCCGATACATAAGCAATGAAGGTGCGGGTCGCTTCTTCGCCCTTCTGACTCTTGTATTCCGCCAGAATCGGCACGAAAGCCTGCGAGAACGCGCCCTCGGCGAAGATTCGCCGCAGCAGGTTGGGCAGTTTGAAGGCAATGAAGAAGGCATCCGTCGCCATTCCGGCACCGAATGTGCGAGCGATGAGCGTGTCACGAACGAACCCCAGAATCCGGGAAAGCATCGTGATAGAGCTGACAGCGGCCAACGATTTGAGCAGATTCATTGAGGAAATGTGTGCCTGTCGATAAACAGCAGGCGAACAATGCGCCCACTTGTGCGATACTCCGCGCCGCAACAGCACAGAGCCAAAGCTCGCGAGTTTACAGGTCAAGCGCCGGAAATAAATATCCCGCCTCTTCATACCTACCACTTAGCGGAACGTTTCAAGCGCCCTTGACAAGACTTCTCTTCATCGGCATGATTCGCGGCCTATTTTGTTTGCTATTTCCTAAAAAGTCTTTCGAGGAGCTCGACGGTGGCCAACTCACCTTCCGCCAAAAAACGTGCAAAACAGGCTGAGAAGCGTCGCAGCCACAACGCCAGCCTGCGTTCCATGGTTCGTACCTACATCAAGAATGTAGTTAAGGCCATCGACGCAAAAGACGCTGAAAAAGCTCAAGCTGCATACGTTCTGGCTGTGCCAGTTATCGACCGTATGGCCGATAAAGGCATCATCCACAAGAACAAGGCTGCTCGCCATAAGAGCCGTCTGAATGGCCACGTCAAGGCACTGAAAGAAGCTGCTTAATCGACGTAGTCATTAAAAACCGACCTTAGGGTCGGTTTTTTATTGCCTGCGATTTAGTAAATCCCGCACATAAAAAAGTGGGAGCGGGCTTGCTCGCGAATGCAATCTGTCAGCCGACATCTCTAGCGACTGACACGACCTCTTCGCGAGCAAGCCCGCTCCCACATTCTGGATTTGCAGTGTTATTGCTGGACCGGAACCCACGGCACGATCGGGATCGCGGTCACCGCATTCTGCGGGCTACCCTCGATCACGCGATCGCTGTAAACCAGGTACACCAGCGTATTGCGCTTCTTGTCGAGGAAACGCACCACCTGCATGGTCTTGAACACCAGCGATGTGCGCTCCTTGAACACCTCATCACCATCCTTCAGTTCGCCCTTGAACTTGATCGGACCGACCTGACGACAGGCGATCGACGCCTCGGCGCGATCCTCGGCCAGACCCAGACCACCCTTCACCCCTCCCGTCTTGGCGCGAGACAGGTAGCAGGTCACACCGTCGACCTTCGGATCATCGAAAGCCTCGACCACGATCCGGTCATTCGGGCCGACGAACTTGAACACCGTCGACACCTGACCGATTTCCTCGGCCGAGGCCAGCAATGGCAACGCCATCAGCAGACCCAACAATCCTTTTGCCATGCGCATCGCGTTTTTCCTTAGACCAGAATCAGGTTGTCACGGTGAACCAGTTCCGGCTCAGCCATGTAGCCCAGCACGCCGACAATTGCATCTGACGACTGACCAATGATTTTTTGCGCCTCAAGCGCACTGTAGTTGGCCAGGCCACGGGCAATCTCACGACCGTCCGGCGCCACGCAGACCACCATCTCGCCACGCCGGAAGCTGCCCTGGACCAATTTGACGCCGACCGGCAACAGACTCTTGTTGCCCTGCGACAACGCCGACACCGCGCCTTCGTCCAGCACCAGCGTGCCGCGCGTCTGCAGATGCCCGGCCAACCACTGCTTGCGCGCCGCCAACATGCCGCGCTCCGGCGACAGCAGCGTGCCAATGCGCTCGCCAGCCTTCAGGCGATCAAGCACTCGCTCCAGACGCCCACCAACGATGATCGTGTGCGCCCCGGAGCGCGCCGCCAGCCGCGCCGCACGCAGCTTGGTCTGCATGCCGCCACGCCCCAGCGCGCCACCAGTACCGCCCGCCACCGCATCAAGCGTCGGATCATCGGCGCGCGCTTCGTAAATCAGTTGCGCATCAGGGTTATTGCGCGGGTCGGCGTCGAACATGCCGTCGCGATCGGTGAGGATCACCAGCAGATCGGCCTCGACCAGATTGGCCACCAGCGCCGCCAGCGTATCGTTGTCGCCGAAACGGATTTCGTCGGTGACCACCGTGTCGTTTTCGTTGATCACCGGGATGACTTTCAGCTCGACCAGCGCACGCAGGGTGCTGCGGGCGTTCAGGTAGCGCTTGCGGTCGGACAGGTCATCGTGAGTCAGGAGAATCTGCGCGGTATGCCGGCCATGCTCGGCAAAGCTCGATTCCCAGGCCTGCACCAAGCCCATCTGACCGATTGCAGCAGCGGCCTGGAGCTCATGCATCGCACTGGGTCGTGCGGTCCAGCCCAGACGACTCATGCCGGCAGCCACCGCCCCGGAGGACACCAGCACCAACTCGACACCTGCCTCATGCAGGGCGACCATCTGCTCGACCCAGACACTCATTGCCGCACGATCCAGCCCTTTGCCATCAGCTGTCAGCAAAGCGCTGCCGATCTTCACGACCCAACGCTGCGCACCTGTCACCTTGCTCCGCATCATCTTCAACCTTAGCTTGAGGGCAGCGCGACCCAGCGCCGCCCATGTCGTTATTTGTGACTTGCGATTTCCAGATACTAAAACGCCGCTCGATTGAGCGGCGCTTAAGTTTACTGCAACGAATCAGTCGCGCACGTAAATGATTTCCGGACCGTCTTCATCATCCACATCTTCTTCGTCCCAGTCATCGTCGCCGATGTCGTGGACCGACTTCACGCCGCTGCGACGCAGGGCACGCTTGTCATCCAGCGCCTGCAGCTGTGCACGGGCTTCGTCTTCGATGCGCTGATCGAGGTCGGCCAGCTCTTCCTTGTACGCCGGGTCGTTAGCCAGGCGATCGGCACGATCTTCCAGATAACGCATGATGTCGCGGGTCAGGCGCTCGGTGCCTTCTTTGGCGATGGCCGAGATCACGTAGACCGGACCTTCCCACTGCAGGCGATCAACGATTTCCTTGACGCGCTCTTCGTGCTCTTCCTCGAGAATCTGGTCGCACTTGTTCAGCACCAGCCAGCGATCACGCTCGGCCAGCGACGGACTGAATTTGACCAGCTCGTTGACGATCACTTCAGCCGCGTCCGGTGCGCTGGTGTCATCCAGCGGTGCCATGTCGACGAGGTGCAGCAACAGACGCGTACGCGCCAAATGCTTGAGGAAGCGAATACCCAGGCCGGCACCGTCGGAAGCGCCTTCGATCAGCCCCGGAATGTCGGCGATGACGAAGCTTTTCCAGCGATCAACGCTGACCACGCCCAGGTTCGGCACCAGCGTGGTGAACGGGTAGTCGGCGACTTTCGGCTTGGCCGCCGACACCGAACGGATAAAGGTACTTTTACCGGCGTTCGGCAAGCCCAGCAGACCGACATCAGCCAGCACTTTCATTTCCAGTTTCAGGTCGCGCTGCTCACCCGGCTTGCCCGGAGTGGTCTGGCGCGGCGCACGGTTGGTACTGGATTTGAAACGGGTATTGCCCAGACCGTGCCAACCGCCCTGCACCACCATCAGTTTCTGGCCGGCCTTGGTCAGGTCGCCAATCACTTCCTGGGTGGCCGAGTCGATCACGGTGGTACCGACCGGCACGCGCAGGATCAGGTCTTCACCCTTCTTGCCGGTGCAATCGGTGCTGCCGCCGTTGGAGCCACGCTCGGCATCGAAGTGCCGGGTGTAACGGTAGTCGACCAGGGTGTTGAGGTTTTCGTCGGCCATCATGTAGATGGAACCGCCGTCACCGCCATCACCGCCGTTCGGGCCGCCGTTTTCAATGAATTTTTCCCGACGGAAACTCATGCAGCCATTGCCGCCGTCGCCAGCTTTTACGCGGATCGATACTTCGTCTACAAACTTCATAACTCAACGCCTCTCGCCATACGGACGAGCCGAAAAACAATCAAGACATAAGACTCTTGCAAAAATGAGCGCAGCGACCCCAAAACACGACCTGCATCGCACGCCGACAGCCCATACAAACAGTTTTGCAAGAGACTCACCCCACAAACGAAAAAGCCCCGTCGCAAGACAGGGCTCTTCCAGCGATCTCGCGATTAAGCCGCGACAACGCTCACGTAACGACGACCGAAGGCGCCTTTTACTTCAAACTTGATCACGCCTTCGATTTTCGCGAAGAGGGTGTGATCCTTACCCATGCCAACGCCGTAGCCAGCGTGGAATTGGGTGCCGCGCTGACGCACGATGATGTTGCCGGCCTTGATGACCTGGCCGCCATACATCTTCACGCCAAGGCGTTTGGCTTCTGAGTCGCGACCGTTACGGGTACTACCACCAGCTTTTTTGTGTGCCATGAGTTCAATTCTCCTAGTGAGGAATTAGGCTGTAATTAAGCCTGAATACCGGTGATTTTGATCTCGGTGAACCACTGGCGGTGGCCCATACGCTTCATGTGGTGCTTACGGCGACGGAACTTGATGATGCGGACTTTATCGTGACGACCTTGGGAGATCACTTCAGCCTTGACGGTTGCGCCAGCAACAACAGGTGCGCCGATGTTCACGTCGTCGCCATTGGCGACCAGCAGAACGCGGTCAAAAGTCACGGATTCGCCAGTAGCGACTTCCAGTTTTTCGATCTTCAGGTATTCACCTTCAGCGACCTTGTATTGCTTACCGCCGGTAACGATTACTGCGTACATGGTATTTCTCCGATAATCCTGCTCACCCAGCTCTTTATAAGAAGAGGTATTGGCTGGCATGGCTGCATGGGGCTGGAACGGCCCAAGTGCAATTGCGTAAGGCAGGTGCTGCCCAGGAAGTTCAGGGTGCGCGATTGTACGCAAGCCGCGAGAGTCACGCAAGTGGCCGTCCATCGCGCCTTGACAGGCCCCGGTGTGGGTCCTAGCATGCCGCGCAACCCTTCTGGAGCAACTGTCGCTGATGCAACCCCAAGCTTTCTACCGCGCGGTGGCGGACGATTTTAACGCCGTCGACGGCATCATCAAGAAGCAGCTGACTTCCCGAGTGCCGCTGGTATCGAAAATCGGCGATTACATCACCTCGGCCGGCGGCAAACGCCTGCGTCCTTTATTGGTGCTGCTGTGCGGCAAGGCCCTGGGTCGCGAAGGCGACGACATGCGCCTGCTGGCCGCCACCATCGAATTCCTGCACACCGCGACCCTGCTGCATGACGACGTGGTCGACATGTCCGGCATGCGCCGTGGCCGCTCGACCGCCAACGCCATGTGGGGCAACGCCCCGAGCGTGCTGGTCGGCGACTTCCTGTACTCGCGCTCGTTCGAAATGATGGTCGAGCTGGGCTCGATGCCGGTGATGAAGATCCTGTCCCAGGCCACGCGCATCATCGCCGAAGGCGAAGTGTTGCAACTGTCCAAGGTACGCGACGCCAGCACCACCGAAGAAACCTACATGGAAGTCATCCGCGGCAAGACCGCGATGCTTTTCGAAGCCTCGACCCACAGCGCCGCCGCACTGGCCGGTGCCACCGCCGAGCAGAGCGAAGCCCTGCGCACCTTCGGTGATCACCTCGGCGTGGCGTTCCAGCTGGTCGACGACCTGCTGGACTACAAGGGCGATGCCGAGACTCTGGGCAAGAACGTCGGTGACGATCTGGCCGAAGGCAAGCCGACCCTGCCGCTGATCTACACCATGCGCGAAGGTACGCCGGAGCAAGCTGCGCTGGTGCGCCAGGCGATCCAGAAAGGCGGGATCGAAGACCTCGAAAGCATCCGCATCGCCGTGGAAGCCTCGGGTTCGCTGGAGTACACCGCGCAACTGGCCCGCGACTACGTGGCCCGCGCGATCAAGTGCCTCGACGCGCTGCCGGCCAGCGAATACCGCGATGCACTGGTGGAACTGAGCGAATTTGCGGTCGCCCGCACGCACTGATCTGCCTTCTGTGGGAGCGGGCTTGCTCGCGAAAGCAACCTGTCATTCAACATTAATGTTCAATGACACACCGCATTCGCGAGCAAGCCCGCTCCCACAGTTGTTTCTGCGCTATGCCCTCCTGCGCGTAAAACCCTATACAATGTGCGACTTTTAGCGATCCCCTATCAAGGAGCCTTAGTGAGCACGTTGCCACCCTGCCCGAAATGCAATTCCGAATACACCTACGAAGACGGTGCCCAACTGATCTGCCCTGAGTGCGCCCACGAGTGGTCGGCCAACGGCGAAGCCGAAGTGGCATCCGATGATGCCGTGAAGAAAGATTCGGTCGGCAACGTGCTGCAGGACGGCGACACCATCACCGTGATCAAGGACCTGAAGGTCAAGGGCACCTCGCTGGTGGTCAAGGTCGGCACCAAGGTCAAGAACATCCGCCTGTGCGACGGCGACCACGACATCGACTGCAAGATCGATGGCATCGGCCCGATGAAGCTCAAGTCCGAGTTCGTCAGAAAGGTCTGATCCTTCTGTCAGCCATCCCGTGCCCGCCGCGGGATGGTGCGTCACCCTCCCCGCCAGCCCCCGCATTCTCGCGTAATAGCCAGACGCCAGCCGTTTTGACCTTACGCAATCTTTACCCGGAAAAAATCGCATTCCGCCAATAGGCACTTGCTATTTGACGAATAAGAATTATTCTCATTGAAACCTTTCAAGGAGATGAGACCCATGACTTATTTGATCGATGCCTGGCTGGACCGCCCACACCCGTACCTCAGGATCCTGCATCGGGAAACCGGCGAAGTCTGTGCGGTACTGGAAGAAGAAGCCCTGCATGAGCTGCAGGATCAGGGTGATCTGGACGTCAGCAGCCTGAATTCCAGCGAACCGCTGGTGCTCAAGGAGCTGGTGCGCAATCTGTTCCTGTTCTGCTATGCCCGGGCCTTGCGCCCGACCAATGAGCTGCATCACAAGATCGAAATATGAGTAGCGCGGAAAAAACTGTGGGAGCCAGCCTGCTGGCGAAAGCGCTGTGTCAGGCAACGAATGATTGCCTGAAAGGACGCCTTCGCGAGCAAGCCCGCTCCCACATTATTGACCTGTCACCGGGACAGGCCAGGCATTACAGAACGTCCAGCAGCTCGACGTCGAATACCAGAACGCTGTGCGGCGGGATGCTGCCGACGCCTTGAGCGCCGTAAGCCAGTTCGCTCGGCACGTACAAGCGCCATTTGCTGCCGGCATTCATCAGTTGCAGAGCTTCGGTCCAGCCAGCAATCACGCCGCCAACCGGGAATTCTGCTGGCTGGCCACGATCGTAGGAGCTGTCGAACACAGTGCCGTCGATCAGCATGCCGTGGTAGTGAGTACGCACGGTGTCTTCACGGGATGGCTTGGCGCCTTCGCCCTGGGTCAGCACTTCGAATTGCAGACCGGAAGCCAGAGTAGTGATGCCTTCTTTCTTGGCGTTTTCAGCCAGGAAAGCACGGCCTTCACCGGCAGCCGCTTCAGCTTTGGCGGCGGCTTCGGCTTGCATGATCTCGCGGATAACCTTGAAGCTGGCGGACATGGCTTCCTGATCGACACGGCTTGGCTTGCCGGCGAATGCGTCGGTCAGACCGGCCAGGATGGCGTCCAGGCTGACACCCGGTGGCGGGTTGTCGCGCAGCTGGTCACCCAGCTGACGGCCAATACCGTAGCTGACGCGGGTTTCGTCGGTGGACAGATTTACTTCGGACATGACACTGCTCCGCTGTGCGGACGGCCATCAGACTTGCCGTGCGTGCACAGCGCGTCCCGGCGCGCCCGGAACCAAAAGGGCGAGCAGACTAGCACAGATGCCCGGCGATGGGGCGCAAGGCCTATAGGGCCGAACGCCAGGCCAGTGGCACTTTCAGGCTTTCATCGACGCTGCCGCCCAGGCCGCACATTTCGTCGTGCACCGAGGTGTGCACAAGGTTGAACGGCAGCACCGGAAAGTTATGCAAAAGATCCCGTGCATGCTCCACCGAACGCAGCTGCAGCATCTCGCCCTTGAGATCACTCAGCGGATACGCCGCCCCGTGCATCCGCGCTTCGAGCAGATAAATCCCGCCCTCCATGGAGATCAGGTTCAGCTCATCGACCTTTCTGGCGATGGCAAACGCATTCAACTCTTGCAGGTTCATGAACGCACCTCGTGCGGTGGCGAGCCAGGACCTTTACAGGGATATGCCCGCGCGCACCAAAGCACAAGCCACAAACGACACCGCCCGTCTGTTTCGCAACAGACGGGCGGTGTTTTTGCAGCGATCAAACAATGATCAGTGCTTGGTGAGCTTGTCCAGATAGCCCATGGCAAACGCCGAAATCACGAAGGTCATGTGGATGATCACGTACCACATCAGGTGCTCGGGATCGACGTTCTTGGCATCCATGAAGATCCGCAGCAGGTGGATCGAGGAAATCGCCACGATCGACGCCGCCACTTTCATCTTCAGCGACGAGGAGTCCATGGTGCCCAGCCAGCTGAGCTTCTCTTTGCCTTCGTCGATGTTCAGCTCGGACACGAAGTTCTCGTAGCCGGAAATCATCACCATCACCAACAAGCCGCCCACCAGCGCCATGTCAATCAGCGACAGCAGCACCAGAATCAGATCCGATTCGGCCATGGAAAACACGTTGGGAATGACATGAAACACTTCCTGGAAGAATTTCAATGCCAGCGCCAGCAGCCCGAGGGACAGCCCGATATAGATCGGCGCCAGCAGCCAGCGCGTGGCGTACATTGCATTTTCGATAAAGCGTTCCATTGACTCTCACACAATAAGGATTGAAATCGGCGGCGAGTATACCAGCCGCCCGTGACCGCCAGAAACCGCCCGGCTCGCACCTCCCATCACCGCAACCTGCGTGTGTGTGTGAATTTTTTTCTGCTACTGTCCAAACCATTGACCGCCTAGCGAAAGTGGACAGGACGACTGGAAATGCATGTGCGATTACCGTTGACGACTGCCGGAGTTTGCCTCGTTCTGCTGCTGGGTGGCTGCTCACCCGGCGATGAGAAAAAGCCCTCGGTCAGCCTCGACGCGAAGACGGCAACCTTCGAACACTCACTGGACGCCATTACCGACCCGAAACTCAAGGACGCCGTGACCGAACTCGGTGGTTCGCTGCTGCTGCTCGAACGCGCGCAGCTCAAGCTCGACAGCGCCCCGCTGAAAACCGTCTACGGCGAAGACACCCTCGGCATCCTCAAGCACTACCCTTCGCCGCAGGCGCTGGTCGATACCTTTATCAACGGCCTGTTCGTGCTGCACAAGGACGCCAGCTCCGATTACCTTACCGACCTGCAACCGGTATTCCCGTTCAACCTGAACATTCCCGGCGGCTTTCTATTCCCGCACGGCGTGGAATGGCAGTCGGTGACCCTGAGCAACAAGCGCGTGATCGCCTATCAGCCGGAGTGGTCGGAAACCGATCCCGGCATTCAGTTGAGCCCGTCCAGCTCCAACGTCAACAACCCCGATGACCTGACCGTGACCTACCCGTTCATCGAAGGGCTGGACGTGGACAAGAAGAGCCAGCCACAACCGGTGAGCCTGCAAGGCAAAGTCGAAGTCATCGCGCCGCGCCGCCTGTTCAGCTTCAACCTGAGCCAGAAGGACGTCGGCCAGACCCGCACCGATGACAACCTCAGCGTCACCCTGCTGAAGCTTGAAAAGAACTACGCCGAAGTCGAATTCAGCAACAGCCTGCCATTGGCCCCTGAGGTCGAGGGTGCGCAGCTCAATCCAGTCATCGTTCAGGCCCGTGACACCAGCGGGCAATACCTGGTGCGCGCCGGCTCAATCAATGAGAGCCCGGCACAAGTCGCCTTCTACGAGAAACAACTGGCGTATCTGCAACAGCAGAAAACCTGGAGCGAGGCGTTGGAAAAACAGCTCGAGGACGAACAGCAGACCTTCGAGCAGCAGCATCCGCGCCGCTACAACAAGGTCTACTTCAACGGCCCCATCGACACCCTCGAAGTCAGCGTGCTGGATTTCTCATCGGCAACCGTGACCCGCAAAACACTGGATCTGCCAGTGCGCACTTTCAGCCAGCACACCACCGAAAAAGCCATCCAACCGCTGGACCCGGCGGTGGTCGTCTATGACGATCTGGCGCCGAACTGGCTCAAGGGCGCAAGCCTCACCGAGGAATCCTTGAAGGCCGGCATCCGCATCCATCAGTCCGTGGAGGATCCGAGCGCTGCACGCATCGAGTTCTCTCACCGGCGAACCTTCAACGATGAATTGCTCGGTGATGATTTCAGCCCCGGCGAGAGTCCCGTGACGTTCTTCACCGAGAAACGCAGCGGCAAACTCGACGAGCCCATCGAACTGCCGCCCGAGGCGTATCAGGTCGATCCGCTGCAAGCGACCATTACTTACGATTTGAACCTGTTCCCGGAAACCCCGGCGATTGCCGTGGGGTCTATGCCGCTGTTTCTCGCCAGCGTGGAGAAAAAAGCCTACGACGCCAAATCCCTGCCCAAAGGCCTGGAGATCAAGAACAACACGTTGGTGGTGGACCTGAAACTGTTTCCGGCCAACGCCTGGCGATTCTTCGTCAAGGACGACAGCGGCAACTACCTGAAACAGATTCTCTCGGTCAGTCATGACGCGAGTGCGGATGGCCCGGCGCTGTTCGGCGTGCATTACTTCTATGGTCGTCCAACGCACGTGGAGACCTATCAGCGGACCGAGCTCAATACCGTGCAATACGGCTTTGAGGTCAAACTCGACAAGGCGCAGCAGTCCGACACCGCGCCATGATTGCGCCTAGTGGTCGAACACGCCGACCGTACGCCCACGCCCGCCATTGATCTGGCGCAACTGTGCCTGCAGGTGCAGGCTCCAGATCTGCGGATCGTCGGCCAGCTCGTAACCGTGCATCGTCAGGCTTTCAACAATGGTGTCGAGAATCGACTCGGCGGCGACCGGCCCGTGAAACGGGCCCTGGGCCTTGATGGCGGAGGGTTGTTCGCCGGCCATGCCGGCAGCGAAGAGCAAGGTCCACATGCCGTTATCGCCGGCTAGCGGTTTGATGGCGCATTCGATGCGGGTCACAAGACCCAGGCATTGACGGGTGAGGCAGAGGTTGCGCGACATGGCGGCGACCCTCGGTAAAACCTGTATTCAGCCTTCACGCGAAGGCTGTTTCGATCCAGTGATACTGTCGATGTCCTTGAGCAGAGAATAGAAGAAAAGTCCGCCGTGGAAGCTGGATAGAACCAGAAGGCGCCGAATGGTCATTGTGTGAATTCTGACGCCAGAGTAGTGGCGCTTTTCGCTGAGTTACACCAAAAAACAAATGTAGGAGTGAGCCTGCTCGCGATAGCGGTGTCAGAGCAATCATTCGTTGACTGACACTCCGCTATCGCGAGCAGGCTCACTCCTACAGCTTGACCGCGTTGAGGCTTACGCCGGTTTGGCCTCTGCCAACGCCTCCTGCGCCAACTCCTTCTCGGCTTCTTTCAGATCGTCTTCGCTGATCATCTCGGCAATCACCCGCAGACGCTCGACTACCCGTGCATTGACGCTGCCCTCGGGGAACTGACCGTCAGCATCCGGCTCACCGGCCGGTTCGCCGACCAACAGGCTCAACGCTTCATCGGCCTGACGCACCGCGTACACGTGGAACTGCCCGGCGCGCACCGCCGCCAGCACCTTCTCGTCGAGCATCAGCGTGGCGACGTTGGCCTGCGGAATGATCGCGCCCTGCTCGCCGGTCAACCCGCGTGCTTCGCAGAGGCGGAAGAAACCTTCGATCTTCTCGTTGACCCCGCCGACCGCCTGCACTTCGCCGAACTGGTTGATCGAACCGGTGATCGCAAAACACTGCTTGAGCGGAGTTTTCGACAGCGCCGAAATCAGCGTGCAGGCCTCGCCCAGCGATGCGCTGTCGCCATCAACGTAACCGTAGGATTGCTCCAGCGCGATGCTCGCGGAAATCGCCAGCGGGAATTCCTGGGCGTAACGGCTGCCCAGATACCCGGTGAGGATCATCACGCCCTTGGAGTGGATCGGTTGCCCAAGGTTGACCTCGCGCTCGATGTCGACGATACCGCTGCCGCCCGGGTACACCGTGGCGGAAATCCGCGCCGGTACACCGAACGCCGAATCACCGACTTCCAGCACAGTCAGCCCGTTGCACTTGCCGACCGCGGCGCCGTCGGTGTCGATCAGGATGATCCCGGCGAGCATGTCGTCGAGAATCCGCGCCGAGACCCGACCGGTGCGAGTGGCCTTGGCTTTCAATGCGCGCTCGATATGCCCGGCATCGGTCATTTCATCACCGGCCAGATGACGAATGAAGTCCGCCTCGCTGACCAGTTGGAACAGATCGCCGATCCGCGCCGACAAACGCCCCTGATGCTCGGCCAGCCTTGCGCTGTAGGTCGCCAGACGCGCCACCGCATCAGCCGTCAGCGGCGCCATGCCTTCTTCCGAAGTGCGGGTTTTCAGCAACTGGGCGAACTGCTCCAGGCTTTCGTCGACCATCGGGATGTCTTCGTCGAAGTCGACCAGTACGCGGAACATCTCCTGGAAGTCCGGATCCAGATCCTGCAGCGTGTAGTACAACTGCCGCGCACCGATGATCACCACTTTGACCTGCAACGGAATGTGCTGCGGGTTGAGGGTCACGGTGGCGAAACGGCCCATCTCGCCCAGCGGTGATTCCATCTTCAGCTTGCGCGATTGCAGGGCACGCTTGAGCGCATCCCACACGAATGGCTCGCTGAGCATTTTTTCCGCTTCAAGAATCAGGAAGCCGCCGTTGGCACGGTGCAGTGCACCCGGGCGCAACTGGCGATAAGTCGTGTAGAGCGCACCTTGATCGGTGGTGTACTCGATGCGCCCGAACAGGTTTTCGTAAGTCGGGTGCGGCTCGAAAACCACTGGCGCACCGCCGCTGGCCGGATGGCCCACCACCAGGCTCGGCGCGTATTGCTCTTCGAGCAGCTTGCGCGCCACGGCGTCGGTCTTGCTGTCGTCGACCAGTTGCTCGACCACGGTTTTCAGCAGATACACCTGCATCGCTTGCAGGTAGCCGCAGACCGCGGCGTTCTCCGCGTACTTCTCGGACAACGGCGAGAGCAACGGCTGCAAGGCCAGGGTGATGGTTTCTTCGTTGAGCTGACGCAACTGATTGTTCGACTCGCGCTTCCACTGCGGCAGGCTCGCGAGTTCTTCGTTCAGGCGTTCTTCGAGGCCGGAGATGTCCTCGTGGAAACGCTCACGCTCGGCTTCCGGCAATTGCGAGAACTCGGCCTCGTCCAGCGCCTTGCCTTCGAGCATCGGGGTGAAGGCAATGTTGCTGCTGTCACGATACAGGGCGACGTCTTTCTCAAGGGCCAGACGCTCGATGACGTCCAGCGCCTTGTCGTAGCGCTGGTTAAAGGCGCGGTCGATGGCGCTTTTCTTTTGCTGGTAGGACGGGTGTTCGAACACCGCCGGAAAGGTTGCCAGCAGGTTATCGATCAGGCCGTTGATGTCACCGATGAACGAGGCCGCCGTGCCGGAAGGCAACTCCAGCGCGCGAGGTTCGCGCGGCTCATCGAAATTGTTGACGTAGACCCAGTCCGCCGGGGTCTGTAGACGTTTGCCCTCGGCCTTCAGGTAGCGTTTGACGAACGAAAACCGGCCGGTGCCGGGTTCGCCCATGACAAAGACGTTGTAACCGGGGCGTGGCATCGCCACACCGAACTGCAAGGCTTCGACCGCACGTTCCTGGCCAAGCACACCGCGAAAGGGCTCCAGATCATTGGTGGTAGTGAAGCTGAACTGTTCAGCGGAAAACGGACGAGTCAGCGCTTCGGGCGCTATACGCAGGCTGGCAGCAACAGGATCAGGCATCGGGCTTCCTTAACAATCAGGCGGGGCAGATAGCGGCATTCTGGCGCTGCCCGTGCCCCACTGGCAAGGCGCGCCACACGACAAAGCATAGACAACCGGGTGACCCTGCCCCGCCCCCCGGCAAATCGGGGTTATCGCCAAATCTTTTGTAAAAACTCACGGAACCCCTGGAACGTGCCTAAACTCCAAACTGCGCGGCTGGAACGAATACTGGCCCACTGGCACCGTCAGGTGTCAGAACCCTGTCCATTGGTATGCACACAAAGAGAACAAAGCTATGAAACGGATTCTTCTCGGTACTCTCTTCACCGCTGTTTCCATCAACGCCATGGCGCAAGCCCCGGGTGGCCCGGATTGCGGTTGGGGCAACATGCTGTTCGAAGGTCAGCGTGGCACCCCGGCACACTTCCTGGCATCCACCACTAACGGCACCTCCGGTAACGCTACGTTCGGTATGACTTCCGGCACCAACGGTTGCTCGACCAACGCGTCGCTGACCTACGGCGGTAAATCCTGGTTCGCCATGAATGGCATGATGAACGAGCTGTCCGAAGACATGGCCAAGGGCAACGGCGAAGCGCTGACGACCTACGCCGTGGTACTGGGCGTGGCGCCGGAAGACCGTGCGCACTTCGCTGCTGTCACTCACGAGCACTTCCAGCAGATCTTCAGCAAAGCTGACGTGACCGCAGAAGACGTGCATACCAACACCCTGGCCGTGCTGAAGTCGGACCCACGTCTGGCCAAGTACGCAACTCAGGCTTAAGCTCGACCCCACCCGCTTCTTTCGGGAAGCGGGTTTTGTTTTGAGTGCAATCACTCGAATGTGACGCTGAACCTGTGGTGAGGGGATTTATCCCCGATCGGCTGCGGAGCAGTCGTGAAACCATTCAATTCGGTGTATCTGATACACCGAGTTTTGCAGGTATGAGGGCCGCTTCGCAGCCCATCGGGGATGAATCCCCTCGCCACAGGGGAGTGATCGCAGCCCGATCCGGGTTTTATTTTCTTTCGACTTAAGTTGCCACTTATGCTCAAACGCCTTGCCTGGCTGGCGCTCTGTGTCTGCGCCCCGCTGTCCGCCGCGCCTCACATCGACCCTCAACGTTTGCAGCAACTGGCCAACGACCGCTTCTGGATTTCCCTCGGTCATTACGAAACCGCCAAGCTTGGCGGCTGGCGCAGCTATGTCAGCGACAGGAAATTCTTTCTTGCGCCCGATGGCAACGAACACCCCGACCATGAGCTGGCCGCCACCGTGCAGGCGCTGTACGCCCCGGCCAGTCTCGGCGAACAGCATGCGCAGTGCGTCTACCCGGCGCGTACGCGCTGGTTGAAAGCACAGCTCAACCTCAGCGATCTGCCCGCCCCCGATTGCGCCGAATTCAAGAAGTGGTTCAAGGACGTCTCGCCGCACAGCGCGGTGATGATCTTCCCGGCGGCCTACCTCAACAGCCCGTCGTCGATGTTCGGCCACACCCTGCTGCGCATCGACCAGGCTGACGTGCAAAGCGACAAGACTTCGCTGCTGAGTTACGCGATCAACTTCGGCGCCTACATCGAAGGCTCGGACAATAGCATCCTCTACGCCTGGAAGGGCTTGATGGGTGGCTACCCGGGGCTGTTCGCGCTGGTGCCGTATCAGGAAAAACTCTCCGAGTACCGCAGCCTGGAAAACCGCGATCTGTGGGAATACCGGCTGAACCTGACGCAAACAGAAACCGCCCGCATGGTCGAGCATGTGTGGGAGCTGAAGCAGATCCAGTTCGACTATTTCTTCTTCGACGAAAACTGCTCCTATCGCCTGCTCGAACTGCTGCAAGTGGCACGTCCGAGCCTGCGCCTGACCGAGCAATTCCCGCTGACCGCCATCCCTACCGATACGGTCAAAGCGGTGAAAGAAGCCGGGCTGGTGGAAAGCATCGAATATCGCCCGTCCCGCGAGCGTGAACTGCTCAGCCGCGCCGAGCCGTTGAATAAGGAAGAACAGCAATGGGTGCTGAAGGTCAGCGCCGATCAACAGGTGTTGCAGGAGCCGACCTTCAAGGCCCTGCCCCGGGATCGTCAGGCGCTGATCATCGATGCCGCCTATCGTCTGGAGCGTTACCGCGCCAACGGGCAGGAACGTGATGCGCAACGTGCACAGCGCAGCTTCGAACTGCTGCGGGCGATCAACAAGAACCCGGCTCCGGAGTTGCAGATTCCACAACCGGGCCTGCCCGAAGACGGCCACGAATCACGCACCTGGCAGGCTGGCATCGGCACTCGCGGTGATCGGGCATTCGGTGAGTACGGTTTGCGCATGGCCTATCACGATCTCAACGACAACGCCGAAAGCTTCCCCCTTGGCGCGCAAATCGAAATCCTGCAGATGAAGCTGCGCCAGTACGAAGGCAACCAGTGGCAGTTCCAGCAACTGGACCTGGCGACCATTCGCTCGCTCACCCCGCGCAATGAACTGCTGCAGCCACTGTCATGGCAAGTCACCGGTGGCCTTGAGCGCGTACCGGGCAAACACGATGACGAAAACCTGGTCAGCCACGTCAACGGTGGTGGTGGCGGCACCTGGCAGTTGGGCGAAGATACGCTCGGCTTTGCCCTCGGCACCGTACGCATCGAACACAACAATGACTTCGCCGGATTCGTCACGCCGGCCGCTGGCTTCAACACCGGCGTGCTGTGGAAAAACCCGTTGGGCAATATGAGCGTCGAGGCCAAGGGCGACTATTTCACCAACGGCGAAGTACGCCGCAGCCTGAGCCTGAACCAGCAGTGGGAATTGTCGCGCAACCTCGGTTTGCGCCTGAGTGCGCAGCGTGAGTTCAGTCATGTGGCGACACCGGAAACCGAAGTGATGCTTGAGGTGAAGTGGTACCACTACTGATCTGAAGCCTAATCAATACCCCCTGTGGGAGCGGGCTTGCTCGCGAAGGCGTCGTGTCAGGCGATTCAAATCTCGACTGACCCACCGCTTTCGCGAGCAAGCCCGCTCCCACAGGGTTCTCCGGTATTCAACGAATTACTTACATGTCTTTCACCAACGCCCGACGTATCCGCTTCTAGACTTTCCCTATCAGCCGAGAATCGGCGCGGGAGAGTGCGATGGGGCGGTGTGCGGGGCTGTTGGGTGTTTTGCTGTTGCTCGGGGGTTGCCAGACCACCCACGAAGACTTGATCGCCAAAGGTTATCCACCGGCCTTCGCCGACGGTTTTGACGATGGCTGCGTCAGTGGCCGGCAAGCCGCCGGTTCGATCAGTGGCGAGTTTCGCAAGAACGTGCCGCGCTATCTCAAGGACAAGCAATACGCCGAAGGCTGGACCGACGGCTTCCGCCAGTGCCAGGCAATGCTGGAAAACAAGGATCGCGAAGAGTATCGCAACGAGCACTGGGACGAACGCGAGCGCGCCTGGCAGCAGCAGAAAGATCAGGACGCCGGGCGGGCTTATCGCTCGCAATAGGTCGCTTCCAGACATCCAGTGAAACCAAATGCCGGCGACCATGGCCCAAACTCTTTGCAGAGGAGGACAGCATGAGCCGCGCTTTCGTCAACGAAGATAACGCCGCTGCGCAAGCCGATCAGCCCGTCGAACGGCAGGTCAGTGCGCAGCCCAATTACGTCACCCCCCAAGGATTGGTGCAGTTGCAGGCTAAAGTCGCCGAACTGCAAGCCTTGCACGCCGAACAATCGGCCAAGGGCGAACAGACCGACAAGCAGCGCCAAGCCGATCTCGAAAGAGATTTGCGCTACTTCAACCAACGCCTCGCCAGCGCACAGGTCGCGGCCCCGGCGATCTCGACCGATAAAGTGCAGATCGGCAGCTGGGTGACCTACGCCGACGAACACAACACCGAAAGTCGGGTGCAACTGGTCGGCGAAGATCAGGCCGACGCCAGCCAGGGCCTGATCAACTGGGCTTCGCCGCTGGGCCGGGCGCTGCTCGGCGCCCGGCTCAATGACGAAGTGCTGTGGCAGCGCCCCGCTGGCGATCAGGTGATTGAAGTGATTCGCATCGAACCGGCTTAAACCACACCCTGCGCGAGCATCGCATCGGCGACTTTGACGAAGCCGGCGATGTTCGCGCCTTTGACGTAGTTGATCCGTCCGTTCTCTTCGCCGTAATGCACGCAGGCATGGTGGATCGACTGCATGATCGCGTGCAGCTTGCTGTCCACCTCACCCGCCGTCCACAGCAGGCGCATGGCGTTCTGCGACATCTCCAACCCACTGACCGCGACCCCACCGGCGTTCGACGCCTTGCCCGGGGCGAACAGAATGCCGGCCTCGATGAAGATATCCACAGCCGCCAGCGTGGTCGGCATGTTCGCGCCTTCGGCGACGCACACGCAGCCATTGCGCAGCAGCGTACGCGCCGCGTCGGCGTCGAGTTCGTTCTGTGTGGCACAGGGCAGCGCAATGTCGCACGGCAGCGACCACGGCAACTGACCGGCGCGGAACTCCAGACCGAACGCCGTGGCCAGTTCGCTGATGCGTCCGCGTTTGACGTTTTTCAGCTCCAGCAGCGCCTGCCACTGTTCTTCGCTCAGGCCCGATTCGCAGTACAACGTGCCTTCGGAGTCGGACAGCGAAATCACCTTGCCGCCCAGGTCCATGACCTTGCGCGCCGCGTACTGCGCGACGTTGCCGGAACCAGAGATCGCCACGCGCTTGCCTTCGACGGTCTGCCCGCGGCGCTTGAGCATCTCCTCGGCGAAGTACACGCAACCGAAACCGGTGGCTTCCGGGCGAATCAGGCTGCCGCCATAGGTCATGCCTTTACCGGTGAACACGCTGGTGAACTGGTTGCTCAGGCGTTTGTACTGGCCAAACAGGAAGCCGATCTCCCGCGCACCGACACCGATGTCACCGGCCGGCACATCGACGTCCGCGCCGATATGTCGGTACAGCTCGCTCATGAACGCCTGGCAGAAACGCATGACTTCGGCGTCGCTCTTGCCCTTCGGATCGAAGTCCGAACCGCCCTTGCCGCCGCCCATGGGCAACGAGGTCAGGGAGTTCTTGAAAGTCTGTTCGAAGGCGAGAAACTTCAGCACGCCCATGTTCACCGAAGGATGGAAGCGCAAGCCGCCCTTGTACGGGCCAATCGCGCTGTTCATCTGAATGCGGAAACCGCGATTGACCTGGACCTTGCCCTGATCGTCGACCCACGACACGCGAAACACCACCGCGCGCTCCGGCTCGCAGATGCGCTCCAGAATGCCCGAGGTCAGGTAACGCGGATTGGCTTCGAGAAACGGCCACAGACTGCGCAGGACTTCTTCGACAGCCTGGTGGAATTCGGGTTGATCCGGGTCGCGTTTTTTCAGGCGGGCGAGGAAGGATTCGACGGATTCGATCATGGGAAAAGTCTCGGCAAATTTATTGTCGTTGGAAGCGATTGAGCCGGACTGTAGCAAACGATTTGCGCACAGGAACAGCGCAAAATGTCGCAGTTATGAAATTAAATGGTGCACAGGATATAAATCAGGCGGTTTTTTGAGCTGGTTTTGCACCTGAATGGGGAGGTCAAATCGAAGTAATGCACCAACAATTACACCGCTATCGCGAGCAGGCTCACTCCTACAGGGGACCGTATTTCAATTGTAGGAGTGAGCCTGCTCGCGATGGCCACGACTCGGTATCACTGAAAAAAACTCAAAAAAAACGGAGCCCGAAGGCTCCGCTTTTTCATGCAACCAACCCGAATCAGGCCAGTTTCTTGTGGCGTACCCGATGTGGCTGGGCCGCCGCTTCGCCGAGGCGCTTTTTGCGGTCGGCTTCGTACTCGGTGTAGTTACCTTCGAAGAACACCGCTTGCGAGTCGTCTTCGTACGCCAGGATGTGGGTCGCGACGCGGTCCAGGAACCAGCGATCGTGAGAGATCACAATGGCGGCGCCCGGGAAGTCCAGCAGGGCTTCTTCCAGCGAACGCAGGGTTTCAACGTCGAGGTCGTTGGACGGTTCGTCGAGCAGCAGGACGTTGCCGCCCTCCTTCAGGGTCAGCGCCAGGTGCAGACGACCGCGCTCACCACCGGACAGGTCCTTGACGAACTTCTGCTGGTCGCCGCCCTTGAAGTTGAAGCGACCGACATAAGTGCGCGATGGGATCTCGTAGTTGCCGATGCGGATCTGATCGGAACCGTCGGAGATCTGCTGGAACACGGTCTTGCTGCCGTCGAGGTCTTCGCGGCTCTGGTCAACGCAGGCCAGTTGCACGGTTTCGCCGACTTCGATGGTGCCG
This sequence comes from Pseudomonas sp. lyk4-TYG-107, assembly GCF_030209055.1. Lineage (NCBI taxonomy): Bacteria > Pseudomonadati > Pseudomonadota > Gammaproteobacteria > Pseudomonadales > Pseudomonadaceae > Pseudomonas > Pseudomonas sp. lyk4-TYG-107. The sequence continues at coordinate 97,826 of NZ_JARVST010000035.1, forward strand.
GAATCCGGAGTTTCCTTGCCCATCAGCATGCGGAACAGGGTCGACTTACCGGCACCGTTACCACCGATCACGCCGACAATGGCGCCCTTCGGCATGGAGAACGACAGGTTGTCGATCAGCACGCGATCGCCGTAGCCCTTGGTGACGTTCTTGAATTCGATGACCTTGTCGCCCAGACGCGGACCGGCCGGGATGTAGATCTCGTTGGTTTCCGAACGCTTCTGGAATTCCTGCGACTGCATTTCTTCGAAGCGTTGCAGACGAGCCTTGGATTTCGACTGACGGGCTTTCGCGCCTTTGCGCACCCACTCCAGTTCTTCCTTCATGGCTTTTTCGTGAGCCGACTGCTGCTTGGATTCGGCCGCCAGACGATCGGACTTGGCTTCGAGCCAACCCGAGTAGTTGCCTTCGTAAGGAATGCCCGCGCCGCGGTCGAGTTCGAGAATCCAGCCAGCAACGTTATCCAGGAAGTAACGGTCGTGCGTGATCGCGACCACGGTGCCCGGGAAGTCGTGCAGGAAGTGCTCCAGCCACGCCACGGAGTCAGCGTCCAGGTGGTTGGTCGGTTCGTCGAGCAGCAGCATGTCCGGAGCGGACAGCAGCAGACGGCACAGGGCCACACGACGTTTTTCACCACCAGACAGGTGTTCGACCTTGGCGTCCCAGGCCGGCAGACGCAGGGCATCGGCCGCGACTTCCAGTTGACGCTCCAGGTTATGACCATCGCTGGCCTGCAGGATCGCTTCGAGCTTGGCCTGTTCGGCTGCCAGCTTGTCGAAGTCGGCGTCCGGATCGGCGTAAGCGGCGTAGACCTCGTCCAGACGCGCTTGCGCATCCTTGATCACGCTGACCGCTTCCTCGACCACTTCACGCACGGTCTTGGTCGGATCAAGTTGTGGCTCTTGCGGCAGATAACCGATGTTCAGATCCGGCATCGGACGGGCTTCGCCCTCGAACTCGGTGTCGACGCCGGCCATGATTTTCAGCAACGTGGACTTACCCGAACCGTTGAGGCCGAGTACGCCGATCTTGGCGCCGGGAAAGAACGACAGCGAAATGTTTTTCAGGATTTCCCGCTTCGGCGGAACAACTTTGCCCAGCCGATGCATGGTGAAGACGTATTGAGCCATGGAGAACCTTGGGTCAGTGACAGATGAATGATTGGAGCGCAGGCGATGCCCGGCCAGACCGATGCGCGTCGTTCACTTGATGGTCATCACAATGCGTGCGCGCTGAAAAAGTCTGAGTCTAGGAGCTGGGCCAGACGCTGTTAAAACGTAACGAGCGAAGGAAAGACAAGGCGGAAACAGGCGAGGACGCGGAGTTTACGGGTTGTAAATGAGCAGTCCGAGCCTGTTTTCAACGCAGTATTTCCGAGCGCAGTAGTTTTAACAGTGTCTGGGCTCCCGCGTAACCGGCAAAGCTACCTTAATGACGGAAGGCAGTCCAGCCGAGTGGGGCTGGCACTTCGCCACAACTCAAGGCATGCTAGCCGCCCTTCGGGCGTCCGGCTTATAGTGCACGTCGCGCCAGTCCAGCCAAACCGCAGGATTTCAGCTTGTCCAACGTTACCCCGCCAGCTTCTGTGAGCGCGTCCAATCCGGGGACCGGCTCGCCCCTGCGCGGAACATTGAAGGGTGCATTGGCGACGCTGGTACTTTTGCTGCTGGCCTTGCTGTTCTGGCAACTGCTCGATCAATTGCGCGAGACCCAGAAAAACCAGCGCCAGTACACCATCGACTACACCGCCGACCTCGCCTCGCAGGTCAGCCTGAACATGTCGCTGAATGCGCAAATCGCCCTCAACCTGCTACCGATCGTCGAACAGCCGCAGTCGTCCGACGAACAGCAGGCGCTGCTGCGCAAGCTCCAGCAATCGCTGCCGGAACTGCGCAGCCTGGCCCTGCTCAGCCCCTCCGGGAAAATCCTCAACGACAGCGCCAGCGACAGCCACGACGCCGATTACCTCGCTGAACTGGTGCGCCGCAGCCGCGCCCAGGCACATTACTTCAGTAACGCCGACGACGGCTCGGTGGTGCATCTGTTATTGCATCAGGCCAGCGGCAGCACGCGCGGCTACTGGGTATTGCGCCTGACCCCGACCTTCTTCGACTCGCTGACCAAGCTGGGCGAAACCGGCATCCGCCCATTGTGGCTGGTGGAAAACCGCCTCAACCATCAAATCATCAGCCGCGACGAAGCGCTATCCTCCGCCCGGCCCGGGGTGCTGAGCCCGGACGACATGGCCAACACCGTGCTGACCGTGCCGCTGAGCAGCAGCGACTGGCAGTTGCGCGGGCTGTTCGATCGCCAGCGGGTGCTCGAAGAACTGCTGCCGGCGTTCATCGGCAAATGCCTGCTGGGTTTGGCGTTCTCGATGTTGCCGGTGATCGCGCTGCTGAACATGCGTCGCCGCCAGCGCCAGTTGCATGAAGGTCGCCGGCGCTATCAGGACATTTTCGAAGGCACTGGCGTTGCGTTGTGCGTGCTCGACCTGTCCGGCCTCAAGCAGTTGTTCGACAAGGCGCAGATTCAGACCAGCGACCAGCTCAAGGCCTGGCTCGACCAACCGGTCCAGCGCCAGCAATTGCTGCAGGAACTGCGCGTCACCGAGGTCAATCAGGTGGCGCTGCAACTGCTCAACGTCAATTCCTGCGAGCACGCCTGGCAGTTGCTGATCGACGGTCAGCCGCACAACCAGTGCGCCATCGGCCACCAGGTGCTCGACGCGGTTCTGCAGCAGCAAAAACAGCTGGAGCTGGAAATCAGACTGCCGGACATCAACGGCCGCGATCAGCACCTGTGGATGGTCCTGCGCCTGCCCGAGGAACAGCACGACTATAAAGCGGTGATCCTCAGCATCAACGACATCACCAGCCGCAAGCTGATCGAACTGTCGCTGCTGGAGCGCGAAGGTTTCTGGTCGGACGTGGTGCGCACCGTGCCGGATCATCTGTATGTGCAGGACGTGATCAGCCAGCGGATGATTTTCAGCAACCACCACCTCGGCCAGACCCTCGGTTACAACCGCTCCGAGCTGCACCAGATGGGCGAGTACTTCTGGGAAATCCTCCTGCACCCGGAGGATGCCGACTATTACCACCGCTCGCGGCAGATGCAGCGGCACGCCGGGTACAGCCAGCTGTTGCAATGCCAATTGCGCTTCCGTCATCGCGACGGCAAGTGGCGGCGCTTCGATATTCGTGAGCAGGCGCTGGCCCGTGACAAACATGATCAGGTCACGCGGATCATCGGTGTGGCCAAGGACATCACCGAGCAGATCGAGGCCAGCGAATCGCTGCGCGACAGCGAGCAGCGCTACCGCATGCTCGCCGAAAGCATCAGCGATGTGATTTTCTCCACCGACAGCAAGCTGTCGTTGAACTACGTCAGCCCGTCGGTGCAGGCGGTGCTGGGTTACGACGCCGAGTGGATCTTCCAGAATGGCTGGCAATCGACGATCGCCAACCCGCAGCAGCTATCCGGCATCTACACCTTGATGGATCGGGTGAGCAAAGCGCTCGACAAGCCTGAGCAACTCGCGCAACTGCGAAGCCAGGTACAGACGCAGATGTTCCTGTTCGACTGCCTGCGCGCCGACGGCCGCAAGATCCCGATCGAGCTGCGGCTGGTGCTGGTGTGGGACGAACACGGCGCGTTCGAAGGCGTGCTCGGCGTCGGTCGCGACATCAGCCAGCAGCGCCGCGCCGAGAAAGACTTGCGCATGGCCGCCACCGTATTCGAGCACTCGACCTCGGCGATCCTGATCACCGACCCGGCCGGTTACATCGTGCAGGCCAACGAAGCCTTCAGCCGGGTCAGCGGTTACGCGGTGTCGGAGGTGCTCGATCAGTTGCCGAACATGCTCACCGTCGACGAGCAACAGGACGCGCACCTGCGCTACGTGCTCAAGCAATTGCATCAGCACAGCACCTGGGAAGGCGAAGTCTGGCTCAAGCGCCGTAACGGCGAGCATTACCCGGCGTGGGTCGGCATCACGGCGGTACTCGACGATGAAGGCGATCTGGCCAGTTACGTGTGCTTCTTCAGCGACATCAGCGAGCGCAAGGCCAGCGAACAACGCATCCATCGTCTCGCTTACTACGACGCCCTGACCCACCTGCCGAACCGCACGCTGTTCCAGGATCGTCTGCACACCGCGCTGCAATCGGCCGAACGGCAGAAGTCATGGGTGGTGCTGATGTTCCTCGACCTCGACCGCTTCAAACCGATCAACGACTCCCTCGGCCACGCGGCTGGCGACCGCATGTTGAAAGACATGGCCACGCGGTTGCTGGCCTGCGTCGACGATGACGACACCGTGGCGCGCATGGGCGGTGACGAGTTCACCTTGCTCCTGCAACACCGCTCCAGCCGCGAAATGGCGCTGAACCGAGCGATTCATGTGGCCGAGCAGATTCTCGCCAGCCTGGTGCGTCCATTTGTGCTGGAAGGTCGCGAGTTCTTCGTCACCGCCAGTATCGGTATCGCCCTGAGCCCGCAGGACGGCAACGAACTCAGCCAGTTGATGAAGAACGCCGACACCGCGATGTACCACGCCAAGGAGCGCGGCAAGAACAACTTCCAGTTCTATCAGGCCGACATGAACGCCAGTGCGCTGGAACGTCTGGAGCTGGAAAGCGACCTGCGTCATGCGCTGGAGCAGAACGAATTCGTCCTGTATTACCAGCCGCAATTCAGTGGCGACGGCAAACGCCTGACTGGCGCCGAGGCACTGCTACGCTGGCGTCATCCGCGTCGTGGACTGGTGCCGCCGGGGGATTTCATTCCGGTGCTGGAAGAGCTGGGTCTGGTGGTGGACGTTGGCGACTGGGTGATCAGCGAGGCCTGCCGTCAGCTCAAGACCTGGCACCAGAATCGGGTGCGCGTGCCGAAGGTGTCGGTGAACATTTCGGCGCGGCAGTTCTCCGATGGCCAGCTCGGTACGCGCATCGCCACGATCCTGCGCGAAACCGGGCTGCCACCGGCGTGTCTGGAGCTGGAGCTGACCGAAAGTATCCTGATGCGCGAAGTCAGCGAAGCAATGCAGATTCTGGCCGGGCTGAAAAACCTGGGCCTGAGCATTGCGGTCGACGACTTCGGCACCGGTTATTCGTCGCTGAACTACCTCAAGCAATTTCCGATCGACGTGCTGAAGATCGACCGTACCTTCGTCGACGGCCTGCCGTCCGGCGAGCAGGACGCGCAGATCGCTCGCGCAATCATCGCCATGGCCCACAGCCTCAATCTGGCGGTAATCGCCGAAGGCGTGGAAACCCATGAGCAACTGGACTTCCTGCGCGAGCACGGCTGCGATGAGGTTCAGGGCTATCTGTTCGGACGGCCAATGCCGGCGAGCCGGTTTGAAGCGCAGTTCAGTAACGACGCCCTCTTCATGTTCGACTGAACATCGGCGGCGCGCCCTTCGCGAGCAGGCTCGCTCCCACTGGGATTGATGTCGATCACAAAATCGCAGGCCTGCCTCGATTACTGTGGGAGCGAGCCTGCTCGCGAAGAGGCCTTCAAAGGCACCGCACATCTGGCATGAACGCCACTTGTCTGCGACATGATGTCGTTTCATATGCCATCCAAAACCCATTGGGTTAGAATGCCCCCCTTTTCTGCCCCCGATCCTTGAGGACCGCCATGTTCAGCCGTGATTTGACTATTGCCAAGTACGACGCCGATCTCTTTGCCGCCATGGAGCAAGAAGCTCAGCGCCAGGAAGAGCACATTGAGCTGATCGCTTCGGAAAACTACACCAGCCCTGCGGTGATGGAAGCTCAAGGCTCGGTATTGACCAACAAGTACGCCGAAGGCTACCCGGGCAAGCGCTACTACGGTGGTTGCGAGTACGTCGACGTTGTTGAGCAACTGGCCATCGACCGCGCCAAAGAGCTGTTCGGCGCCGATTACGCCAACGTTCAGCCGCACGCCGGTTCCCAAGCCAACGCCGCTGTCTACCTGGCTCTGCTGCAAGGTGGCGACACTATCCTGGGCATGAGCCTGGCCCACGGTGGTCACCTGACCCACGGCGCCAGCGTTTCGTCCTCCGGCAAGCTGTACAACGCCGTGCAGTACGGCATCGACGCCAACGGCCTGATCGACTACGACGAAGTCGAGCGTCTGGCGGTTGAGCACAAGCCGAAAATGATCGTGGCCGGTTTCTCTGCCTACTCGCAGATCCTCGACTTCCCACGCTTCCGCGCCATCGCTGACAAGGTCGGTGCCTACCTGTTCGTCGACATGGCGCACGTGGCCGGTCTGGTCGCCGCTGGCGTCTACCCGAACCCGGTGCCATTCGCTGACGTGGTCACCACCACCACGCACAAGACCCTGCGCGGTCCTCGTGGCGGTCTGATCCTGGCGCGCGCCAACGCCGAGATCGAGAAGAAGCTGAACTCCGCGGTATTCCCGGGCGCCCAGGGTGGCCCGCTGGAGCACGTGATCGCCGCTAAAGCGATCTGCTTCAAGGAAGCGCTGCAGCCTGAGTTCAAGGCTTACCAGGAACAAGTGGTGAAGAACGCCCAGGCCATGGCCGAAGTGTTCATCGAGCGTGGTTTCGACGTGGTTTCCGGCGGTACCAAGAACCACCTGTTCCTGCTGTCGCTGATCAAGCAGGACATCTCCGGTAAAGACGCCGACGCCGCGCTGGGCAAAGCGTTCATCACCGTGAACAAGAACTCCGTGCCTAACGACCCACGCTCGCCATTCGTGACCTCCGGTCTGCGTTTCGGTACCCCGGCTGTGACCACTCGCGGCTTCAAGGAAGCAGAGTGCAAAGAGCTGGCCGGCTGGATCTGCGACATCCTGGCTGACCTGAACAACGAAGCGGTGATCGACGCCGTTCGTGAGAAAGTCAAAGCCATCTGCAAGAAACTGCCGGTGTACGGCGCGTAATCGCGACGCCAAATCCGCAGCATGAAAAACCGGCCACGTGATTGGCCGGTTTTTTTATGCCCACATTTTTTCAAACGCCTGAACCGCTCAAGAATGGGACTCACCGCACAACTGGTCAGACCGGTCATGCCAATTCATCAATTTTCACTTGCGATCCGCAAAAATCCGCGCCTAGACTGCACCCGCACTGGACATACCGGTAAGACCACAATAATTAAGTTCTGAATCTGATGCGCCCAAAGGCGTACGGCAGCCAGGACACCGACCAGGATTCCTCCCATGCTCAGATGGTGCTCGCGTTCAATCTTCCTCCAAGTGGTTCTCGGACTGGTGCTCGGCATCGTCTGCGGGCTGACCCTTCCCGAATATTCCGCTCAGCTGAAACCGTTGGGCGACGGCTTCATCAAACTGATCAAGATGCTCATCGGCCTGATCGTGTTCTGCGTGGTGGTCAGCGGCATCAGCGGCGCGGGCGATCTGAAGAAGGTCGGGCGCATCGGCCTCAAGTCGGTGATCTACTTTGAAGTGCTGACCACCATCGCGCTGGTGATCGGCCTGGTATTCGCCTTCAGCACCGGAATCGGCAGCGGCGCGAATATCCATCTGGAGCAACTGTCCGCCGCCGACATGGGCGATATCGCTGAACGCGGCCAGCACATGCACACCACCACCCAGTTCCTGATGGACCTGATCCCGACCTCGGTGCTGGGAGCTTTCGCCGACAACAACATTTTGCAAGTGCTGTTGTTCTCGGTGCTGTTCGGCAGTGCGCTGAATCTGGTGGGCGAAGCGGCCTCCGGAATCTCGCGGCTGATCAACGAACTGAGCCATGTGATCTTCCGGATCATGGGCATGATCGTGCGCCTGGCGCCGATCGGCGTGTTCGGCGCCATCGCCTTCACCACCAGCAAGTACGGCCTCGATTCGCTACAGCACTTGGGCAGTCTGGTCGGCCTGTTTTACCTGACCTGCATGGCGTTCGTCAGCGTGATCCTCGGCGTGGTAATGCGCGCCTCGGGCCTGCGTCTGTGGCCGCTGCTCAAGTACCTGCGTGAAGAGCTGCTGATCGTCATGGGCACCGCTTCTTCCGACGCCGTGCTGCCACAGATCATGCGCAAACTTGAACACCTGGGGATTGGCAGCTCGACGGTCGGGCTGGTGATTCCCACCGGCTATTCGTTCAACCTCGACGGTTTCTCGATCTACCTGACCCTGGCCATCGTGTTCATCGCCAACGCCACCGGCACGCCACTGGCGATGACCGATCTGCTGACGATTCTGCTGGTGTCGCTGATCACTTCCAAGGGCGCCCACGGCATTCCCGGCTCGGCGCTGGTGATCCTGGCGGCGACGCTGACGGCGATCCCGGCGATTCCGGTAGTGGGTCTGGTGCTGGTACTGGCGGTGGACTGGTTCATGGGCATCGGCCGGGCACTGACCAACCTGATCGGCAACTGCGTCGCCACCGTGGCCATCGCCCGCTGGGAAAAGGACATCGATGTGCAACGCGCAAACAAAGTACTCAGCGGTCAGCAGGGCTACACCTTTCAACCGCGTAAAACCGGAACTCCGGCGCACCAGCAAGAGTTCTGATTTTCAACCCCACAGGAGCTGCCGCAGGCTGCGATCTTCTGATCCTATTTGCGGCAGCCCCAACGGGCTCACGGAGCAAGACAAGTGATCACCACATCAACCGTCGTCAACTCAGTCGTAGAAAAACTGCGCGCCGCCCTCGCCCGCGGTCAGTGGCGCTCCGGCGACATGCTGCCGGGCCAGCGCGAACTGGCCGAACAACTGGGCATCAGCCGCCCAAGCCTGCGCGAAGCGGTGATCGTCCTGGAAACCCTTGGCCTGGTGCGTTCGATGCCGGGCAAAGGCGTGGTGGTGCTCGACGCCCAACTCAGCGACAGCCAGAGCCACGACAGCGCGGTGGCCGGCGCCAGCCTCGAAGACGTGCTGCAACTGCGCTACACCCTAGAGCCGTTCATCGTCGGTCTGGTCGCGCAGTCGATCAGCAGCAAGGAAGTCGGGCAATTGCGCCTGACGTTGATGGACATGCGCGAAGCCCTTGAGGCAGGCGACAGTGAAGCCGGGGTCAGCGCCTACATCGCCTTCCACGAGGAGCTGTTCACCCTGACTTCGAACCCGATTTTCCAGAGTGTGGTGCAGCAAACCAGCAATGCCCTCAAGCAAAGCGCCGAAGTGCTGCGCAATTCGCCTGAGCATTTGGCCGAACGCCTGGAAGAAAACGAAGCGGTGGTACGCGCAATCCGCAGCAAGAACAGCGCTCAGGCCAGCGCCGAAATGCGTCGGCACATTCTGCGCGAAGGCCAACGGATGGGCGTTGAATTGAACATTCCGGATGACAACCTCAGCCACTGATTGATTCACACTGGAGACCGGCCATGAACAGCCTTGCCACGTCGCCGCACACTCGTCAGATGTCGGCCCCCCTGCCCTTCTCCCGCCTGCAGGCGCCGGCAGATGATCTATACCCGCGGCTGTTCGACGCGATTCTGGACCGGCGAATCGACCCGGCCAGCCGCTTCACCGAAGACAGTCTCAAGCAGATGTTTGGCGTCAGCCGCGCCGATGTGCGCCGGGTGCTGACGCAGTTGTCCCATGAGCAGGTGATTGTGCTGCGCGCCAACCATCGGCCACGGGTGGCCGCACCGGATGCCGAGCAGACCCGGCAAACCCTGCACGCCCGGCGCCTGACCGAAGCGACGCTGGTGCGTCTGGCTTGTCAGAATGCCTCAGCGGAGGGTTTGAAACGCTTGCGCACGCTGGTCGAACGCGAACGTCTGGCCGTGGCTCAGGAACGGCGTGCGGCGGCGATTCGTTTGTCCGGCGAGTTTCATCTGCAGTTGGCACGGATGGCGGGGAATGCACCGTTGGCGCATTTTCTTGGCAGCCTGGTGCCGTTGACGTCGCTGGCGATTGCGCGGTGTGATAGATCGACGCCGGGTTGCTGCGCGTGGCAGGAGCATCTGGCGATTGTCGAGGCGGTCGCGTCTGAGGATATGTCCATGGCTGAGCGACTGATGAATCAACACCTGGATCATCTTGAGCAGACCTTGCTGGGTACAGCCCTTGAGCATCGTGTCGCCGGTTAGATCGCCTTCGCGAGCAAGCCCGCTCCCACAGTGAATTGCATTCCTCCTGACAGAATGCGGCCTACTGTGGGAGCGGGCTTGCTCGCGAAGGCGTCAGCCCTGGCGCCGAAGAATCATCAGGCAGAAGTCACTCTGGCAAACCCCGCCCGAATCTTCTCTTCCGGCAAATCATCGGCAATAAACACAATCACACTTTCCCGCGCCTCACCCTCGGCCCACTCGGTGTCCCAGTCGAATCCGTAAAGTTTCAGTACGCCCTGAAACACCAGCCGCCGATCCTCGCCAGCGATGTTCAACACGCCCTTGTAGCGCAACAACTGCTTGCCATGTTCTTCCAGCAGCTCATTCATGAACTCGCTGAGTTGATCGATATCCAGCGGCTGGTCTGTGCGCAGCACCAGACTGGAGATGCGGTCGATGGACGGCGCCTTGCTCACCGGACGCAGGCTCACCCCGCCACCGAGGTCGGCATTGAGATTGAAGCCACGCACGTCGAGCAGTTCGGCCAGATCGATGTTGCCATGCTCGACCACGCGGATCGGCGCACGACGATTGATCCGCGTCAGGCGTTCGCTCAGCGCGGTGAACGTGGCCTCATCCACCAGATCGGTCTTGCTCACCAGCAAGCGGTCGGCGAAACCGATCTGCGCCTGGGCGATGGTCTGGGTCAGGTGCTGGTCGGCGTGAGCCGCATCCACCAGGGTGATGATGCCGTCGAGCAGATAGCGCTCGCGCAGTTCTTCGTCGATAAAAAAGGTCTGCGCCACCGGGGCCGGATCGGCCAGACCGGTGCACTCGATCACCAGACGGTCGAAGGCGATTTCACCGCTGTCCAGGCGTTCGAGCAGCAGGTACAGGGCCTTGGTCAGATCGGTGTGGATGGTGCAGCAGACGCAGCCGTTGGCCAGGGTCATGACTTGCACCGGCTCGACGCCGAGCAACTGGGTGTCGATGCCGGCGTCGCTGAATTCGTTCTCGATCACGGCGATCTTCAGGCCATGATCGGCTTTAAGCAGATGGCGCAGCAAGGTGGTCTTGCCGGCACCGAGGAAACCGCTGAGTACCGTTACAGGTATGGGAGAAGACAAAACACGATCTCCTTAAAGAAACACAAAACAAATGTGGGAGCGGGCTTGCTCGCGAAAGCGGTGTGTCAGTCACCACACGTATCAACTGACACTCCGTATTCGCGAGCAAGCCCGCTCCCACAGGGGGACTGCATCAACCGCAGGCTGTCAGCTCAACAGCACTTCGGCCCACCCTTGCCACCGTAACGCGCTTCCTGACGTTCGCGGAAGAACATCTCGTAGCTCATCACCGGTTTGTCCGGGTGTTTGGTTTGCATATGCTCGACGTAGGTGTCGTAGTCGGGCATGCCGACCATCAGGCGCGCGGCCTGACCGAGGTATTTACCGAGGCGACTCAGGTCATTGAACATGGTGCAATCCTCTGGTTACGCGTCCGGCAGGGCCTGGAATGGCGATTCTTTATCCGTACGCTCTTTTTTGCCCCAGGCAGCGATGCCGACCTTGAGCGCATAGAACAGGATGCTGAAGACCACGAACAGGAACAGCGCAGTGAGCGTTGCGTTGGTGTAGGCGTTGAAGATCACGTGCTGCATCTGCTCGACGCTTTTTGCCGGTGCCAGCACCTGACCGTTGGCCAGCGCATCGCTGTATTTCTTGGCCAGCGACAGGAAGCCGATCGCCGGGTTGGCGTCGAACAGCTTGATGAAGCCTGCGGTGGTGGTGCAGATCAGCAGCCAAGCGGCTGGCAGCAGGGTGACCCAGATGTAGCGCTGGCGCTTCATCTTGATCAGGACCACGGTGCCGAGCATCAGCGCGATACCGGCCAGCATCTGGTTGGAGATACCGAACAGCGGCCACAGGGTGTTGATGCCGCCCAGTGGATCGATCACGCCCTGATACAGCAACCAGCCCCACATCGCCACACAACCGGCGGTGGCGATCAGGTTGGCAGTCCACGATTCGGTGCGCTTGAGCGCCGGAACGAAGGAGCCGAGCAGGTCCTGCAGCATGAAGCGCCCGGCACGGGTGCCGGCGTCTACAGCGGTCAGGATGAACAGCGCTTCGAACAGGATCGCGAAGTGGTACCAGAACGCCATGGTGTTTTCACCCGGCAGGACACTGTGCAGGATCTGCGCGATACCGACCGCCAGGGTCGGCGCACCGCCGGCACGGGCGAGGATGGTGGTTTCGCCGATGTCGTGAGCCACGGCTTGCAGCGCCTCCGGCGTGATCGCGAAGCCCCAGCTGCTGACCATCTGCGCCACCGATGCGACGTCACCGCCGACCACGGCGGCCGGGCTGTTCATGGCGAAGTACACGCCCGGCTCGATCACCGAAGCGGCAACCATGGCCATGATCGCCACAAACGATTCCATCAGCATGCCGCCGTAACCGATGTAGCGCGCGTTGGTTTCGTTATCCAGCAACTTCGGCGTGGTGCCCGAAGAGATCAGTGCGTGGAACCCGGACACCGCACCGCAAGCGATGGTGATGAACAGGAACGGGAACAGACCGCCCTTCCACACCGGGCCGGTGCCGTCGACGAACTGGGTCAGCGCCGGCATTTTCAGCTCGGGCATGGTCACCAGAATGCCGATCGCCAGGGCGATGATGGTGCCGATCTTGAGGAACGTCGACAGGTAGTCGCGTGGCGCGAGGATCAGCCACACCGGCAACACGGCGGCGACGAAGCCATAACCGATCAGCATCCAGGTGATTTGCACGCCGGTGAAGCTGAAGGCCTTGGCCCACACCGGATCAGCGGCAATCTGCCCGCCGAGCCAGATCGAACCGAGCAGCAGCAACACACCGATGACCGAGATCTCGCCGATGCGGCCCGGGCGGATGTAGCGCATGTAGATGCCCATGAACATCGCGATCGGGATGGTCGCCATCACGGTGAAGATGCCCCATGGGCTCTCTGCCAGTGCCTTGACCACGATCAGCGCCAGCACCGCGAGGATGATGATCATGATCAGGAAGCAGCCGAACAGGGCGATGGTGCCGGGGATGCGGCCCATTTCTTCACGCACCATGTCGCCCAGGGAACGGCCGTTGCGCCGGGTCGACATGAACAGAACCATGAAGTCCTGCACCGCGCCCGCCAGCACCACCCCGGCAATCAGCCACAGCGTGCCGGGCAGATAACCCATCTGCGCCGCCAATACCGGGCCGACCAGAGGTCCGGCGCCCGCGATCGCGGCGAAGTGGTGACCGAAAAGAATGTGTTTGTTGGTTGGAACGTAGTCCAGACCGTCGTTGTTGAGCACGGCGGGGGTGGCCCGACGCGGATCGAGTTGCATCACATTGTTGGCGATGAACAGGCTGTAGTAACGGTACGCGACCAGATAAATGGCCACTGCCGCGACCACGATCCACAAGGCGTTGATCGCCTCTCCTCGGCGCAATGCCACTACGCCCAGGGCGCACGCTCCTACGATTGCCAGCACTAGCCAGGGTAAGTGGCGTAGCAGGCTATTATTATTTTTCATTTTATTATTCCAGCCAGGGTGGACAAGAAAGACAGCCACCCCGAGTTTAGCGCTTACGGCGCCAAAGGCCATACCCCGACGTTGGTCTAGACGGCTCGTTGATTGGCAGCCACCCGCGAGTCGGGTCTATAGTCAGCGAACTCTCCCGAGGATTGCGCCATGAGCGAACACCCAGCCAATCGCCGTCGCTTCAAACGTATTGCGTTCGATGCCAGAACCGAGTTGCGCCAAGGTGAATATATCTGGCCGGTGAAACTGATCGACCTGTCGCTCAAAGGGCTGCTGATCGAACGGCCGGAGCCGTGGCTTGGGGATAGGGAGCAGGATTTCTTCGTCAACATTCATCTGAGCGATGATGTCGATATCGAGATGGATGTACACCTGGCTCACGAAGATCACGGACAACTAGGCTTCGTCTGCCGGCATATCAGTCTGGAGTCGATCCAGCGCTTGCGACGGTTGATCGAGCTCAACCTGGCTGACGAAGCCGAGCTTGAGCGCGAACTCGGCGCCCTGATCGAAATCTAGCCATCAATACAAATCCCCTGTGGGAGCGGGCTTGCCCGCGAAGAAGCCGTGTCAATCAACATTGATTTCGACTGACACACCGCTTTCGCGGGCAAGCCCGCTCCCACAGGACTATTCGAACAATGCGTCGAGCGCCTGTTCCAACCGGGTCACGGCAATGATCTGCAACCCCGGCGGCGCCTCTTTCGGTGCATTGCCCTTGGGCACGATCGCCCGTTTGAAGCCATGCTTGGCCGCTTCCTTCAAGCGCTCCTGGCCGCTCGGCACCGGACGCACCTCGCCGGACAAACCGACTTCGCCAAACACCAGCAGATCATGCGGCAACGGCCGGTTGCGCAGGCTCGACATCACCGCCGCCATCAACGCCAGGTCGGACGCGGTCTCCAGCACCTTCACCCCGCCGACCACGTTGAGGAACACGTCCTGATCATGGGTCGGAATGCCGCCATGGCGATGCAATACCGCCAACAACATCGCCAATCGGTTCTGATCAAGGCCCAACGTCACGCGCCGTGGATTGGCCAGATGGCTGTCATCGACCAACGCCTGCACTTCCACCAGCATCGGCCGGGTGCCTTCCCAGGTGGCCATCACCACACTGCCCGGGACTTCTTCCTGGGCACGGGTGAGAAAAATCGCCGAAGGGTTGGAGACTTCTTTCAGGCCCTTGTCGGTCATGCCGAACACGCCCAGTTCATTGACCGCACCGAAACGGTTTTTCACCGCCCGCAACAAACGCAAACGGCCATCGGATTCGCCTTCGAAATACAGCACGGTGTCGACCATGTGTTCGAGAACCCTTGGGCCTGCCAATGCGCCTTCCTTGGTGACGTGACCGACGAGGAAGATCGCCGTGCCACTCTGCTTGGCATAACGCACCAGCAGCGCCGCACTCTCACGTACCTGCGAGACGCCACCCGGCGCTGATTGCAACTGTTCGGTGAAAATGGTCTGGATCGAGTCGATCACCATCACCTTGGGTTTTTCCTGACGGGCGGTGGCGATGATGGTTTCGATGCAGGTTTCGGTCATCACCCGCAGTTGATCCTGTGGCAGCCCCAGACGCCGGGCGCGCATTGCCACTTGCTGCTGGGATTCTTCGCCGGTGACGTACAGCGCCGGCATGCTCTTGGCGAGGTTGCACAGGGTCTGTAACAGAATCGTCGACTTGCCGATGCCCGGATCACCACCTATCAGCACCACCGAGCCATCGACCAGACCGCCACCCAAAACCCGATCCAGCTCACCGGACGCAGTGGAGAAACGTGGAATCTCCTCGATGCTGACTTCGGCCAGGGTCTTGATCTGCGCTTGCTGCCCGGCCCAGCCGGTACGCCCGGTGGGCGCCGTGGCCCCGCCGCTTTCGATCATGGTTTCGGTCAGGGTGTTCCAGGCGCCGCACTCGCCGCACTGGCCCGCCCACTTGGGAAAGGTTGCGCCGCACTCGGTGCAGCCGTACATGCGCTTGGCCTTGGCCATCTGGATCCCCCGGCAAAAACCGCGATGATAACGCAGCCACCGCTCAGCGCGGCGCGGCGGTACGGATTTCGCCGTTGGCCAGACGCGCGGCGCTGTTGCCCAGCGGGTCTTCGGCATTGAGATCGGCGCCTTTGGCCTTGAGCGCATCGAGCAGTTCGACACGCTTGAACAACCCGGCGTACATGGCCGCAGTCTGGCCTGCGCCGTTGCGCTGATCGGGGCTGCAATCGGTGGCCATCAGCCTTCGAGCAATCTGTATCTCGCCTTTGAAAATCGCGCCCATCAGCGCTGTGTTGCCACGTTGGTCCTGCGCGCAGGCATCAGCGCCCGCCGCCAGTAACCGGTCAACTGCCGCACCCTGGCCGTGATACGCCGCCAGAATCAAAGCGGTGTAGCCCTTGCTGTCGCGGGTATCGAGGGAATAACCGGACTCGATAAAGGTCTCGAGCATCGGCACATCACCACGCCGGGCGGCATCGAAATAGTAATCCTGCAACTGCGCCTTGATCGCCTCGGGGTTCTGTTCGGCCAGCGCTGCAAATGACAGGCAACCGAGCAACAGTAAAAGAAAGGCACGCATAAACGCTCTCCTTGGGCAGAGCGGGGCCTGAGTCAGGCCCCGCGTTGCATGGCGTCGAGATCAGTCGACCAGTTTCGCTGCCAGCGCCTTGACCCGGCTCAGATCACCCTTGGCCACTTTGGTCACACCGGTGCCGTATTCCGGATCTGCCTTATAAAGAAAGGACAGGATGATGTGCTTGCTCTCGTCATCGGTGGTCGCCAGCGAACCGCCGAAGCTGGTGATCAGGTCCTGACGCTCCTGCTGGCTGAACGAGCGATACAGATCCCCGGCCTGTTTGAAGTTCTGCTCACGCTGAATCTTCGCCTGCTGGGTGCTGCCCGACAGTGCCAGCTGGCTGTAACGCGCGCTTTGCGGCTCTTCACGCGGTTGCAGGCGGCTTGGCTGATAGTTCACGCCAGACGCCGTGGCACCGAAGTTCATCGCACCGTCCTGATTGCCATTGTTGACCGCAACTTTTGGCGCATTGATCGGAAGTTGCAGGCCGTTTGCACCCAGGCGATACATCTGCGTATCGGCATAAGAAAACACTCGACCTTGCAACAGACGATCTTCTGAAGGTTCGATACCCGGCACAACATTGGCCGGGGCCATGGCAACTTGTTCGGTTTCCTGGAATACATTGGCCGGATTACGGTTCAACACCATTTGTCCAACTTTTCGCTCAGGAACATTCGGCCAGATTTTGGTAGCGTCCAATGGATCGAAATCAAACTTGGACAAATCTTGTGGATTCAGCACTTGGATGTACAAGTCCCATTTCGGGAAATCACCCTTGTTGATATGACTGACCAGATCATTAGTCATATGACTGTAATCTTTGCCCTGAACTTTCTCGACTTGTTCAGGTGTCAGGTTTTTGATGCCCTGCAAACTTTTCCAGTGGAACTTCACATAGTGCACTTCGCCTTTGGCGTTAACCAACTTGTAGGCATGCACGCCATTACCGTCCATTTCCCGATAACTGGCTGGAGTACCCGAATTGGAATACAGCTCGGTCAGCGTGCGAGTGGCTTCCGGCACGTGGGAGAAGAAGTCGAAACGACGCGAGTCATCGTCAAGGTTGGTGCGTGGATCGGGTTTGAACGCATGGACCATGTCCGGAAACTTGATCGCGTCGCGAATGAAGAAGGTCGGGAAGTTGTTGCCGACCAGGTCCCAGTTGCCATCAGCGGTGTAGAACTTGGTGGCAAAGCCCCGTGGATCGCGCAGGGTTTCCGGGGAATGGTTACCGTGAACCACTGCGGAGAAGCGCACGAACACTGGCGTCACCTGCCCGGCAGCGAATACCTTGGCCTTGCTCAGGTCGCTGAGGTCGTTGGTCACGGTGAACGTGCCATGGGCACCGGTACCGCGGGCATGCACCACACGCTCGGGAATGCGCTCACGGTCGAAACGCTGGAGTTTCTGGATCAGTTGCACGTCTTGCAGCAGCACCGGGCCGTTGGCGCCGGCGGTTTGCGAGTTCTGATTGTCGCCCACCGCTGCACCATTATCCCGGGTCAGGGGCGCGGCGTGCACGGAGAAGGTCAACAGGCTGGCGGTGAGTACGCCGAGCGTACGGCGATGGGGAAAAGCCCCCAGTCCAAGGGTGGAATTCATATCAGGTTCCTCTGGTTCTTTTGGGCGCATCCAGGTGCGCCAACCAGAGGCTAGAGGGCTAAGTCCGCGAACATAAATAGAAAGTTCGTAACCCGACGATTGAAAATTTTGGCTTCCCGATCAGCGTGTTACGGCGTATTTCGCGCGCGATTAGTGGCACTTTGCAAACTAATTGCAGATTTATCGGTCGATAAAAACGGGCAATGTAAGAAGGTGTTTCGCGCAGGACGCGTTTGCTGATTTACACTGCGTACACCAACCTCATCTGTAACAAGGAAATAACCTATGGGCGTGCTTAGTGAGTTCAAGGCCTTCGCGGTCAAAGGCAATGTGGTCGACATGGCCGTCGGTATCATCATCGGTGCCGCCTTTGGCAAAATTGTTTCGTCGTTTGTCGGCGACGTGATCATGCCGCCAATCGGCCTGTTGATCGGAGGGGTGGACTTCAGTGATCTGGCCATCACGCTTAAAGCCGCCGAGGGCAACGCCCCTGCCGTGGTCATGGCTTACGGTAAATTCATCCAGAGCATTCTGGACTTCGTGATCGTCGCCTTCGCGATCTTCATGGGTGTCAAAGCCATCAACCGCCTTAAACGCGAAGAAGCCGTAGCCCCTTCCCTGCCACCGGTTCCGACCAAGGAAGAAGAGTTGCTCGGTGAGATCCGCGATCTGCTCAAGGCCCAGAACAACCGGCCTTGACTGCTTGATGAATAAAGAACGGCGCCTGATGGCGCCGTTTTTTTACCAGTAGTTTTCCACCGCCACCTGTCCCGGCCGCCGCGTCAGGCTCAGGCTCATGTGGCGTTTCTTCAGCAGTGCCCGGGTGTCGTCGATCATCTGCGGATTGCCGCACAGCATGACGCGCGAGTGCTCGGGGGCCAGTTCAACACCGGCTTCACGCTCCAGCTCGCCGCTTTCAATCAGGCTGGTAATACGGCCATGCAAGGCACCAGGAACCTTTTCTCGGGTAACGGTGGGAATGAACTGCAGTTTATGGGCGTGTTCTGCCAGGTAATCACGCTCGGACAGTTCTGCAATCAACGACTGATAGGCCAGTTCCCGCGCTTCGCGCACGCTGTACACCAGAATGATCCGCTCGAATCGCTCCCACACTTCGAAGTCCTGCAGAATCGACAGAAACGGCGCAACCCCGGTCCCGGTGGATAACAGCCACAAATCCCGACCGTCGACAAACCGATCCAGCGTCAGGTAACCAAAGGCCTGGCGTTCCACCAGCAGGGTATCGCCGACCTGCAAGCGACTAAGTTCACTGGTGAATTCGCCACCTGGCACCACGATGGAGAAGAACTCGAGAAACTCGTCGAAGGGTGAAGAGACCATCGAGTAAGCACGCCAGACCGTGCTGCCATCAGCCTTTGTCACCCCCAGGCGAGCGAATTGTCCCGCGCGAAATCTGAAGCCCGTATCGCGCGTGGTGCGCAGGGTAAACAGACTGGGGGTCAAAGGCTGCACGTCGAGCAAGGTCTGGGCAGTAAATTTATCTGCGCTGACAGTCATGGGGGCACTCCACGGAAAAGACCCTGACAGTCTCGCGCAAACTCAGAGCATAAACACCACTGCTTTTGTAGTGGTTTACCGTTCAGACCGCCCGAAAAAATGAGAATTAAACCCAAATGCCGTTAATACAGCTTTATTCAAAGTCCGATTGAATGACAGGTTAAATCCAACGCGTTATTGATGACTAATAACCTTTCCAGCAACTAACCGCCCCCTCCAAGAGCAAAAAAATTCAACGCCATTTGTAAGACCTGTCCTACACTCGGTTGCGTGCAGGATCCGATTGGATCCATAAAAAGCACCCGACGAACGACTCATGGAGAGTGAGTGATGGAAATGTGGAAGGAGTCGCAATTAAAGCAACTGACTTTCGCAAGAGAAATAGAGACCGCTTATCCGATCTTGCTGCGATTCGCTCAAAATATTGGCTTCAATTTTTGTGCCATCTCATTGACATCAAACAATCGGAACGCTGACTTAAAGACCTTGCAAATCAATAACTATCCGAAAGAGTGGAACCAACTTTATGAAAGACAAAACTACAGAAAAATCGACCCGGTAGTAGCACACTGCAGTCATTCAATGCTGCCGATTGTCTGGACCGAGGACGTGTTTTCGCAAACCTTGTCGCTGTGGGACGCGCAACAGAGGCATGGGTTGCGACACGGTTGGTCCCAGTCGTTCCACCACGAAGACAGCGGGCTGTGCAGCACCCTGAGCCTTGCCAGGAAAAACGGTCCATTAAGTCCGCTCGAGTTATACGAGCATTTTGGCTATATGTTTTACGCAACCAGCCACCTGAGTGACCTGTTCGCCAAAACCTTGCCCAAACCGGCCAAAAAGCCCGTCCCCCCACGCCTTTCACCGCGAGAACTGGAAGTGCTCAAGCTCTCGGCGCTCGGCAAGACGGCCTATGAGATTGCCAGGATCCTCTGCCTGAGCGAGCGGACGGTGAATTACCACGTGCAAAACGTGATTCTCAAACTGAACGTCTGCAACAAGATTTCTGCGGTCATTGCCGCCAAGAGTTGCGGCCTTCTCGACATGCCCGCCCACTAAAAGCTGCGAGTATTTCAACGGAAAAAAACGTACCATTTGCAACCTTCCTGAGTGATGACGTGCGCCGCACGCCGCAGTCCACTCGGATGGTTCCGCCGCGCGACGCCCTGGGCTGCGGGCCACCCGTTGAATAACCAGAGTTCTCGCCCGATGCCCTTGCTCGAAACACCCTTTGCCCAACTCGACCTGATCCGCCAGCCCGAGCAGCAGAATGAACCTCTGCAAGCGTTCGATGCGGCTGACGAATACCTGCTCAATCATCTGGCCGCGCAACAACCGGCGGCAGACACCCGGGTGTTGGTACTCAATGACAGCTTCGGAGCGCTGGCGGCGAGTCTGGCAGGCAAGGTTCAGGTCAGCAGCAGTGGCGACTCGTTTCTCGCATTCCAGGGCCTGGAAAAGAACTTGGTACGCAACGGCCTGGCATTTGATGCCGTGCGCGGGATTGCGGCCAGTGAGCCGTTGATCGGGCCGTTCGACCGGGTGCTGATCCGCGTGCCCAAGACGCTGGCATTGCTGGAAGAGCAACTGATCCGCCTGCAAGGGCTACTGGCACCCGGCGCCGAAGTGGTGGCAGCGGCCATGGTCAAGCATTTGCCGCGCGCAGCCGGTGATCTGCTGGAGCGTTACATTGGCCCGGTACAGGCTTCACTGGCGGTGAAGAAAGCTCGCCTGTTGATCGCAACGCCTGAAGCCAAAGCCCCGGCGACCTCGCCCTACCCTTCGCGCTATCAGCTGGACGAGCCGGCCATCGAATTGCTCAACCACGCCAACGTTTTCTGCCGTGAGGGCCTGGACATCGGCACCCGGGCCTTCCTCCCGCACCTGCCAAAAAACCTCGGCAGCGCCCGGGTCGCCGACCTTGGTTGCGGTAACGGCGTCCTGGCCATCGCCAGCGCCCTGCACAACCCCGACGCGCACTACACGCTGGTCGACGAATCGTTCATGGCCGTGCAATCGGCCGCCGAGAACTGGCGCGCCGCGCTGGGCGAGCGCGAAGTGCTCGTGCGCGCTGGCGATGGTCTGGCCGGCCAGGAGCCGCAATCGCTGGACGTAGTGCTGTGCAATCCGCCGTTCCATCAACAACAGGTGGTCGGCGACTTCCTCGCCTGGCGCATGTTCCAGCAAGCCCGCGAGGCGCTGGTGGTGGGCGGTGCGTTGTACATCGTCGGCAACCGGCACCTGGGCTATCACAGTAGGCTGGCGCGGCTGTTCCGTGGCGTCGAGCAAGTGGCAGCCACACCGAAATTCGTGATTCTCAAAGCACGCAAGTAAAGCGTCAGGCAAAAAAAACCCTCCGCGGTACAGAGGGTCATAAAACCGTGCCCAAGGGCAGCGGGACGGGATGTTTCAGTGTGTGGTCAGGCCGGCCGCGTTCATGAACAGGCGCATCAGGCTGGCGGCAATGAACAGCGCGCCGACGCTACCGATCCAGATCAGGGCCAACCAGCCGAGCCGCTGCCACAGCGGCTTTTTTTCGGCTTCTTCAATCTCGTGCAGGGAATGTTTGCCGTTCATTGCATCGTTCCTCTTGGGCGATGGCGTCGCTGAGGACGCCACCGCGAGACGGCTTGCTCTCACAAGGTGAGCAGAGCGAGAGATCAGTGGTAACCGTCTTCATGGGTGACCTTGCCGCGGAACACGTAGTAGCTCCAGAAGGTGTAACCCAGGATGAACGGGATGATGAACAGCGTACCGACCAGCATGAAGCCCTGGCTCTGCGGCGGTGCGGCGGCGTCCCAGATCGAGATCGACGGCGGCACGATGTTCGGCCACAGGCTGATGCCCAGACCGCTGTAGCCGAGGAATATCAGCACCAGGGTCAGCAGGAACGGCATGTAGTTGGCATTGCGCGCCACCGCGCGGATCAGCCCGTACAGCGTCACCAGCACCAGAATCGGCACCGGCATGAACCAAAACAGGTTCGGCATGCTGAACCAGCGTGTCGCGATCTCGGGGTGAGCCAGCGGCGTCCACAGACTGACGATGCCGATCACCGCCAACAGCACGAACGCCAAGGGCCGCGCGAGGTTGTGCATCTGCTCCTGCAACTTGCCTTCGGTCTTCATGATCAGCCAGGTGCAACCGAGCAAGGCATAGGCCACCACCAGCGCGGCGCCGCAGAACAGGGTGAACGGTGTCAGCCAGTCCAGTGAACCGCCGGCGTATTGCCGATTGACCACCGGCAAACCGTCGATGAAAGCCCCGAGTGCCACGCCCTGGAAGAACGTCGCCGCCACCGAACCGCCGATGAACGCCTTGTCCCACAGGTGACGCTTGTCGTCCTTGGCCTTGAAGCGGAACTCGAACGCCACGCCGCGGAAAATCAGGCCGATCAGCATGAAGATCAACGGCAGGTACAGCGCCGACAGCACCACCGAATAGGCCAGCGGGAACGCGCCGAACAACGCCGCGCCGCCCAGTACCAGCCAGGTTTCATTGCCGTCCCAAACCGGGGCGACGGTATTCATCATCACGTCACGGTCGGTCTTGCCCGGGATGAACGGGAAGAGAATCCCGATCCCCAGGTCGAAGCCGTCCATGACCACGTACATCATGATGCCGAAGATGATGATCACGGCCCAGATCAGCGGAAGATCAATACCCATGAGTCAAATCTCCTTTTCCAGGCTGCGCTGCGAGTCGGCGTCGGTACCTTCATCATCGGCTGCGGACAACGGCCGAGCCGGAGTGCGTTTCTGGCCAGGACCACCTTCGTTGGTTTCCTTGCCTTCGTCGGTTTTCGGCCCTTTGCGCACCAGGCGCATCATGTAGCCAAGCCCCGCACCGAACAGCGCGAAATACACCACGACGAACATGATCAGGGTGATGCTCATCTGCATGAAACTGTGATTGGACGAAGCATCCGCCGTGCGCATCAGCCCGTAGACCACCCACGGCTGCCGACCGATTTCAGTGGTGAACCAGCCAGCGAGGATCGCGATCAGGCCGGACGGCCCCATCCACAGCGCCAGATACAGGAACGGCCGCGAGGTGTAGAGCGAATCGCGCTTGCGCAGCCACAGGCTCCACAGACCGGTGAAGATCATCAGGAAGCCGAGGCCGACCATGACCCGGAACGACCAGAACACAATGGTCGAGTTCGGCCGGTCTTCAGGCGGGAACTCCTTGAGCGCCGGCACCTGCTTGTCCAGCGAGTGGGTCAGGATCAGGCTGCCGAGGTACGGAATCTCCACGGCGAATTTGGTTTTCTCTTCCTTCATGTCCGGCCAGCCGAACAGGATCAACGGGGTCGCTTCGTTGCCTTTGTTTTCCCAGTGGCCTTCGATCGCAGCGATTTTCGCCGGCTGATGCTCAAGGGTGTTCAGCCCGTGGAAGTCACCGATAACCGCCTGGATTGGCGCGACGATCAGCGCCATCCACATTGCCATCGACAGCATG
Source organism: Pseudomonas sp. lyk4-TYG-107 (assembly GCF_030209055.1). Classification (NCBI taxonomy): domain Bacteria; kingdom Pseudomonadati; phylum Pseudomonadota; class Gammaproteobacteria; order Pseudomonadales; family Pseudomonadaceae; genus Pseudomonas; species Pseudomonas sp. lyk4-TYG-107. The sequence goes on from NZ_JARVST010000035.1 coordinate 121,530, forward strand.
GTGCGGATCGCCGGGTTGTCCTTGCCGCGAAGCAGGTGCCAGGCCGCCGACGAGCCAACGAAGAACGCCGTGGCCACGAACGCAGCGGTCGCCATGTGCATCAGGCGATACGGGAACGACGGGTTGAACACGATGGCCAGCCAGTCGGTCGGGATCACCTGACCGTTGACGATCTCGAAGCCTTGCGGCGTCTGCATCCAGCTGTTGGAAGCGAGAATCCAGAATGTCGAGATCAGCGTGCCGATCGCCACCATCACCGTGGAGAAGAAGTGCAGTTTGCGTCCGACCTTGTTCCAGCCAAACAGCATCACCCCGAGGAAACCGGCCTCAAGGAAGAATGCCGTGAGCACCTCGTAGGTCAGCAACGGTCCGGTGACGGAACCGGCGAAGTCCGAGAAACGGCTCCAGTTGGTGCCGAACTGGTAAGCCATGACCAGACCGGAGACCACACCCATGCCGAAGTTGACGGCAAAGATTTTCGACCAGAAGTGGTAGAGATCCCGGTAAGTGTCGTTATGGGTTTTCAACCACAACCCTTCAAGCACCGCCAGGTAGCTCGCCAGACCAATGGTGATGGCCGGGAACAGGATGTGGAACGAGATGGTGAACGCGAACTGAATTCGGGCGAGATCGAGTGCCTCTAAACCGAACATAAGTCTTCCTCTGTCAGGTAATACCGGCATTGGGGCTTGTGGCCCCTGCCTACTGCCCCCACGGATATGGAGTGCGGCGAATTCTGATTCGTTCTTTTTTAACAGCCATCGCAACGCAGGGAGTCTGGCCAACGGGCCACCAGAGCATGGCCCGGGAGGGTCTTGATCTGGATCAAGCAACGTTAAAAGAGTAGTCCCATTTCCGACGAAGAACGGCGTGGTCGTTTGCCGCGTGACAAGTTGCCTCATTGCCTGGGCAACGTTCTGAAATACATCCCCAGAGCGGCACGACCTGTAGCGAGGGGATTCATCCCCGATGGGCGGCGAAGCAGCCCCTGATGTTTCGTTGCGTCGTCAATTTTTTACGACTGCTGCGCAGCCGATCGGGGATAAATCCCCTCACCACATTGAGATGAGGTATGCCAGGGAGCGATAGATGTCTGGCTAACTAAATTTTTTGTCATAGCAACTTCCTGTTACAGACTGGTGATAACCTCGACGTTCCCCTTCGAGCCAGACCTGCCTTCAGATGCCCAGCCAAGAGCCCCTGCTGTTACGTCACCATCGTCCGTTTCTCGCGTTCTGGTTCGCCCGGATCTTCACCGCCAGCGGTTTTCAGATGCTCACGGTGGCGATCGGCTGGAATCTGTACCAGCTGACCGGCAACGTGCTCGACCTGGGTCTGGTCGGTCTGGTCGAGTTCGCGCCTCGGGTGCTGTTCATGCTGCACACCGGGCATGTCGCCGACCGCTATGACCGGCGTCGGGTCGCGGCGATCTGTCAGTCGTTGCAGGCGTTGATTGCCCTGGCACTGGCCATCGGCAGTGCGACCGACCACGTCACCCGGGAAATGATCTTTATCCTCGCCTTCCTGCTCGGTGCGGCGCGCTCCTTCGAAATGCCGACGACCCAGGCGCTGCTGCCGAGCATCGTGCCCAGCGCCCTGTTTCCACGGGCGGTCGCCGCAGCGCAGTCGGCTCAACAGTCAGCCACCATTGTCGCTCCGGCCCTCGGTGGCTTGCTTTACGCGTTTGGCAGTGTCTGGGTCTACGGCCCGACGGTGTTGCTCTATGTCATCGCCTGCACCTTGATGCTCAACCTGCCCGCCCGGCAAACGCCGCTGAACAAAGGCAAAGCCACGCTGGATTCGTTGCTGGCGGGTATCCGCTTCATTCGCAGCCGCCCGGACATTCTCGGGGCGATCTCGCTGGATCTGTTCGCGGTGTTGCTCGGTGGCGCTACGGCGTTGCTGCCGGTGTTCGCCAAGGACATCTTGCTCACCGGGCCGTGGGGCTTGGGCCTGCTGCGCTCGGCGCCGGCGGTAGGCGCGTTGGGGATGTCACTGTTTCTGGCGCGATTTGCCGTCGAGCGCAATGTTGGCCGGGTGATGTTCACCGCCGTTGGCGTGTTCGGCGTCGCAACCATCGCCTTTGGCCTGTCGACCTCGTTCTGGTTCTCGCTGGCGGTGCTGGTGGTGCTCGGCGCGGCGGACATGATCAGCATGGTGATCCGCGCCTCCTTCGTTCAGTTGGAAACCCCGGACGAAATGCGTGGCCGGGTCAGCGCGGTGAACGGCCTGTTCATCGGCGCCTCGAACCAGTTGGGCGAATTCGAATCCGGCCTCACCGCGCACTGGTTCGGCACCGTCCCGGCGGTGGTGATGGGCGGGATCGGCACGCTGGTGGTCACCGGAACGTGGATCAAACTGTTCCCGACCCTGGCCAACCGCGACCGGATGCATGTGCCGGTGGAAGAGGCGAAGGTCTAGGTCACATCAGTGAAATCAACAGGCCAGGCACAAATTGATTGAAAAGGTGCGGTACATAGTTACCGCACAGAGTGTAACGTATCGCCTTACACTCGCCGCCATGATCAAATCCTTTCAGCACAAAGGCCTTCGTGGCTTCTATGAAACAGGTTCGACCCGCGGAATTCGCGCCGATCACGCAAAACGTCTGGCGCGTATGCTGCAGTTCATGGATCGCGCAGCACTTCCCGCAGATCTTGATCTGCCGGGTTGGCGCCTGCATCCACTGAAGGGTGAACTGTCCGAATATTGGTCGCTCAGTGTTTCAGGCAACTGGCGGGTTATCTTTCGTTTTGTCGGTTCGGACATCGAATTGGTCGATTATCTGGACTACCACTGACAGGAGGCAGGCTCATGACCATGCACAACCCGCCACACCCCGGTGAAACCCTGCTCACGGATGTCTTGCCAGAGTTAGGCATCAGTGTGAGTGAATTGGCCAGACATCTGGGCTTCGCCCGCCCTCACCTTTCCCGCGTATTGCACGGCCATGCACCGATCAGCCCGGATCTGGCTGTACGGCTGGAGCGAGCAGGCATTGGCAAGGCGCGTGTGTGGCTAGGCGTTCAAACCGATTACGATCTGTGGCAAGCAGAGCATCGGGAGCAACCAGCCATTACGCCTATCGCTGCCCACGCCTGAAGCCATCAAACCAACATCTCCCCCGCCACTTTCGCCCGCAACGCCTTGCCACCAAGCTGCTCCACCAGCGTCAGGGCAAACGCCAGTGCGGCGCCGGAGCCTTGGGCGGTGATGCAATTGCCGTCGACCACCACCGGTTGATCAACAAACGTACAGCCCGACAATTGATGGCTGGCACTCGGCAGGCAGGTCATGCGCCGTTGGCGTAATACGCCTGAGGCTTGCAGGGCAATGGCCGGGGCTTCGCCGATGGCGGCGAACAGGCGGCCGGCGCTGGCCTGGTCCTTGAGCAATTGCTGCAGCGGCTGATGCGCCGCCAGATGCTGGGCGCCGACGGCACCACCGGGCAGGACGATCAGGTCGAAGGTCTGCGCCAGTACATCAACCAGCATGCCGTCCGCTGTCAGGCGCGTACCGCGGGCGCAGGTCAGCATGCGCCGGCCTTCGATGCTGGCCGCCACGACTTCGACGCCGGCGCGGCGCAGCACATCGATCAGGGTCACGCTTTGCAGATCATCGATGCCCTCGGCGAGGGTAATCAGGGCTCTAAAGGTCATGGGCGCTATCCGCTGGGTGATCTTTAAAGCGTAGTCAGCTTTGCCCTGCCTGTTCGATGACAGCCGTTACTTGATGTAAAGCTGGGCCGACAGGGTGTTGCGTGGCGCGTTGATCGAGGTGTTACTGAAGGTGAAGGTGCCTTCCTGCTTGCCCGCCAGATCAAAGGTATACAGTGAGCCGACGGTGTTGCTGCCGGGCTTGCACTCGGTCAGGTTGCCGTTATCAAAGGCGCACACCGGCGCCCGAGTGCCGTTGACTTCAAAACCGTCCAGCGTGGCATGCGGCTGGTTCTGGCCATAGCCGATTTCCAGCACGAACACCTTGATGCTCGGGCCGCTGTGATCGCATTGGGTTTGCGGCTGGTTATCGCCGATGTCTTCCAGACCACAGGCCGGCGATTGAACCTTGATCACCTTAACTTCAGTCAATGGTGGCGCCGAGGCTGCCAGCGCCGCCGTCGACCCGGCCATCAGCCCGGCCATTAACCCGAAAGCCTTTATCCAGCGCTTGCCCATGTGATCGTATTTCCCCAAAAAATTCAGCGCGCAGTATGGCGCAGTTGGCCCTGTGGCAAAACTTCGACGACGTTCGGCACCAACAACCGCCATATTCCTCACGCTGCTGGTATGATGCGCGGCTTTTTCCGGCCCACCACAAATTCCCAGGCGCTTGCGACGGTCTGTGCTTTGCTGTTGAGGTCGATACATTCACGGCGCCGCGCGCGCCACGGGGAGCAGACATGCTGGAAAGGCTGTTTCAACTCAAGGCACACAACACCAACGTGCGTACCGAGATTCTGGCGGGCGTCACGACCTTCCTGGCCATGGCCTACATTCTGTTCGTCAACCCGAGCATCCTCGGCGAGACCGGCATGGACAAGGGCGCAGTGTTCGTTGCCACCTGTCTGGCAGCCGCCATCGGCTCGACCATCATGGGCCTGATCGCCAACTACCCGATCGCCCTCGCCCCGGGCATGGGCCTGAACGCCTTCTTCACTTACACCGTGGTCCTGCACATGGGCCACACCTGGCAAGTGGCGCTGGGCGCGGTGTTCATCTCGGCAGTGTGCTTCTTCCTGCTGTCGATCTTCCGCATCCGCGAATGGATCATCAACAGCATCCCGCTGCCGCTGCGCTCGGCGATTGCCGCCGGTATCGGCCTGTTCCTGGCGCTGATCGCCCTGCACAACGCGGGCATCGTGGTCAGCAACCCGGCGACCATGGTCGGCCTCGGTGACCTGAAAGCCCCGGCGCCGATCCTCGCCACCCTCGGCTTCGCCCTGATCGTCGCCCTCGAAGCGCTGAAAGTGCGCGGTGCAGTACTGATCGGCATTCTGGCGGTGACCATCATTTCCATCGCTATGGGCTTCACCCCGTTCGGCGGCGTGACCTCGATGCCACCTTCGCTGGCGCCGACCTTCATGCAACTGGACATCAAGGGCGCGCTGGACATCGGTCTGGTCAGCGTGATCTTCGCCTTCCTGTTCGTCGACCTGTTCGACAACTCCGGCACCCTGATCGGCGTCGCCAAACGCGCCGGCCTGATGGGCAAGGACGGCCACATGCCGAAAATGGGTCGCGCACTGATCGCCGACAGCACCGCGGCGATGGCCGGCTCGCTGCTGGGTACTTCGACCACCACCAGCTACATCGAATCCGCGGCTGGCGTGAGCGCTGGCGGCCGCACTGGCCTGACGGCGATCGTCGTGGCGATCCTGTTCCTGTTGGCGCTGTTCTTCTCGCCACTGGCGGCCAGCGTGCCAGCCTTCGCCACCGCACCGGCGTTGCTGTTCGTCGCCGTGCTGATGACTTCCGGTCTGGCGGAAATAGACTGGGAAGACATCACCGTCGCCGCACCGGTCGTGGTCACCGCGCTGGCCATGCCGTTCACCTACTCGATCGCCAACGGCATCGCCTTCGGTTTCATCTCCTGGACCGTGATCAAGCTGCTGTCGGGCCGCGCCCGTGAGCTGAACCCGGCGCTGGTGATTCTGTCGATTCTGTTTGTGATCAAGTTGGGTTGGTTCAACGCATGACTTTCGATTCCCAGGCCTACGCCACTCAGCTCGAAGACAAGGTCACGCGTTTGCGTGACCTGCTGGCCCCGTTCGATGCACCAGAGCCGACCGTGTTCGACTCGCCGCTGCAGAACTTCCGCCTGCGCGCGGAATTTCGCCTGTGGCGCGAGGCCGGTGAGCGGCACTACGCGATGTTTTCCCAGGACGACAAACGCACGCCGATCCTGATCGAAGAGTTCCCGATTGCCAGCCTGCGCATCAACCAGTTGATGCCGCAGCTCAAGGCGGCATGGCAGGCCAGTTCGGCGCTGAGCCACAAGCTGTTCCAGGTGGAATTCCTCACCACGTTGGCTGGCGATGCGATGATCACCCTGTGCTACCACCGTCCGCTGGACGAGCACTGGCATGCGGCCGCGTCGAAGTTGGCGGCTGATCTCAACGTCAGCGTCATCGGGCGTTCCAAGGGCAAGCGCGAAGTCATCGGCCACGATTACGTGGTGGAGAAACTCGACGTCGGTGGTCGCACCTTCAGCTACCGCCAGCCGGAAGGCGCATTCACCCAGCCCAACGGCACGGTGAACCAGAAGATGCTGAACTGGGCCTACGAAGCGCTGGGTGATCGTCCCGACGATCTGCTGGAGCTGTATTGCGGCAACGGCAACTTCACCCTGCCGCTCGCCACCCGTGTGCGCAAAGTGCTGGCCACCGAGATCAGCAAGACCTCGGTCAACGCCGCACTGAGCAACCTCAGCGAAAACGCTGTGGATAACGTCACGCTGGTGCGCCTGTCCGCCGAAGAGCTGACCGAAGCGCTTAACGAAGTGCGCCCGTTCCGTCGCCTGCAAGGCATCGACCTGAAAGGCTACGAGTTCGGCAGCGTATTCGTCGACCCGCCGCGCGCCGGCATGGACCCGGACACCTGCGAGCTGACGCGGCGCTTCGACAATATCCTGTACATCTCCTGCAACCCGGAAACCCTCGCGGCCAACATCGCCCAACTGCACGACACGCACCGCATCACCCGCTGCGCGATGTTCGACCAGTTCCCATGGACACATCACATGGAGTCCGGGGTGTTGCTGACCCGGCGTTGATGGCGAATGCCGGATACGAGAAAGCCGTCTTGATTGACGGCTTTTTTGTGGGTGCTTACGGTGCAGTGTCGGTCTTACGTGGACGCCCGCCCTTCTTGCCATTTGCTCGTGCAGCTTCGGATTTTGCCGCACTGCTTTGACGACCGTTACGCGACGCAACCACCGAAGCCGCCATCCTCATGAGTGACGGGCTCGCCGAAATCATTCCGGAGATGGAAACGTCGAGGTCTTTGGCCTCGTGGCAAAGCGCAGTGCCTGTATAGCCGACTGTCAGGTTCGCATAATCGTCTGAATCAAACCCGTCGAACTCCGAATACTGGCTCACCGGTAGCAACACACCGCTGCCGTCTTCAAAACGAATGACCAGAGACGGGCTTTCAAAGGTCACAGAAACAGCCTGCAAGCTGCTAGCTTGGCGCGCTTCGCCACGTTTTATCGCGGCATCGAGCATTTCTTCCGTCAGCGGACGATGTACGGACGGCTTTGCCTTGATGACTTTCATAAATCGATTTCAACTCCTGCCAGTTTGCCGAGCAATGTCAGAACAGTCTTGTCTGCTTCTGGCTCATAACGCGCCGAACTGATCCTGTAGGTCGTAGCGGTGACCGGTTTCATCACGGGGACTTCGTTTGACTCGCAGTCCCACACCTGATTGTCGAGACAAACTGTCTGCAAGACTGACCACCAGATCCCTCGTGCGCGACGCAGATGAGCAGGTTGCCCCAGTGATCGACACAATCCTTCCAGCAACGCCAGCGGCGGTCGACGTGAAAGCGGCACGACATCCCACAGTTCAATGTCGTTGTGCCAGAAACTGAACTGAAATCGGGCATTCCAGGCGCCTGCATTAACGTGAACACGTGGCGGGCAATGCTCATCTCGCAACATGATGCTTCGACGGCCGGTGCTGCACAGCACCTCAATGCCTTTCACCACATTCAGACTAGCGTCGGCACGGATGAGGAAGCGCTGCATCTTCGAAAAAAAACGTAAGCAAAACTGTCGATACAATTCGGAAAATCTGAATGCGATGTAGCTTTTGTGCGATCACCGAACACAAAACCATCGGGTTAAATCAGTTCAATTGACCATGGTAACCATCTGGTACATTTTACCTCCACAGGCTGAAACCCTCGGCCCAAGCCAAAAACAATAAGTGGAGTTTGTCCCCATGCCCCCTATCGTTCTGGTGCTCAACGGCCCGAACCTGAACCTGCTCGGCACTCGTGAACCGGCGACCTACGGTCACGAAACCCTGGCTGATATTTCTGCTCTGTGCGGCCGCGCTGCCGAAGAATTCGGCCTGGCCGTGGAGTTTCGCCAGACCAATCACGAAGGCGAATTGCTCGACTGGATTCATGCGGCACGCGGCCGCTGCGCCGGGATCGTGATCAACCCGGCGGCGTGGACACACACCTCGGTGGCAATCCGCGACGCGCTGGTGGCCAGTGAGTTGCCGGTGATCGAAGTGCACCTGTCCAACGTGCATGCGCGTGAGCCGTTCCGCCACCACTCGTTTGTCTCGGCCATCGCCACGGCGGTGATGTGCGGCTTCGGCAGCCATGGCTATCGCCTGGCCCTGGAGCATTTCAGTCAGCGACTGAAGGGGCGCGCAGCATGACCCGTAAACCGGTAATACTGGCTGGCCTGATCGGTGCGGGTATTCAAGCCTCGCGCACGCCAGCACTGCATGAACATGAGGGCGACGCCCAAGGCTTGCGCTACCTGTATCGGCTGATTGATCTCGATCAGTTGCATCTGGACAGCAACGCCCTGCCCGACTTGCTGCAGGCCGCCGAGCGGATGAACTACACCGGTCTGAACATCACTTTCCCGTGCAAGCAGGCGATCATCCCGCTGCTCGACGAACTGTCGCCGGAAGCCCGAGGCATCGGCGCGGTCAACACCGTGGTGCTCAAGGACGGCAAACGCATCGGCCACAACACTGATTGCCTGGGTTTTGCCGAAGGTTTTCGCCGAGGCCTGAAGGACGCTGCGCGTGAACGTGTCGTCCAGATGGGCGCCGGCGGTGCGGGAGCGGCAGTGGCCCACGCGCTGTTGAGTGAAGGCGTACAGCTGCTGAGTATTTTCGACGTCGAGCGCGAGCGCGCCGAGAGTCTGGCGAACAACCTCAACCAGCATTTCGGCTCAGGCCGCGCGTTGGCCGGGCGAGATCTGCCGGGCACGCTGAATCAGGCCGATGGTCTGGTGAACACCACGCCGATGGGCATGGCCAAACTGCCGGGCATGCCGGTGCCGGTGGAGTTGCTGCGCAAGGAATTGTGGGTCGCGGAGATCGTTTACTTCCCGCTGGAAACGGAGCTGCTGCGCAACGCCCGCGCGCTGGGTTGCCGCACGCTGGACGGCGGCAACATGGCGGTGTTTCAAGCGGTGAAGGCGTTTGAATTGTTCAGCGGCGTGGTGCCGGACGCACAGCGGATGCTGGCGCATTTTCAAAGCATGAATGGCTGAAGATAAACATCGATCCTGTGGGAGCGGGCTTGCTCGCGAAGGCTGTGTGTCAGGCGCTAGATGTATAGGCTGACACGCCGCTTTCGCGAGCAAGCCCGCTCCCACATTGGATAGGTGTCACGGCTGCAAGTAGCGCAACACCGACTCGCAGATCATCTCGCGATGACGCTGCTTGATGCTTTCGTCCGGCAGGTCGATCTGAAAGATCTCACCGAACGTATGGCGGTTCGAGACGCGATAGAAGCAGAACGAGCTGATCAACAGGTGCACATCCAGCGCGTCCAGCCCGGCGCGGAAGACACCCTCCTCGGCACCGCGACGCAAAATCTCGCCCAGTGAATCGAGGATCGTATTGTTCATCGCCTTGATCGTGTCCGAACGCTTCACGAACTCGGCGTTGTGGATATTTTCGATACAGACGATGCGCACGAAATCGACGTTGCGGTCGTGGTGATCGAAGGTGAATTCCACCAGTCGACGGATCGCCACCACCGGCGGCAACTCGGCCAGGTGCAGGCGGTTTTCGGTGCTGCGGATGTCGCCGTAAAGTTTCTCCAGCACCTCGACGTACAACTGCTCCTTACTGCCGAAGTAGTAATAGATCATGCGTTTGGAGGTGTGGATACGCTCGGCGATCGCGTCGACGCGGGCGCCGGACAAGCCCTGCTGGACGAACTCGACGATCGCCTCCTGCAGGATGTTCTCGCGGGTTTTTTCCGGGTTGTTCTTGCGACTCTTGCGCGGCTCGATACCGGATTCGACGGGAGCGGCGGGGAGTTCTGAAGTCATTGTCATTGCGGGCTCACGGCCATCACTGCACAGGTTGGCGATTATGGGCCGCGCTGCACAGTGAAGGAAGCCACGCGGCTCGTGTTTAATCCCGCGTTTACGAAATTCCTACAACTTCGCCTGACGCACCGCACCGCTGCGTGACTTGGCCATCGCCGCCAGACGGACCGCAACGTTCGCCGCACCATAACCGGCATAGCCGTTTTTACGCTGGATGATCTCGAAGAAGAAGCGCCCCTCGAACGGCTCGGTGTACACGTGGAACAGCTCGCCGCCCTGCGCGTCGCGGTCGTAGAGCACGTTGTAGTACGCCAGCTCGCTGAGGAACTCGTCGTCGAAATCGAAGCGCGCGGCGAGGTCGTCGTAATAGTTGAGCGGGATATCCAGCAACGGCACACCAGCTTCTTTGGCGCGGCTGACTTCGGCGAAGATGTCATCACAATCGAAGGCGATGTGATGCACACCGGAGCCGCGATAACTCGACAGCGCGTGGGAGATCGCGGTGTTGCGATTCTCGGAGATGTTCAGCGGTAGACGGATCGAGCTGTCGCGGCTGCGCAACGCCCGGCTTTTCACCAGACCGTACGGATCGGGCAGCACCACTTCATCGTCGGCCTCGAAATCCAGCAGGCTCTTGTAGAACAGCACCCAGCTGTCGAGGCTGTCGGCCGGCAGCGCCATGGCCATGTGATCAATGCGCTTGAGGCCGCCACGGGCCTGTGCGTTCGGCAGCAGATTGAAGTCAGTGCCATAAACGTCCGCCGCCTCATCCACCAGATAAATCAGGCTGCCGTCCGGCGCACGCACCGCGGCCAGTTCCAGTTCGTTGGGGCCGACCAGGCCGCGATAGGGCTGGCCCTTGTAAGCGACCGCACGAGCGAGGGCGCTGGCGCTGTCCTTGACCCGCACAGCGGTGGCACACAGCGACGGGCCATGGGCCTCGAAGAAACTGTGGCCGAACGAGTACGGTTCGGCGTTGAGGATCAGGTTGATATCGCCCTGACGCAGCAGGCTCACGCTCTTGGAGCGGTGCTGCCCGGCCTTGACGAAGCCCAGCCGCTCCAGCCAGTTGCTCAGTTTGGCGCCAAGGCTTTCGTCGACGGCGAACTCAAGAAACTCGATGCCGTTGTACTCGCTGGCCGGCGGCGTTTCGAAGAGGATGTCGCGGTTGGCCACCGGCGTTGTTTGCTGTTCCAGGCGCTGACGGGTTTTTTCCTCCAGATACAGCAGCGAACGCAGACCATCGGCGGCATTCGCCCGTGGCGGTGCGGCGCGGAAGCCATCGTTGAAAATTTCCAGCGACAACGGCCCGGTGTAACCGCTCTGGATGATTGGCGCGAGGAACCCCGGCAGATCGAATTCGCCCTGCCCCGGGAAGCAACGGAAATGCCGGCTCCACTCCAGGACGTCCATGGCGAGGATCGGCGCGTCGGCCATTTGCACAAAGAAGATCTTGTCGCCGGGAATGTCAGCGATCGCGCTTGGATCACCTTTCAGCGACAAGGTGTGAAAGCTGTCGAGCAGCACGCCGAGTGCCGGGTGGTCGGCCTGGCGAACAATGTCCCAGACCTGTTGATAAGTATTGACGTGCCGGCCCCAGGCCAGCGCTTCATAGCCGATACGCAACCCGCGAGCGCCGGCACGTTCGGCCAGCAGCCGCAGGTCATCGACCAGAATCTGCCGGTCGCCGACGCTGTCCGCCGAGGCGTTGCTGCACACCAGCACCAGATCGGTGCCCAGTTCCTGCATCAGGTCGAATTTGCGCTCGGCCCGTTCCAGATTGCGCGCCAGCCGATCACGGCGGCAGCCTTCAAAATCGCGGAACGGCTGGAACAGAGTGATGGCGATCCCGAGGTCAGCGCACATCTGCCTGATTTCCCGCGGGCTGCCGTCGTAATACAGAAGATCGTTCTCGAAGATCTCGACACCGTCGAACCCGGCGGCGGCAATGGCTTCGAGCTTTTCCGGCAGGGTGCCGCTCAGGGAAACGGTGGCAATGGAACGCTGCATGTTGCTACTCCCGGACTGCGCTGCAGTTTTTTACAGGGGATCATTTTTTATCGTGAGGAAATTATTGGCTGCATCGTCTTCAGCAGCAATTTAAAGTGTACCAGCCGGTTAGTTTTGCGTGCGATTATCGAACACTATGGCGTTTCGGCGAATTGACGATTTTTCGTCCACTGCCCACCATCGACTTCACATTGAGTCCGGAAATGAACCTTCGGTCGCAGTGCGTGCAAACAACACCACATAACAAATTCAAAAACGGGTGGAACAATGATTCCTTCACAGACTTCCCGCATGGCCCCGGCCATGAGCACTGCCACGGGTGGCATCGGCGACAAGATCCGCGGCGCCATGGCTGTCGGCAAGACCCGTTGGGGCATGCTGGCGCTGGTGTTTTTCGCCACGACCCTGAACTACATCGACCGCGCAGCCCTCGGCGTCATGCAGCCGATCCTCGCCAAGGAAATGAGCTGGACGGCGATGGATTACGCCAACATCAACTTCTGGTTTCAGGTCGGCTACGCCATCGGTTTCGTCCTGCAGGGACGCCTGATCGACCGCATCGGCGTGAAGCGCGTGTTCTTCTGCGCGGTGCTGCTCTGGAGCCTGGCCACCGGCGCCCACGGCCTGGCGACTTCGGCGGTGGGCTTCATGGTCTGCCGGTTCATCCTCGGCCTGACCGAAGCGGCCAACTACCCGGCCTGCGTGAAAACCACGCGCCTGTGGTTCCCCGCCGGTGAACGCGCAGTGGCTACCGGCATCTTCAACGCCGGGACCAACGTCGGCGCCATGTTCACGCCGATGCTGCTGCCGCTGATTCTCCACGTGTGGGGCTGGCAGGCGGCGTTCCTGTGCATGTCGGCACTCGGCGGGATCTGGCTGCTGTTCTGGGGCTTGAAATACTTCAACCCGGAAGACCATCCACGGGTGAAAAAATCCGAACTCGACTACATCCAGCAGGAGGTCGAACCGGAACAGGCCCGCGTACCGTTCTCGCGAATCCTGCGCATGCGCGGCACCTGGGCCTTCGCCCTCGCCTATTCGCTGACTGCGCCGGTGTTCTGGTTCTACCTGTACTGGCTGCCGCCGTTTCTCAATCAGCAATACAACCTGGGCATCAACGTCACCCAGATGGGTATTCCGCTGATCATCATCTACGTCACCGCTGACTTCGGCAGCGTGGGCGGCGGGATTCTGTCTTCGTTTCTGATCGGTCGCGGCATGAACTCGATCAAGGCGCGGCTGCTGTCGATGTTCCTGTTCGCCTGCTGCATCATCGGCGTGATCATGGCCGCCGGCTCAAGCAATCTGTGGGTCGCCGTCGCGGCAATCTCCCTGGCTATCGGCGCGCATCAGGCCTGGACCGCGAACATCTGGAGCCTGGTGATGGACTACACGCCCAAGCACATGATGAGCACGGTGTTCGGTTTCGGCGGCATGTGCGCAGCGATCGGCGGGATGTTCATGACCCAGATCGTCGGCCACATCCTGACCGTCACCAATAACAACTACACGGTGCTGTTCACCCTGATCCCGGCGATGTACTTCATTGCCCTGACCTGGATGTACTTCATGGCCCCGCGCAAGATTCCAGACGTCACCGAATAACCTGCCTGCACCCCCTCCCCCCTGTGGGAGCGGGCTCGCTCGCGAAAGCGTCCAGTCAGTCACTGAAGCTGTCGACTGAAACACCGCCTTCGCGAGCAAGCCCGCTCCCACAGGGGCGTGTCTCTATTTCACTTACGGCTCTGTTGCCATGCCGCCGCCAAGCCGCTGCAACAGATCACCGCAATGCCGATCACTGTCAACAGACTCGGCGTGTGATTGAACACCACCCACCCCAACAGCCCGGCAAACACGATCTGGCAGTAGCCGAATGGCGCCAGCAACGCTGGTGCTGCGTGGCGGAACGCCTGGGTCAGAAACAGGTGCGCGGTCATCCCGCAACTGCCCAGCGCCAGCATCAACACGGCGTGCGACAAGGTCGGCACCTGCCAGAAGAACGGCACCAGCGCACTCATCACCAGCGTGTTGCACAGACCAGCGAAGAAGTTGCTGGTGGTCGGGCTGTCGACCTCACTGAGCTTGCGCGTCAGCAGTTGATAGAAGCAGAAAAACAACGCCGAGCAGAATGGCAGCAGCACCGCCGGGGTGAACAACTCGCCTCCCGGATGGACGATGATCAGCACCCCGATAAAACCGCAGATCACCGCGATCCACTGCCCGCGCGTCACCCGTTCCTTGAGCAACGGCACTGACAGCGCCGTCACCAGCACCGGCGCGAGAAAGTTGACCGCGGTGGCCTCGGCCAGCGGGATGTACAGCAGCGCCGTGGTGAAAAACAGACTGGTGCCGAGCAGGCACAGCGCCCGCGCCAACTGCCATAAAGGTCGTTTGGTGCGCAGTACACGCAACCCCGACTGCGGCAGGAAAATCCCCGCCATCAGCAAGGTGTGCACCAGATACCGCGCCCATACCACCATGATGATCGGGTAGAAACCCGAGAGGTATTTCGACAGCGCATCGTGGCTGGAGAACAGGAAAGTCGCCACGACAATCAGCAAGATCCCCTTGAAGGGTTGATTGACACCTGAGAGCGGGGTGCTGACGGTCATTGGATATCTCTGAAGGAAAAATAAACAGTGACGGGGACGCTGGCGCCCCGCCACAAAAACTGACTTACAACTGCGCCAACAATTCCCGCGTCCTGTCGAGCGCCATCTGCGCTCGTTGCAATCCGCTGACGCCCTGCTCCAGCAGTTTTACCGTGGGGATCTCCAGGCTCAGTGGAATATTAGCTGGCAGACTGCGCAACAAACCGTGCAAATCACAATCGCCCTCGCCGGGAAACCGCCGCTCATTGCGCGCCTGACGCAAGATCTCGGCCATGTCCGCCGGTCTCGGTCCCGCCACATCACACAATTGCGCATAACGCAGGCGCGCAGGTGCGACGTGGGCCAGATCCTCCAGCCGTGAACCGGAGCGATCGAAATGAAAGGCATCGACCAGCACCGCGGCGTTTTCCCGGTCGGCATTGGCAACGATGCGCAACGCCTGTTCGAGGTTGCGCGCATCGGTCCAGGGCATGAACTCCAGATGCGGATGCAAACCGTAAGGCGCCGCCAGATCACACAGCGCGGCAAAGTTGTCGGTGAGCCGTTGTTCGTCAGGATCATTGCCGGCGACCAGTAATTCACTGGCGCCGAACTTCGCGCCGACGGCCAGCAGCTTGTCGAAATCGGCGACGACGGTTTGCGGTTTCAGACGCAGGATTTCCACATCGAGCACAGCGATGCCAGTGTCGCGCAAACGCCTCAACGTCTGACGCCGCAGATCACCATCGGCCACCAGCGGAAAGTGATATTCCTCCGCTGTCGCCGGTTCCAGGCGCAGGCCGACATGGCTGTAACCGGCACGCGCCGCGACCTCGACCATTTGCGGTGGCGATAATTCGAGTACGGTGAGACTGGCCAGAGACAGGATTCGTTCGTTCATGCTCACGCCTCGACCGCTGCCGGGGAACAGGCACGGCCACTGGCCGCCGCCTCGCGAATCGCCTCGACCAGCGCCAGGGTTCGCGCGGCATCGGCGGCACTGACCAAGGGTTCGACTTCACGCCGCGCGACCTGCACAAAATGTTGCAGCTGCAAACGCAACGCGTCCCCGCCCTCACACGGCTCTTGCTGCGCAATCAACGGTTCGTGCCAACCGGCATCGACTTGATCGGCAGCGTAATGCCAGCACTTGAGTTGCGGAATGCTCAGCGCCCCGGCGGTTCCCGCCAGCAGATAACACGGCTGATCGACCTGACGCGGATAGACCGGGTTCTCTCCGGAGTTCAGCTCCCAACTCCACGGCGCGGCGACCGCATCGGAACCGGTCAGCGTGCCCAGTGCACCGTCGATAAATTGCAGTAACACCGCGACGCTGTCTTCGTTGGCAAAACCCCGCACCGCGTTGTCGGTGACGGCCTGCACCGCCTGCACTTCACCGCACAGGTGACGCAGCAGATCGAGGTCGTGAATCAGGTTGGTCAGCAACAGGCCCGCCCCCGGTTCACGGCGCCACGGGACCTCGAAATATCGGTCGGGTTTGCGTAACTGGAACAGTGCAGTAACCGTGGTCAGCCGCCCGAGCGCGCCGCTGAGCAACAATTGGTGGGCACGCACGATCAACGGATTGTGCCGCCGATGGTGGCCGACCAGCACCGGCACGCCACTGCGTTTGACTGCCGCCACCAGTTCGCGTGCCTCATCCAGATGCACGCCCACCGGTTTCTCCAGCAGCACCGCAACTCCGGCGGCGAGGCAATCCAGCGCCGTGCTGACGTGCTGATTATTCGGATTGGCCACGATCACCGCATCGGGCCGCACCTGCTCCAGCATCTGCCGGTGATCGGCGAAATACGCCACGCCCCACTGCGCCGCCAGCGCTGGAGCCTGCGGGCCGGGATCGGCCACTGCGCACAACCGGGCTTCTTCGAGGGTTTGCAAATGCTGGTAATGCTGCTGGCCCATGTTGCCAGCGCCGATCAGGGCGATACGAAGGGGCGGAGTCAAGGCGCGATCCTTTTGTGATTGTTGTTGGAAATGTCACTCCAGCAACAATTTAGAACCGCGTTCCACAATCCAACACCCGGTGACGGGAAAACCGTGCGAACACCGCACAACTTTGTACTTGACGCTGAATCTACAGGCGCGGGTCAGATGAACAATTCGGAAGCCAGGCTCGCCGCCGACAATTCCTCGGTGAACTTCACCAGCAACGGCGCCAATTCGTGCAGTCGCGCGCCGGGCATCCGTGCGCTCGGCCCGGCAATGCTCAGTACGCCGATCACTCGCCCGTCAACCGGATGCTTGACCACCGCGGCAATCGCCGAGGTGCCCACCGCCGAACTTTCCTCGACACAGGCATAACCCTGTTCCCGCGCCAGGCGCAGGCGCTCCAGCAGTTCGATATTGGAGCGCGGCGCATTCGGCCCGACGCCCACCGGTACTTCCGCGCCCTGGCGCTCGACCAGCGACAAGGCCTCGGCATCGCTCATGCAGGCCAGCCACGCGTGCCCGGAAGCGGTGTAGAACAGCGGTGCATCGCGGCCCATGTCCGGGTCATAACGCAAGCCCGTGCGTGCGCCCTGCGCCTTGGCGATCCAAGTCTGGCGCTCGCCATCGATCACCCCCAGACGCACCAGTTCACCGGTTTCCTGCGCCAGTCGATCCAGCACCGGCTGCACGATGTCAGCACCGCTGCTCGACAGGTACTGAAACCCCATCGCCACCAGTTTGGTCGACAGGTGATAGCGCAGAGTGTCGGCATTCTGTCGCACGTAGCCCAGCCGAATCAGCTCCGCGAGCATCCGGTGCGTGGCACTTTTCGGGATGTCCAGTTGCTCGGCCAAGGTCTGCATCGGCAGCCCGCGCGGCTCACTGGTGAGGCTTTCCAGCACGCTGAAAACCCGTTCGATCTGACTGCCGGCCATGGGAAGGTCCAAGTGAAATTTTGCCGATTCTAGAAGACATCCGAGACAAAGCGAAATCCGGAACTGGCCGTGCGATAACCGCCCACTTTACTGAAACATGCCTTGTTGCAGCTGAACTTCATTGGTTAATTTCTGGAATCCAATTCCAATAAACCCAGTTGCGGAGCTTTGCCTGATGCCTGCCGAACTTCCCGAAATCGACTGCGACGTTCTGGTCGTCGGCTCCGGTGCCGCCGGTTTATCCACAGCGGTGACTGCCGCATGGCACGGTCTGAAGGTCATCGTGGTTGAAAAAGATCCGGTGTTCGGCGGTGCCACCGCGTGGTCCGGCGGCTGGGCATGGGTGCCGTGCAATCCGCTGGCCCGACGCGCCGGCATCGTCGAAGACGTCGAGCGACCGCGCACTTACCTGCGCCACGAACTCGGTGAGCATTACGACCCGGCAATGGTCGACGCATTCCTCACTGCCGGGCCACACATGGTCGCGTTTTTCGAACAGCACACTGCTCTGCAATTTGCCGACGGCAACGCTATTGCCGACATTCATGGCGATACGCCCGGCGCGGGCACGGGCGGTCGCTCGGTCATCGCGGCGCCTTACGACGGACGAACAGTCGGACGCCTGCTCAGGCGCCTGCGTACAACAATGCGCGAAACGTCCTTCATGGGCATGCCGATCATGGCCGGCGCCGACCTTTCGGCGTTCCTCAATCTCACCCGTTCGCTGAAAGCCGCGTGGCATGTAACCCGTCGTTTTACCCGACACTTGCTCGATCTGGCGGTACACGGCCGGGCCATGCAATTGGTCAACGGGGTGGCGTTGGTCGCAAGGCTGGCGAAGTCCGCCGAGGACCTTGGCGCTTTGTTATGGGAGTCGGCACCCGTGACCGAGCTGCTGCGCGATGAAGCAGGGGTTTGCGGCGTGCTGGTCAACAGCGCCAAAGGCCCGATCCGCATTCGTGCACGCAAAGCCGTGGTGCTGGCCGCTGGCGGATTCGCCAACGACGTCGAACGGCGCAAGGCGTTGTTTCCGCGCACGCCCACGGGTCATGAACACTGGGCACTGCCACCGCTGGCGGTGAACGGCGACGGTCTGCGCCTGGGCGAAAGCGTCGGCGCCACGGTCAACACCGACCTGGCGTCACCCGTGGCCTGGGCGCCGGTCTCGCAAGTGCCGCATGCCGACGGCAGCATCGGCCATTTCCCACACATCATCGAACGCGGCAAACCGGGAATCATCGGCGTACTGCGCAACGGCCAGCGCTTCGTCAACGAGGCCAACGGTTACTACGACTACGTCAGCGCCATGGTTGCCGCCACCCCGGAAGGCGAGGAAGTCGCCTCGTGGCTGATCTGCAGCCGCGCCTTTCAACGGCGTTATGGCCTGGGCATGTCGCGGCCATTTCCCGTTCCGGTGTCAGGATTTATCCGCAGCGGCTATCTGAAAACCGGCAACACCCTTGAAGAATTGGCCAGCGCCTGCGGCATCGACCCCAGCGGATTGCGCCAGACGGTGGAGGACTACAACCGCCATGCACGCCACGGCGAGGACCCGTCGTTCGGTCGCGGCGCAACGCCCTATAACCGCAAGCAGGGCGATCCGGCGAACCTTCCCAACCCTTGCGTTGCCCCAATAGAGGCCGGCCCTTTTTATGCCGTGAAAGTGCAACCGGGCTGCTTCGGCACCTTTGCCGGGCTCAAGGTCAACCCGCAGGCGCAAGTGCTCGATGCCCATGCCCACCCCATCGCCGGGCTCTACGCCGCCGGTGGCGACATGGCCAGCATCATGGGCGGGCACTATCCGGCAGGCGGGATCAACCTCGGCCCGGCGCTGACTTTCGGCTACATCGCCGCTCGGCATATCGCCGGCATCACTGCTTTCGAACAGGAGATCGACCATGCAGCACATCGTTAACGCCCAGGGTTTGAACATGCCGAAACTCGGCCTCGGCACCTGGCCGATGCTCGGCGACGAATGCACCCGTGCCGTCGAGCAGGCCCTGGAACTCGGCTACCGGCACATCGACACGGCAGCGGCCTACAACAACGAAGACGCGGTCGGACAAGCATTGGCGAATACACCGACACCCCGCGAGCAGACTCATGTCACCACCAAGGTCTGGTGGGACCAGTTGCAACCCGACGCCATGCGCCACTCGATGGAACGAAGCCTCAAGTCTTTGCGCAGCGAGTACGTCGACCTGTTCATGATCCACTGGCCGAGCACTGACTGGGACTTGCCGCGCACGCTTGAAACCCTCGCATCCTTCAAGGAGCAAGGTCTGGCTCGCAACATCGGCGTGGCGAATTTTCCGCTGCGGCTGCTGCGCACAGTCGTCGAGGAATACGGCATCCCTCTGTCAGCGATCCAGGTCGAGTACCACGTCCTGCTCGGACAGAACGCCCTGCTCGACTACGCGCGCCAACACGATCTGGCACTGACGGCCTACACGCCATTGGCGCGTAACAAGGTCTCGGAGATTCCACAGATTCAGCAGATTGCCGAAAAACACGGCGTGCTGCCGACTCAGGTGGCGTTGAAGTGGCTGCTGGATCAGCCCAACGTCGCGGCGATTCCCAAAGCCAGCAGCCGCGCCAATCAACTGGCGAACCTGGCTTCGCTGCAGGTTGAACTGGACGCTGAAGACCGCGCACTGATCGCCGCGCTGCCGAAGAATCAGCGTCAGGTCAGCCCGGATTTCGCCCCGGTGTGGGATGCCTTCGATCGCTGACGCACAGCGCGCCGAGAGAAATCCGCCGACGGATTGAATTAGTCGCGCACACGCTCGTCAATAACAGGTCCGCCCTCGTCACCCGAGGCCGGGCCTGTTTGCGTGTACGCCAATAGACGGACGACCGGACTGGCGCCACACTCCCACACCAGCAACACTCATCACCACGAACAGAAAGAGGATTCCCACATGCTATGGAAAAAAGGCCGACGCAGTGACAACGTCGTCGATGCCCGTGGCGATGATAGCGGCGGCGGTGGTGGCATGCGGTTCGGTGGCGGCAAAGGCCTGAGCCTGGGGGCGATCCTGCTGATCGTCGGCATCGGCTGGATCACCGGACAGGATCCGTTGCAGATCCTCGGCCAGCTCACTGGGCAAATGACCGAGCAATCGGCACCGGCCAGTACGCAGACGCGTCAGGCGCCACCGGCCAACGACCAGCAGGCCGAATTCGTGCGTTCGATCCTCGGCGATACCGAAGACACCTGGGGCGCCATCTTCCAGCAAGCTGGTCGCCAATATAAGGACCCGACCCTGGTGCTGTTCAGCAACCGGGTGAATTCCGCCTGCGGTCTGGCGACTTCGGCGACCGGCCCGTTCTATTGCCCGGCAGATCAGAAAGTCTATCTGGACATGGCCTTCTTTCAGGAAATGGCCCAGCGCTTCAAGGCCGCCGGCGACTTCGCCCAGGCCTACGTGATCGCGCACGAAGTCGGCCACCATGTGCAGACGCTGCTCGGCGTCTCGGCAAAAATTCAGACGGCCCGTCAGCAGGGCCGGCAGATGCAGGGCGACGGCGGTTTGCTGGTGCGTCAGGAATTGCAGGCCGACTGCCTGGCCGGCGTCTGGGCCTACCATGCGCAGAAGCGCCTGAACTGGCTGGAACCGGGTGACGTCGAAGAGGCCTTGAATGCGGCCAACGCCATCGGTGATGATCGCCTGCAACAACAGGGTCAGGGCCGTGTGGTACCGGACTCGTTTACCCATGGCACGTCGGCGCAAAGGGTGCGCTGGTTCAAAACCGGTTTCGCCCAGGGCCAGGTCGGCCAGTGCGATACCTTCGCGGCGAAAAACCTGTAAATGCGCAAATGGCTTCTGGCTTTACTGATCATCGGCGGCAACGCGCACGCGGCAGGCGTCGATGCCATCAGCCCCGGGCGCCTGCAATTCGAGGCCGGCG
Source organism: Pseudomonas sp. lyk4-TYG-107 (assembly GCF_030209055.1). Classification (NCBI taxonomy): domain Bacteria; kingdom Pseudomonadati; phylum Pseudomonadota; class Gammaproteobacteria; order Pseudomonadales; family Pseudomonadaceae; genus Pseudomonas; species Pseudomonas sp. lyk4-TYG-107. The sequence continues at coordinate 142,960 of NZ_JARVST010000035.1, forward strand.
AAATGGCCGTTGGCATCAGCCCCGCACCTGAGAAAATCGAACGGGTGCTGATCGTCATTCACGGTCGTCTGCGCAATGCCGAGACCTATCGCAAGAGTGCCGAGCACGCCACCGAACTGGCCGGGCAAACGGCGCACACGCTGGTGATCGCGCCGCAGTTTCTCAACGAAAGCGACGTCGCGCTGTACTCCCTGCCCAATACATTGCTGCGCTGGAAAGGCAACGAGTGGATGGGCGGCGGGTTATCCACAGGGCCGAAGCCGCTGAGTTCCTACGCCGCACTCGACGCCATCGTCGCCCGGGTCAGCGACCGCAAGCAGTTTCCGGACGTGAAGCAGATCGTGATTTTCGGCCATTCCGGTGGCGGTCAAGTGGTGCAGCGTTATGCCTTGCTGGCCAAGGATCAACCGGCGCTGAAGGCCAATGGCATTCGCCTGCGCTATGTGGTGGCCAATCCGTCGTCGTACGCGTATTTCAACGAACAGCGGCCGGTAGCGTTCGATCACGCACAGTGCCCGGGTTTCAATCGCTGGAAGTACGGGTTGACCGACATGCCGGTGTACGCCGGTGGGCAAACACCGTTGCAGCTTGAGAGCAGCTACATCAAACGCGAAGTGATTTACCTGCTGGGGCAGCAGGACATAGACCCGCAACATCCGGCGCTGGACAAGAGTTGCGCCGCCGAGGCACAAGGCGCGTATCGGCTGGAACGCGGCAAGCTGTTTTTCGGCTACCTGCTGCGCCGGCATCCGGAAGGGGTCAATCAGCGACTGGTTGAAGTGCCCGGGGTCGGGCATAACGGCGATGGGATGTTGACGTCGCCGGAGGGGCTGAAAGCGCTGTTTGAGCAGTAAGTTGTGCGGTGGATGATCTGGCCTCTTCGCGAGCAGGCTCGCTCCCACATTGGATTGATGCATTACACAAAATCTCTGTGCACCGAAGATCTAATGTGGGAGCGAGCCTGCTCGCGAAGGCTTCCCTTCTGACAACATACATCTCAGACCGAAAGCATCCGCCGCAACTCGACACAATCCTGCGCATGCCAATCCGTCAGTTCCGGCCACGGGTTGTCCGGCAGATTCACCAGCACCGTCCGTGCCCCGGCCGCCCGACCGCAATCCAGATCAAAGCGGTAATCCCCGACCATCACCATTTCGCTGGCCGGCACGCTCCAGGCTTCGGCCAGTTTCAGCAACCCGCCGGGATGCGGCTTCGGTGGCGCTTCATCGCGGCCCAACACATCTTCCACGGCGAAGCAGTCGGCCAGACCGATGGCGTCAAGCGTCACATGCGCGAGCTCCCGTGCATTGCGCGTCAGGATACCGAGCCGATAGCCGCGCCCGTGCAGGTCACGCACCAGCTCCACCGCACCGGCAGCCGGTTTCGACCCCAACGCCAGATCGCGCTCATGCTCCAGCAACCAGGCATGCTTCGCCGCGGCCTCCTCGGCCGGCAGCGCCGCGAGGTGCGTGAGAATGTCGTCCTCGGGCGGAATCGCCAGCGCCACGCGGATCGCCGCAAAGTCATGCACGGCGATGGTCAGGGTGCCGTCCATGTCGAACACCCAGTGCTTCACATCGCTCAGGCTCATGCCCAGTCCTTGCGGTGACGAATCAGGCCTTCCTGGGTCACCGATGCCACCAGTTGCCCGGCGCGGTTGTACACGCTGCCACGGGAGAATCCCCGGGAATTGCCGGCCCACGGGCTGTCCATCGCGTAGAGCAACCAGTCATCGGCGCGCAGATCGTTGTGGAACCACAATGCATGATCGAGGCTGGCGACCTGCATGTCTTTCTGCCAGACCGACTTGCCGTGCGGCAGCATCGAGGTGGTCAACAGACCGAAGTCCGAGGCGTAGGCCAGCAGGTACTTGTGCAGCGCCGGAATATCCGCCAGCGCACCGTCGGCACGGAACCACACATACTTCACCGGATCGGCCGGCTGCGGGTTGTACGGATCCTTTTCGGTGACCGGGCGCACTTCGATCGGTTTCGGGCACAGCAGTTTTTCGCGCATGTGTTCGGGGATCAGGTGCGCGCGTTGCTGGGTCAGTTCCAGCTCCGACGGCAGGTTTTCCGGGCCGACCACCACCGGCATCTGGCTCTGATGCTCGAAGCCAGCCTCGTCGTACTGGAACGACGCGCTGCAGGTGAAGATCGGGTGGCCCTTCTGGATCGCAGTGACCCGTCGGGTGCTGAAGCTGCCGCCGTCACGCACGCGATCCACCGAATACACCACCGGCAACTTGGCATCGCCCGGACGCAGGAAATAACCGTGCATCGAATGCACATGGCGCGCCTCTTCAACCGTCTGACTGGCCGCCGACAGCGACTGACCGAGTACCTGACCACCGAACAACTGACGGAAACCCAAGTCCTGGCTGCGGCCACGGAACAGGTTTTCCTCGATTGGCTCCAGGGTCAGCAGGTCGACCAGATCTTCCAACACTTGGCTCATTCAGACTCTCCTCACACAACGCTATGCCGCGCAGTCTTGGCTGCGGCGGCCCATTCAGGTTCTGGCGCGAGCCACTGTCGCGCCATTGTAAACGTCCGTGTCGGCTTAGCCATGCAGGGTTTGCAGCCATTGCTCCCTGGTAATTCGGTACAACAGATGCCGCCGCAACGGGTGATCGACGGCAAGTTTGGGGTGATCGAAATCATCGGCCGGATCGTGCTGCATGCCAATCGCCTGCATGACTTTCTCCGACGGCAGATTGCTCTGGGCGGTGAAAGACACGATTTCCTTCAGTCCCAGCCGATCAAAACCTGCGCGCAATGCCGTCCACGCCGCCTCACTGGCATAGCCCAGCCCCCAATGCTCGCGGGCCAGACGCCAGCCGATTTCCACCGCCGGGGTGAACGGCGCATCGAAACCGACCACACCCAGGCCAGTGAAACCGATGAACTCACCGCTGTCCTTGCGCTCCAGTGCCCACAGACCGAAACCGTGCTCGGCAAAATGCCCGCGCACCCGGCCGATCATCGACGCACTTTCGAGACGGCTGAGCGGGGCCGGAAAGTAGCGCATCACCTGAGGATCGGCGCACATCGCCGCAAATTCCGGCAAATCCTCGTCGCGCCACTGACGCATCAGCAGGCGTGCGCTTTCGAGTTGCTGAATCGGCTCCATCATGCCCCTCCATTTCCATGCCGCAAGTCTACATCGCTGGTAGGATCGTTCACTCTTTCCATCGTTCCTACATGAAGTTGCCATGCCCCTGCCGCTGATCTACCACGAAGACTACAGCCCCGAGTTTCCGGCGGATCACCGCTTTCCGATGGACAAATTCCGCTTGCTGCGCGACCACCTGGTCGACAGCGGCCTGACCCGCGACGCCGACCTGCTGCGTCCCGAGATCTGCCCCAACGACATCCTCGCCCTGGCGCATGACCGCCGCTATATCGAACGCTACATGAGCGGCGAGTTGTCTCGCGAAGACCAGCGGCGCCTTGGCCTGCCGTGGAACGAAGCCTTGGCGCGGCGCACGGTGCGGGCGGTCGGCGGCTCGATTCTGGCGGCAGAAAAAGCCTTGGAGCATGGTCTGGCCTGTCACCTCGCCGGCGGCACCCATCACGCCCACTACGACTACCCGGCCGGGTTCTGCATCTTCAACGACCTGGCGATCATCAGCCATTACCTGCTGCAAAGCGGTCGGGTGAACCGGGTGCTGATCTTCGATTGCGACGTGCATCAGGGCGATGGCACCGCGCGGATCCTCCACGACACCCCGGAAGCAGTTACCGTTTCCCTGCACTGCGAAAAGAATTTTCCTGCACGCAAGGCCGAAAGCGACTGGGACATCCCACTGCCCAAAGGCATGGGCGATGCCGACTATCTGCAGGTGGTGGATGACACCCTCAACTACCTGCTGCCGCTGTATCAACCGGACCTGGTGCTGTACGACGCCGGGGTCGATGTGCACAAGGACGACGCCCTCGGTTATCTGCATCTGACAGACGAAGGCGTTGCCGCCCGCGATGAAAGCGTGATGCGCCATTGCCTGGGCCGCGACATCCCGGTAGTCGGCGTGATCGGCGGCGGCTACAGCAAGGATCGCCACGCCCTCGCCCGCCGCCACGGCATCCTGCATCACAGCGCGCAACGGGTCTGGACGTCACACGGATGTCACTAAGCTGTGTTGCGTTACCCACAATCGCTGTGGAACGGCCTGTGGATAACCTGAGCGAAAGGGACTACAGACCACAGCGAACATGGTGTACAGCGCGATGGTTGTTTTTTGACCAGTCATCTAATCCACATGATCTCCCTGTAGGAGCGAGCCTGCTCGCGAAGACTTCGGCACATTCGACTTAGAAGGTGACTGACCCACCGCTTTCGCGAGCAGGCTCGCTCCCACAGGGATCTCCCATATTGGTCTGCGCTGTTAGAATGCGCGCCTTATCCCGCCATACCGCAGCGCACGCCATGACCCAGAACTCCGCCCCCCACCCCGCTCACGTCGCCATCATCGGCGGTGGCCCCGCCGGCCTGATGGCCGCCGAAGTGCTGAGCCAGGCCGGCGTGCGCGTCGATCTGTACGACGGCATGCCCTCGGTGGGGCGCAAGTTCCTGCTGGCCGGGGTTGGCGGCATGAACATCACCCACTCCGAGCCTTACCCGGCGTTTCTCGCACGCTACGCCGAACGCGCGCCGCAGATCGCGCCACTGCTGCGCGGCTTCGACGCCGACGCGTTGCGCCGCTGGATTCATGATCTGGGGATCGAGACCTTTATCGGCAGCTCCGGCCGGGTGTTCCCCACCGACATGAAAGCCGCTCCCCTGCTGCGCGCCTGGCTCAAGCGCCTGCGCGACAGCGGCGTAGTTATCCACACCCGCCATCGCTGGCTCGGCTGGGATGAACACGGTGCACTGCGCATCACCAGCCCCGACGGCGAAATCACCGTCAAACCCGACGCCACCCTGCTCGCCCTCGGCGGCGGCAGTTGGTCGCGCCTGGGTTCGGATGGCGCGTGGATGCTGCCCCTGGAGCAAAAAGGCGTAGGACTGGCGCCGTTGCAGCCGAGCAATTGCGGATTCGAGGTGCAGGCCTGGAGCGAATTGCTTGTCAGCAAATTCGCCGGCGCACCGCTGAAAAATGTCGCCATCGGTTTGAACGACGATATCCCGCGCTTGGGCGAATGCGTGATTACCGCGACCGGGGTTGAAGGCAGCCTGATCTATGCGCTGTCGGCACCGATTCGCGAGGCGATCAATACGCAGGGTTCAGCCACGGTGCACATCGATCTGTTGCCCGGCCGACCTGTGGATAAATTGCAGGCAGCGTTGAGCAAGCCACGCGGTTCACGCTCGATGGCCAAGCATCTGCACAGTCAGGTCGGAATTGATGGGGTGAAAGCGGCGTTGTTGCGTGAATTGACTGACGCGGCAACCTTCGCTGATCCGGCGTTGTTGGCGCGGGCGATCAAGGCGTTGCCGCTGACCTTGGTGAAAACCCGTCCGCTGGACGAAGCCATCAGCAGTGCCGGTGGCGTGACGTTCGAAGCGCTGGATCAGCGTTTGATGCTCAAGGCGTTGCCGGGCGTATTTTGCGCGGGGGAAATGCTGGATTGGGAAGCGCCGACAGGCGGCTATCTGCTGACCGGGTGCTTTGCCAGTGGCCGGGCGGTGGGATTGGGAATGTTGGAGTGGTTGCAGAGTAAGGGCTGAAGACCGAGGTGCGTCCTTCGCGAGCAGGCTCGCTCCCACACTGATCTCCAGTAACAAGGAGATCCCTTGTGGGAGCGAGCCTGCTCGCGAAGGCGTCCTTATAGACGCCCCATCAGATCAAGGCTTGCGCTTACGCGGCCCGGTATTGAACACCGGCACTTTACGCACAGGCTTGATCGACGGCTCCGGTGCCTGGGTCTCGCCACTGTCGACCCACTTGCCCAGATTGCGTTTGCCGCCACCGCCGCCGGACGTCTTCGGCTTTTTCGGTTTCTTCGGCTTCTTGATCACCTGACCGCTGGCATCGGTATCCGGCACGCGGTGCTCGGGTTCGAAGTCCGGCTCGTTCTGGCGCTTCAGGGTCTGGCGGGTGAGCATCTCGATTGCCGAGAGCATGTTTACTTCATCCGCGCACACCAGCGAGATCGCCTCGCCCGTCGCGCCCGCACGGCCGGTACGACCGATGCGGTGGATGTAATCCTCGGCGACGATCGGCAGGTCGAAGTTGACCACCAGCGGCAAATCTTCGATATCCAGACCACGGGCAGCGACGTCGGTCGCCACCAGAATCTGCACTTCGCTGAGCTTGAAACGATCCAGCGCACGCTGGCGGGTCGCCTGCGGTTTGTCGCCATGGATGCCGTCAGCGTTGATGCCCAGGCCCTGGAGTTTTTCCACCAGCGCATCCACGCCGTTGCGGGTCTTGGCGAACACCAGCACCTGCTTCCACTTGTTCTTGCGCATCAGGTGCACGAACAGTTCCGGCTTGCGCTTTTTATCCACCGTCACCACCCACTGCTTGACGGTGTTGGCCGCGACGTTGCGCGGGCTGACTTCGATGCTCAGCGGATCGTTGAGCATCTGCCCGGCGAGCAGGCGAATGTCATCGGAGAAGGTCGCGGAGAACAGCAGCGTCTGGCGCTTCTTCGGCAACATGCGGTAAATGTTCGCCAGTTCTTCGGAGAAGCCCAGGTCGAGCATGCGGTCGGCTTCGTCGAGCACCAGAGTTTGCAACTGATCGAGTTTCAACGCGTTCTGGCGGAACAGGTCGATCAGGCGACCAGGCGTGGCGACCAGCACATCAACGCCGCCGCGCAGCTTCATCATCTGCGGGTTGATGCTGACGCCGCCGTACACCGCATACGTGCGCAATGGCAGGTTTTCAGCGTATTGGCGCACCGACTCATGAACCTGTTCCGCCAACTCGCGGGTCGGCACCAGAATCAGTGCACGCGCCGAATTGGCGGCCACTTTCGGTCCTTCCATGGCCAGCAACTGCAGCAGCGGCAAGGCGAAACCGGCGGTCTTGCCGGTGCCGGTCTGGGCCGCAGCCATCAGGTCGCGACCGGCCAGCACGGCCGGAATGGCTTGCGCCTGGACCGGCGTTGGAGTCTGGTAGCCGAGCTTCTCGAGGGAGCGCAGCAAGGGTTCGATCAGGCCAAGGGTGGCGAAAGTCATGGGAGTACCGTAGGAAAAATCAGCGCGGTTGCGCAAAACAAGGGTGCAATGGCGCGCAGTTTACCCTAATTCACACGCTGTTCTGCTGGAACGGCGGTCTTCGGCGTCTCCACGACGAGCGGCTGCGCCGGCCGCCGCCACTGCGGCAGACCGATCAGCACCACGGCACTGATGATCACCAGCATCGCCAGCGCTTCTTCCATGCCGATGGTCTCGCCGACAAACACGATCCCCAGCAACACCGCCACCGCCGGGTTGACGTAGGCATAACTGGTGGCCGCCGCCGGACGCACGTGTTTGAGCAGGTACATGTAGGAATTGAAGGCGATGATCGACCCGAAGAAGATCAGATAACCCAAGGCCAGCCAGCCTTCCATCGGCGGCAAGGCTTGCAGATGTTCGCCGCTCACTGCGCTGCCGATCAACAGCACCACGCCACCCACCAGCATCTCCACGGCACTGGCCATTGCCCCTTGCGGCAGCGGCAGGTGTTTGCTCCACACCGAGCCGAACGCCCAGGTCGCCGCCGCAAAAATCAGCAGCGCCGCGCCCAGCGGGCTCGATTGCAGGTTGGAACCCATGTTGAGCATGGCGATGCCGACAATTCCCAACGCCACCCCGGCCCATTCGAGGCGCGTATTGCGCGCGCCCCAGAAATACCCGAAGAGCAAGGTGAACAGCGGCACCGTCGCCACCGCCAGTGCCGCCACGCCGGAAGCCACGCCAGTATGCTCGGCGACACTGACCGCGCCATTACCGAAACTGAGCAGCAGAATCCCGATGATCCCCGCCGCTTTCCATTGCGCCCAGGTCGGCGCCGGTGCCCCGCGCCAGCGCAGGAAGGCGTACATCAGGCTGCCGGCAATCACGAAGCGCACCCCGCCGAGCATCAGTGGCGGCCAGTATTCGACGCCGAGGCGGATCACCAGATAGGTTGATCCCCAAATCACGTACAGCGCGAAAAACGCGGCGATCAACGGCAAGGAAAAACGGCGCAAGGCAGGCATGGGCAGCTCGACAGTCAGAGGCAGGGTGTGAATTATTCTAGAAAGGCCCGCGAGCAAAAATAAGCTACAAAACCTGTTTATCGCGCCGGTACACTTTTGAAACAACGGAGATCGACGGGATAAACCGCGATTTCGAAAGTCTGGCAATTTCAGGAGTCCGGCCTTGGACAAATACGACCGCATGCTGCTCAGCGCCCTGTTGGAAAACGGTCGCGCGTCCTATGCCGATCTGGCGCGCAAAGTGAACCTGTCCGCCCCGGCAGTGGCCGAGCGCGTGGCCAAGCTTGAAGCCGCCGGAGTGATCACCGGGTATCAGGCGAACATCGACCTGTCGAAAATCGGTTTGCCGATCCAGTGCATGATCGAATTGCGCCTGCACCAGAACGGCAGCCAGAAGGTCTACGACGAACTGGTGAAAATCCCGCAGCTGACCGAGTGCTTTCGGGTGACGGGCGATCCGTGCGTGATGATGAAGGGTGCAGTGGCGTCGATGACGGAGCTGGAAGAATTGATCAATCGCGTGGCGAAGTTCGGCTTCAGCAAGACCTCGATTGTGCTGTCGAGCGCGATCGAGAAGCGCGTGCCGCTCAGCCACATCGAAGGCAACGGTAAGTAATCAGGAACTCAGAAGATCCAAATGTGGGAGCAACTGTCTTACTGCCACCGTTCGTCACCGCCACTCTGTGCCG